>JBDTCO010000262.1:0-30556 GCA_039923495.1 Polyangia bacterium
TGCGGCGGTCAGCAGTTCTCGGTCACCCGCGTGCAGCCCAACGTGTTCCTCGTCATCGATCGGTCGGGCTCGATGGGTGACCCGATCTCCGACAGCAGCAACACCTCGAAGTGGAACGACATGAAGGGCGCCGTCAGCGCGCTCGTCACGGGCTTCGACAGCCAGATCCGTCTCGGCATGAGCCTCTTCAACAGCGACGGCGACTGCGGCGCCGGCAAGGTGGACACGGCGCTCGGGCCGATGAACGGCGCGACCATCGACGCGGAGCTCACAGCGACGCAGCCCGGTGGCAACACGCCGACCGCCGCGACGCTCGCCGCCATCGCCACGGGCGCGAACCTGAGCGATCCGACGCGCGACAACATCGTCGTGCTCGCCACCGATGGTCTCCCCAACTGCGGCGACACGGACGTCGCCGGCAAGATCGACGCGCTCTACAACATGACGCCATCGGTGAAGACCTACGTCATCGGCGTCGGCGACGGCACGAGCTCGGATCCCGACCTGCTCAACAGCTGGGCCGTCGCGGGCCACACCGATCGCAGCGGCGGGACGAAGTACTACCAGAGCAACAGCTCCGCCGATCTGCAGACCGCGTTCCAGACGATCGCGGGCGGCATCGTGTCGTGCACGTTCGCGCTGTCGTCCACGCCGCCCGATCCGACGCAGCTCTACGTCTACCTCAACCAGACGCCCGTCGCCGCCGATCCGACGAACGGCTTCTCGTACAGCGACAGCCCCGCACAGATCACGCTCAACGGCTCGGCCTGCGACACGCTCAAGAACGACTCGACCCAGAAGCTCGGCGTCGTCTACGGCTGCCCGGGCCAGCCCCCCATCAACTAGGTATTCGCGACCGACGGGCCGGGTGTATTGTCTCGCGTCATGAACCAGTCTGCCGAGTCCGTCGCACAACTCTTCCTCGACCGGGTCGCAAAGAGCCCCGATCGGGAGGCGTATCGCTTCCCCACCGCCGACGGGACCTGGAAGTCCCTCAGCTGGAAGCAGACCGGCGATCGCGTCCGCGCCATCGCGTGCGGCCTGCGCGCCATCGGGCTCGAGCACGAGCAGCGCGTCACGATCCTCGCCGGCACGCGCGTCGAGTGGATCCTCGCGGATCTCGGCGTCATGTGCGCCGCCGGCGCGACGACCACCATCTACCCATCGAACACCGCCGACGAGTGCGTCTTCATCCTCAAGGATTCGAACACGGTCATCGTGTTCGCCGAGGACGAAAAGCAGGTGAAGAAGCTGCGCGGCAAGCGGAGCGAGCTCCCCGAGGTGGCGCACGTCATCACGTTCGACGACGTCGCGGTTGCCGACGGCGATGACGGCTGGGTGATCTCGCTCGCCGAGCTCGAGGCCAAGGGGACCGCCTGGGAGAAGGAGCACCCGGGCGAGCTCGAGAAGATCGCGCGCAGCGTGAAGCGCGATCAGCTCGCCACGCTCATCTACACCTCGGGCACCACGGGCCAGCCGAAGGGCGTCGAGCTCGTACACGACTGCTGGGTCTTCGAGGCGGAGGGCATCGCGTCGATGAAGCTGCTCGTGGCCGACGACCTGCAGTTCTTCTGGCTGCCGCTATCGCACGTCTTCGGCAAGGTGCTCGAGGCCGCGCAGCTGAGCATCGGCTTCTCCACCGCCATCGACGGCCGCGTCGACAAGATCGTCGAGAACCTCGGCACGGTGAAGCCGACGTTCGTCGCTGCCGTGCCGCGCATCTTCGAGAAGGTCTACAACAAGATCGTCGGTGATGCGAAGCGGGCCGGCGGCCTCAAATGGAAGATCTTCCAGTGGGCCGTCGACGTGGGCAAGCGCGCCTCGCGCGAGAAGCAGGCCGGCCACGAGCCGAAGGGCCTCCTCGCGTTGCAGTACGCCATCGCCGACAAGCTCGTCTATTCGAAGCTCAAGGAGCGGTTCGGCGGTCGACTCCGCTACTTCGTCTCCGGCTCCGCGCCGCTCAACCGCGACATCTCGGAGTTCTTCCACGGCTTCGGGCTGCTCATCCTCGAGGGCTACGGGCTCACCGAGGCCTCTGCTTCCAACTTCGTCAACCGTCCCGACAAGTACAAGTTCGGCACCGTCGGTCAGGCGGTCCCCGGCACCGAGATAAAGATCGCCGAGAGCGATGGCGAGATCCTGCTGCGCTGCCGCGGCGTCATGCGCGGCTACCACGGCCTGCCCGATGCGACGAAGGAGGCCATCGACGCCGACGGCTGGTTCCGCACCGGCGACATCGGTGAGCTTGATTCCGATGGGTTCCTCAAGATCACCGATCGCAAGAAGGACCTCATCAAGACGTCGGGCGGCAAGTACATCGCGCCGCAGCTGCTCGAGGGCAAGCTGAAGACGCTCTCGACGCTCATCAGCCAGGCCGTCATCCACGGCGACAAGCGCAACTACGTGTCTGCGCTCGTCACGCTCGACGAGCCCGAGCTCGTGCGGTGGGGCGCAGAGCACGGCCTGTCCGTCGACTACAAGGCGCTCACGCAGCACGAGAAGGTGCGCGCCGAGATCCAGACCGCCATCGACGCGCTCAACAAGAGCCTGCCGAGCTACTCGACGGTGAAGAAGTTCGCGATCCTCACGGCCGACTTCACCATCGAGTCCGGCGAGCTCACCGCGAGCCAGAAGGTGCGGCGCAAGCTCGTGGAGAAGAACAACCAGAAGATCCTCGACGACTTCTACAAGGACGCGCTCCAGTAGCCGTTGCGCGCATGGCTGTCGTTCATTCACGCCATCAGGGGCGGCGTGCCGGCGGGCGCGGTCGGTCTCTCGCTCCTCCTCGCCGGCTGTAGTCACATGGCCGACGAGCGCATCATCCACTCACCGCAGTGGCACGAAGGACGCTTCGAGAACCCGCCCGGCTGGCCCAAGCGTCTCGGCGTCGCTGCGGTGCTGAAGTGGCAGCTCACGCCGGGCCGTCCGAAGCGCCCCGACGACTATCGCCCACCGTTCGTGATGAACGACGGCAAGGCGCTACGCGACAACCACGGCGGCGTCTCGATCACGTGGATCGGCCACGCGACCGCGCTCATTCAAGGCGGCGGCGTCTCCTTGCTCACCGACCCGATCTTCTCGGACCGCATCTCGGGCTTCGTACGTCGCTTCGCACCGCCCGGCGTGCAGGAGAAGCTGCTGCCGCCGATCGACGTCGTGGTGATCTCGCACAACCACCGCGATCACCTCGACGAGCCGAGCATCGAGGCGCTCGGGCCTGCGGTCACGTACGTCGTGCCGCTGGGATTGGGCACGTGGTTCAAGCAGCGCGGGTATCCCAACGTGATCGAGCTCGACTGGTGGGAGGCCACCGAGGTCGTCGGCCGTTCGGGCGGCCACGCGATCATCACGCTCGTGCCCGCGCAACACTGGACGCGTCGCGGCATCACCGACGAGGACAAGTCGCTGTGGGGCGGTTACGTGATGGACCTCGGAGGCAAGCGCTTCTACTTCGCCGGCGACACGGGCTACCCGGCTGCGTTCAAGGAGATCGGACACCGCTTCCCCGACCTCGACTACGCGCTCATCCCGATCGGTGCGTACGAGCCGCGCTGGTTCATGTGCTCGCAGCACATCTCGCCGGAGGAGGCCGCGAAGGTCTTCCGCGAGGTCGGCGCGAAGCACCTCGTCCCCGTCCACTGGGGCACGTTCCACCTCTCCGACGAGCCGATGGCGGAGCCACCCGAGCTGCTGCGCAAGGCGCTGGGGCGAGACGTCGACCACCTGCTCCAGCTGTCGATCGGCGAGAGCTACTTCGAGCCCGCGCCCCCCGAGCCCGCGCCGCCGTCCGATGCGACTCCCGACGAAGCAGAACACCCCGACGAGTAACTGGACCGCGGTCTAAGAATCCACCGCAGGTTCATCGACTGGCGAAGCTCGATCGACGGCTAATCACCGGCGTCGCCACCATCACCGCCGTCGAAGCTGATCGCGAGATCGGGTGCGTGGTAGCAGTACCCCGCGACGCAGGACGCGCGGCCCGGGCAAGGGTCGTCGACGTCGGTGCTGCACTTCAGCTGCCCGTCGGTGTAGGCCGGCGTCTTGAAGCACGACGGGGACAGCAGGACGAGCCCGAGCGCGAGCTTCTTCAGCGATCCCAAATCAGCACCATGCCTGGAACGAACGTGACGAGCGCGCCGATGAAGAACGCGGTCTGCGCGAACTCGAACGACCTGCGATGACGCTCCTCGCTCGGATGATACTGGTCGTTCGCGAGCACCCCGTCGTTCGCGTGTTTCGCGAGGCCGAGGAAAAGAAAGCCATGCGCGAGCAGCGCCACCGACGCGATGACGAGGCCGAGCCCGACCTTGCGTCGCAGCGGCCGGTTCGGCAGCTTCAGCTCGATGGGCCTCAGCTCGATGGGATTGCGCTGCGTGCCGGAGGAATCGTCTGCGTGCGCGACGCTCGCCAGAAGAAGGCATGTGAGGACGACGCGCTTCATCGCCTCTCGTGATTGCCACGTGGATCACACGAAGGCAAGCTGGCGTGATGACCGACCTCGGCAAGGAGCGCACGGAGTACGACAAGGGCACGCTGGAGGCCGCCGATCTCGGCGTCGATCCGATCGTCGCGCTCTCGCGCTGGCTCGACGAAGCGCTCGCTGCAAGCGCGCTCGAGCCCACCGCGATGAACCTCGCGACCGTCGGTGCGGATCTGATGCCGTCGTCGCGCATCGTGCTCGCGAAGCGCGTCGACGCCGAAGGGATTCGCTTCTACACGAACTACGACAGCAAAAAGGGGCACGAGCTCTCTGCGAACCCGCGCGCCGCGGCCAACTTCTTCTGGCCTTTGCTGGAGCGCCAGGTGCGCGTGGAGGGCCTCATCGAGCGAACCTCTCACGACGAGTCCGTCGCGTACTTCCACAGCCGTCCGCGCAAGAGCCAGGTGGCCGCGCTCGCGTCGAAGCAGAGCGCTCCGCTCACCAGCCGCGCAGCGCTCGAGGCCGAGGTCTCTCGGCTGGAGCAGAAGTATCCGACCGAGGTCCCGCTGCCGCCGAGCTGGGGCGGCTATCTCTTGCGGCCTCGCGCGTTCGAGTTCTGGCAGGGCCGTCGCTCACGGCTGCACGATCGGATTCGCTTCGAGCACGCCGGCAAGGGGTGGAAGACCACGCGGCTGAACCCGTAGCAACCACTGACACCACCACGCTACGCACGGTGGCCCCATCACTACGCCGTCTCGACGCCGATCTTGTAGAGCACGCCCTCTTTCGCCACGTGGCGCACGCGACCCTCGATCACCAGGCCGTCGATGTCGATGCGTAGCAGCGTGCCGAGCTCCGGCTTGCAGTCGCAGACGAGGCTGAGGCCATCCTCGGACAGGTCGACGGTCGCACCGCGCACCGAGCCGCCCGTGGCGGCGTACGTGACGTCGGCGACGCCGTCGAGCCGCTCGCGCGCAGGACCGCGACGATCCGGCGTGGCGATGCTCGTGCGCGTCGCACGTTCGATGTCGGTCTGAACCAGCGTGCTATCGACTTTCCACATGAGCGACCCCCAGCGTTCGAGGTTCGTCGCACGAGAGACCGAGCGCAAATTTTCGTTGCGTCAAAAGTCCTGACCGGCGAAGTGGAACGCGAGCACGTGCGCGACCGCAGACAGGGGACGTACGACGATCGCGCCGTCGTTTCCATCACCGTTGCGGTGCACGAGGTGAGCGCCCGAGCCATCGGTGTAGCTGCTCGCGAACACGGAGACGTGGTTGGCTGTCGAGAGTTCGGCCTCGATGGTGCTCGCGAGCTTCGCGGTGGGCACGGGCGCAAAGTCCATCGAGCGGAGGCCGACCGTCGGGTAGTCGAGCGTCACGTCGCCGTGCCAGCCTTCGGCCCACGGGGGCCCGTAGAGCGGGTGATCGATCGCCTCGTAGAGCACCGACCCACCCGTGTTGCTCGAGACGTTCACCGCGATGTCGTAGACCGCGTTGTTCGCGCGCACCTGGAGGTGGACGTGGTCCCGATCTGCGTGGCACCGGCGCTGGCCGGGATCGAGAATCGCGATGAGCTCGCCATCGAGCCGACCGAATGGCGTATCGAGCGCCGCGCCGTAGCGCTCCGTGCAGCCAACGCGCACGGGTGCACCGTCGTCGCGCGCCAGATCGCCGTCGCCGGGCGACATCGCGGACGACGACCCGCAGCCCGCGAGCAACGTGAGCGCCAGCGCGAGCTTCACGGTAGGCGCAGCACCTGCTTGCTACACCGCAGCTTCGGCTGATGACCGAAGCCGGGCTTCGCGTTCACGCCGCTCACCGCGGCTCACCCTTCTCCTCGAGCGCGCGGTTGCTCGCGAAGAGCCGCTGCAGCGTACGACGGTCGACGCCGAGCACCGCGGCCGCAGAGGTCTTGTTGCCGCCGGTCCGCAGCAGCACGCGATCGATGTAGCGACGATCGAGCTCCTCCAGCGTGGGCCAGTCCTCGTCGATGGTGCCGCGCGGCGGACCCGATTGCCCGACGACGTGCGGCGGTAGGTCGCCCGGCACGATGACCCCGCCCTGTGCCATCGCGACGGCGCGCGCGAGCGCGTTCTCGAGCTCCCGCACGTTGCCGGGCCAGTCGTAGCCGCGCAGGCGCTCCCGACACGCGATGCTCACGCCCGGCACCGCGACGCCGGCCTTCTCGGCGCTTCGTGCCACGAGGTGCTCGACGAGGGCCTCGAGATCGTCCCGACGCTCGCGCAGCGGCGGCACGTCGAGCCGCACGACGTTGAGACGGAAGAACAGGTCCTGCCGCATCCTGCCCCGGCGAACGTCCTCCGTGAGGTCGCGGTTGGTCGCGGCGATGATGCGCACGTCGACGGGGATCGACGTGTTGCCGCCGACGCGCCGGATCTCGCCCTCCTGCAGCGCGCGCAGCAGCTGGCCCTGCATCTTGGTGGAGACGTCACCGACCTCGTCGAGAAAGAGGGTGCCACCGCTCGCCTCCTCGAAGAGGCCGCGCCGTCCGGCCTGCGCGCCGGTGAACGCGCCACGCTCGTGTCCGAACAGCTCCGACTCGAGCACGCCCTCGGCGAGCGCCGCGCAGTTGACCGCGACGAACGGCATCTTCTGCCGGCGGCTGCGAGCATGGATCGTACGCGCGACGAGCTCCTTGCCGACGCCGCTCTCGCCGATGATGAGCACCGTCGCGTCCGTCGGCGCCACGCGCGCGACCTCCTTGTAGAGCGCGAGCATCTTCGCACTCGTGCCGATGAGCGCGCGGTCGTCGAGCGCCTTCTGCCCGGGGCTCGCGTTGCCTCGCTGCTGCACGCGCTCGAGTGTGCGCGATACCGTCGAGCGCACGGCATCGACATCGATCGGCTTGCCGAGATAGTCGGACGCGCCGCGGTGGATCGCGTCCATCACGGCGCCCGGCTCCGCGTACGCGGTGATGAGCACGACCGGTAGGTCCGGCGTGCGCTTCAGCACCTCGTCGAGCACCTCCATGCCGCTGGCGCGAGCCATCTGCACGTCGGTGAGCACGAGGTCGAACGTGTTCTTGCGAAGCGCGTCGATGGCCGCCTGTCCATCGGCCACACCGAGCACCTCGTAGCCCTCGCGACGCAGGACCTTCTCCAGTAGTTCGAGGGTGAGCTCGTCGTCTTCGGCAATGAGGATGCGTGTCATCGTCCCAGCTCCAGTGCAGCGCCGAGTGCAATTCCCAGACGCGCGCGCGCAAAGCGCGTTGGGAGAAGGATCACGCAGCTCGACTGCGCGAGGGGAAACGCGAACATCCTCCGTTGATCTCCGCGTGTCACCTACCAGCTCCACACGACGGGACAAGGGTTTGACGATCGTGCTATCGGACGGCCATGGACCTGCGCGTGGCGAAGACGACCCGAGCGTGGCCCGTGCAGCTGGCGCTCTTGCTCGTGGTCGGTCTCGTCGCCGCGATGGTCGGCGCCGACCTCGTCATCGAGCGCCGCGTCGCCGACCGCACCGAGCAGATGGTCGGGAACACGCAGCGCTCCGTCGAGCTGCTCGAGGACATCCACAACGAGCTGTACCGCCTCTCGCGCGAGGAGCTGACCGAGCCCGAGCTGACGGAAATCAAGAGCAACCTCGTGAAGCTCGCCGACGAGTACAAGGGAATCGCCGATGCACCCGACGAGCGCTCGCAGTGGGAAGCGCTCTACACGATGATCAAGCACCTCATCGATGGCGCACCCTCGGGTCGTAGCCAGGCCGTGCAGCGGCGCTCCGAGGAGATCGACGACCGCATCGACGCCCTCATCACCATCAACCGCCGCATCGCGCACCACCACGCCGACGAGATCGCGGCGATCCACCGGCACGCGCTCGTCGTCGATGGCAGCGTCGGCGCGGCCGTGCTGCTGCTGTGCGTCGCCGTGGCCTTCGTGCTGCGCCGCATGATCGCGAACCAGCGTGCGCTGTACGGCGCGCACCTTCGGCTGCTCGCGGAGCGCAACAGCGAGCTCGACCAGTTCGCAGGTCGAGCGGCACACGATCTCCGCGCACCGCTCTCGCCCATCCGCGGCTACGCCGACCTGCTGTCGACCGGCGCCGAGTCGCCCGAGGAGGTCACCACGATGGCCTCTCGCATCCGGACCGCCGTCGACAAGATGTCGCGCGTCGTCGACGACATGCTCGAGCTGTCGCGCGCGGGTCGTCCGCAGCCCGGGGCCGCCTCGCCGCGCGCCGTGACCGAGCACGTGCTCGACGAGCTGGCGCTCGAGCTGCGCTACGCGCTCGTCACGGTGGACGTCACCGATGAAGAGGTCGCGTGCGCACCCGGCGTGCTCGAACAGATCGTGCGCAACCTCGTGCAGAACGCCGTCAAGTTCCGCGCGCGCGACCGTCCGCTCGAGATCGGCATCTCCGGTCACATGCGGGAAGACGGCCTCATGGAGCTCGTGGTGCGCGACAATGGCGTCGGCATGGACGAGGAGCTGGCCTCGCACGCCTTCGAGCCGCACCATCGCGGCCGCACCGATCGCGAGGTGCCCGGTCACGGGCTCGGCCTTGCGATCGTGCACCGCACGACGCAGGCGCTCGGTGGAGACATCCACCTGTGGTCGCGTCCCGACGAAGGCTGTCGCTTCACCATCACCATCCCGTCCGTCCGTTAGGTGCTCGCCAGCTCGCCGGGGTCGGGCTCTTCGTCCCTGTCGAGGCCGTGCCGATGCGTGAGCACCAGCAGCGACGGCTGGAGCAGCCGCGGCAGGATCGCGAGGATGAGCGCCCCCCCGATGACGACGAGAGCGAGCGGCTTCTGCGTCTCGGAGCCGATGCCGTGTGACAGCGCCGCCGGCGTGAGGCCGAGCATCGCGACGAGCGTCGTCATGAGCACGGGACGCAGGCGACGCTCGGCCGCCAGCTTCGCCGCCTCATGCACGGGCAGGTGCTCGAGCGCGCACAGCCTCTGGAAATAGGTCACGACGATGAGCGAGTCCTGCACGGCTATCCCCAGTATGGAGATGAAGCCCATCGCCGCGGACACCGAGAAGTTGGTACGACTGAGAAACAGCGCGAGGACGCCGCCCGAGCACGCGACCGGCAGCCCGGCGAGCACGATCATCGTCGCCTTCCAGGTCTTGACCGCCGAATGCACCAGGAAAGCGATGATGAGCAGCGTGATCGGGATAACGATCATGAGGCGCCCGTTCGCCTCCCTCATCTCGTTGATCTCGCCACCCCACTCGAGGTGCATGTCGTAGTCGAGCTTCGTCTTCGGGTCGCTGGCGATGCGTTGCTGCGCCTCGCCGATCGTCGACGAGAGATCGCGACCGCGCACCGAGAACTTCACCGGCGAGTAGCGACTGCCGTCCTCGCGGAAGATGACCGACGGACCATCCTCCTGGACGATCTGTGCGATCTGGCCGAGCGGGATCTGCGCGTTGTCCGGCGTGTTGACGGTGATCTCGCGGATGGACTGCATGCTCGTGCGGTACCGCTCGCCGAAGCGGACGACGAGATCGAACTTCTTCTCGCCCTCGAAGACCTGCGTGATCGCCTTGCCACCGACGGCAGCCTCGACCACGGCCTCGACGTCACCCGTGTTGAGACCGTACCGCGCGCACATCGTGCGGTCCGGCGTGATGCGGATGTTCGGCTGACCGAGCGAGCGGAAGATGCCGAGGTCCTTGATGCCGGGGATCCTGCTCATCACGTCTTCGATGGCATCGGCCTTGGCCTCGTTGGTGTGCAGCGAGGGGCCGACGATCTTCACGCTGTTCTCGCCCTTCACGCCCGACAGACCCTCCTCTACGTTGTCGGAGATCATCTGCGAGAAGTTGAAGTCGACGCCGGGGAACGAGTGCTCGAGCTCGCCCGAGATCTCCTCGGTGAGCTTCTCCTTCGTGACGCCACGCGGCCACTCGTCGAACGGCTCGAGCGGCGCGAACAGCTCGATGTTGAAGAAGCCAGATGGATCCGTGCCGTCGTCCGGGCGACCGAGCTGCGAGACGACCGTGGTCACCTCGTGATGGCTGCGCAGGATCTCGCGCATGCGGCCGACGTACTTCGCCGACTGTTCGAGTGAGATGGACATGGGCAACGTCGCGCGGATCCAGAAGTTGCCCTCCTCCAGCTTCGGCATGAACTCGCCACCGAGGAACGGGAGGATGGCGCCTGCAAGAAGGATGGGCGTGAGCGCGATGCCGAGCGCCACCTTCGGCTTGCCGAGCGCGAGCTTGAAGAGCGGCTGGTACATGCGCGACAGGTGGGCCATGAGCCAGCTGTCCTTCTCCTCCATATCGGCCGGCATGAGCCGCGACGCGAGCGTGGGCGTGAGCGTGAGCGCGAGCAGGATGGCGCCGCCGATGGCGAAGGCGTACGTGTGCGCCATCGGCGAGAAGATGACGCCGGAGACGCCGGTCATCGTGAACAGCGGCAGGAACGCGACACCGATGATGAGCGTCGACGAGAACATCGGGCCACCGACCTCGGCGGCGGCGTTCTGGATGCGCTGCGCCATGGTCCCGTGGCCGTGAGGCCCGAGGTGACGGAAGATGTTCTCCATCATGATGACGGTGGAGTCGACGACGATGCCGAAGTCGACGGCGCCGAGCGAGATGAGGTTGGCGGGTGTCCCGGTCACGACCATGCCGATGAACGCGATCAGCAGAGAGACGGGGATCGTGACCGCGGTGATGAGCGCCGCGCGGGTGTTGCCGAGGAAGATCCACAGCACGAACGTGACGAGCAGCATGCCGACGAGGAGGTTCTCGAGGACGGTGTTCGTCGTGACGTGTACGAGCTTGCCGCGATCGTAGTACGGCTCGATCTCCATACCCGGCGGCAGCAGGTGATACTTACGGATGTGATCGATGCGGGCGTAGATGCCCTCGAGCGTCTTCGGCGTCTCCTCGCCATAGCGCATGAGGATGATGCCCTGCACGATATCGGGCTGGTCTTCGTTGGTGCACTCGGCGGTGGGCTCGTCAGCGCGACGCGGCGGCCGCGCGAGGCCGAAGAGGCGGCGATACAACGGCTGCGGCTCGAGGCGCATGCAGCCCGAGCGGCCGACGATCCCGAGGCGCGGCGAGTAGCCGACCATGACCTCTGCGATATCCCGGATGCGGATGGGCACGCCCTTCGCCTCGGAGACGACGATGTCGCCGATGTCGCGCAGTGACGTGATGAGGCCGACGCCGCGCACGTTGTAGGACTGCTCGCCGATCGAGACGCGTTGACCGCCGACGTTCTGGTTCGCGTTGCCCACGGCCTGTGTGACCGCGGCCAGCGACACACCCTGACCGCGCAGGCGATAGGGATCGACGTCGACGTGATACTGCTTGGTCTCGCCGCCGAAGCTCGTGACGTCGATGACCCCGGGCACCTGCTTGAACTGTCGCTCGAGCACCCAGTCCTCTGCCGTCTTGAGATCGCGGACCGTGTAGCCCTTGCCACGCAGCGAGTAACGGAAGACCTCACCGATCGCGTTCCACGGCGAGATGGTGGGCTGCGCGCCCGCCGGCATCTGGATTAACTGGAGGCGGTTGATGACCTCCTGACGTGCGACCAGATAGTCCGTGCCGAACTTGAAGTAGCACTTCACGTCCGACAGCCCGAAGAGCGACTGCGAGCGCACGTGCTCGAGGCCCGCCATGCCGGCGAGCCCGATCTCGAGCGGGACGGTGACCTGGCGCTCGACCTCCTCGGGGCTCCAGCCGTCGGGCTGCGTGATGAGCTCCACCAGCGGTGGCACAGGGTTCGGGTACGCCTCGATGTCGAGGACCTTGTAGGCGTACAGACCGCCGAGGATCGTCAAAAGGACGATGCCGAAGACCATGAACGGCGCGCGGAGCGCCGCGTGGACGAGCTTCTGGATCATGGGGCCTCTCCGCTACAGCATGCCGAGGAGCAAGATGGCCCCGGCCGAGACGATGCGGTCGCCCTCTTTGAGCCCGTGCGTGACGGGGAGGTAGTCCCCCCCCTGTTCCTCGTCGACCGCGACGGGACGGCGCTCGAACTGTAGCCGGCCATCCGGCGCCGTGCCGATCTGCGCGAACACGACGGTCTGCTCGCCGAGGTGGATGACGGCCGTGCGCGGGATCGCGATGGCCTTGCGCTGGTCGATCGCGATCTGCACCGTTGCGTACATCTCGGGCTTGAGCAGGCGGTCCTTGTTGTCGACGGAGATACGCACCTTCGCGGTGCGCGAGACCGGGTCGAGCGTCTCGGAGACGTAGTCGACGACCCCCTCGAAGAGGCGGTTCGGATACGAGACCACCTTCACGCTGACGTGGCTCTTCTCCTTGATCTTGCCGAGATCGATCTCGAAGACGTCGGCCTGCACCCACACGCGATCGAGCTCACCTATCGTGAAGAGCTCGACGGCGGCGCCGCCGGAGTACGTGCCCTGGACCTCGCCGCCGAGGCTGACGTTTCGCACGACGACCTCGCCCTCGATGGATGACCGGAGCTGGAACTCCTGCGTGACCTCGTCGGCACCCGAGTGCCCGAGCATGCGCGCCTTGCGCTGCGAGCGATCGAGCTCGGCGCGGGCCTTGTCGAGCGTGGCCTTCGCGGTCTCGAGATCCTTCTGCGCGCCCGCGTGCGCCTCGACGAGCTCCTTCTGGCGACGGAAGTCCTTGTCGGCGGCGTCCGCATCGGCGCGCGCCTTCGCGAGATCGGAGAACGCCTGACCGATGTCGGGCGACTGGATCACGCAGAGCGGCTGATCCTTTTTCACGCGCTGGCCGGGGTCCACGAGGATCTTCGTGATGCGGCCGGACACCGGCGAGAAGACGTGCGAGACGCGGAGATCGTCGAACGTCACGCGACCGGACGTGACGATGGCGCCGCCGACGTCGTGCATGCTCACCGGCGAGACCTCGAGCTTCGAGTCCTTGATCTGCGAGGGCGTGAGCCACGCCTGACCGGCAGGAACCGTCGTGGGCACTTCCTTGGGCTTGCCACCGCAGCCGCCTGCACCTACACCTGCACCTGCACAGACGAGAAGGGTCGAGGACAGCATCCACGGGATCGAACGGAACATGCTGCGCATCACCGGAGCTCCATGCCGACCGCCTGCTCCAGTTGAAAGATGGCGGTCCAGTAGTTGGCCAAGTCTTGGTAGTACTCTTCGTTGATCGCGATGAACGTGCGCTGCGCGTCGAGGAGCTCGAGCAGCGACGCCGCGCCTTTCTTGTACTGGATCTCGATGAGATCGCGCGCACGCTTGGCGCGATCGAGGAGGCGACCCTGCATGCGCTCGAGGCGCACGCGCGTCGACTGGAAGTGCGTCCACGCGGTCTCGACGTCGGTGGTGATCTGCGCGGCGAGCTTCGCGCGCTGGATCTGGTCCTGCTTCACCGCAGCCTCGGCCTTCATGATCTCACCGCGCTGGGCGTAGAGCAGCGGGAGCGTTCCACCGAGGCCGAACGTGAACGTGGGTGGCTGCGCCGCGCTCGCGGTGGTTCCTGCCTGCTGCTGATATCCCATGTTGAGGTTGAGATCGGGCACACGCAGTCGACGGGCCAACACGAGCTTTGCTTCATCGCTCTCGCGCAACTTGTCCACGATCCGCAGATCGGGACGACGCTCGATCGCGTCGTGGATGAGCGTGTCCGACGTGGTCATCCCCAGCCCAGGCGGCACGCGATACGCGGGCAGATCCTGATCGACGTGGAACACCGGCGTGCTGCCGCGCACGCCGAGCAGAAAGGCGAGGCCGAGCTTGGCGACGCGCAGCTGCTCCGTGGCCTCGTCGACGGCCTGGTCCGCCTCGAGCTTGGCCGTCTCGACCTTGGCCTCGTCCGCCTCGGACACCGCGCCCGCGAGCAGGCGGACGTGCATGAGCTCGTACGTCTGCGTCGTGCCCTTCTGGATCTCGCCGGCGAAGTCGAGCTGGTCGCGCGCGAGGAGCGCGTCGATGTACTGGCTCTTCACCTGATACTCGAGCTGACGCTCGGCGTCCGCGCGCCCGAGCCGCGATGCCGACAGCACGGCCTGCGCGACTCGCTTGCGCAGCCCGCGCTTGCCGGAGATGGCGTCCTCGAGCGCGTTGCCGTCTCCGAGCGTGAAGTAGCCGCCCCACGGCGTGTCGACGCGGCCACCATGGTTGATGTCCCCATAACTGTGGAAGCCTGTCGAGGTGTGCTCGAACGTGTACGACCCGCCGGCAGTGAAGGTGGGGTTGGGAACGGCGGCCGCCGACGCGAGATCGCCCTCGGCAGACTTCACCTGGGAGTCCGCGATGAGCAGGTCGTAGCCGTGCGCGCGGAAGAGGTGCACGGCGTCATCGAGCGAGAGGGTTTCGGGCAGCACGAACTCGCTCGGCGCGCTCCCGGGAGCGGCGACGGCAGGGGCAGCCAGGGCGAGTGAAAGAGAGAGAGAGAGACCGAACGGAAGGCGGAACACGCGGTGCGTCAAGGCACGCTCCATGCCACGCACGAAACCGAGCTTTTCATGCGCGCATCGTAGCAAGAACAAGGGTCTCGCCGATCGCGCCGTCGACGATATTCCGCGCGGCGCGACATCCTGCCGCGGGCCTGTGTGGCGTCGGTGCGCTCGTTTGCTCGGAGAAGTCGGAGCGTACGGCTCGTGCTCGGGCCCGCTGCGATCGCATGACAGAAGGCCCTCGGGCTATGGCGCTGCGGCCTCGCACCGGACGCGGGCCGCGTCGATGCGACGGAATAGGCGATACTCGAGGCGTGCTGCTACTCGCCTCCGCCTCGCCCCGTCGAAAAGAGCTGCTCTCGATGGCGGGTCTCCCGCTGCGCGTCGTTCCCGCCGACGTCGACGAGACGCCGCTCCCCGGTGAGGCGCCCGAGGCGCTCGCGCGTCGGCTCGCCGCGAAGAAGGCGCGCGCCGTCGCCGAGCGTGAAGGCGGCGATGCACCGATCGTCGCGGCCGACACCATCGTCGTCTTGCCCGACGCGCCGCGCATCCTCGGCAAGCCACACGACGAGGCCGACGCACGCGCGATGCTGACGCGCATCATCGGTCGGACGCACGAGGTCGTCACCGGCTACCACATCATCTTCGGTGGACAGGAGCGCGGGCGGATCGTCACGACCGAGGTCACCTTCCGGCCGCTCGCGATGGCCGAGCTCGACGGCTACCTGGCCTCGGGGGAGTGGAGCGGCAAGGCGGGTGCTTATGCGATCCAGGGCCTCGCCGGCGCGTTCGTGCGCACGGTCCGCGGCTCGTACACCAACGTCGTCGGGCTGCCGCTGTGCGAGGTCATCGAGGACCTCGCGACGATGGGCGCCATCGGCAACGACTGGCTCACTACGCCCGGATTCCGATGAGCATCGCGGACGCGCTCGCCGAGGTGCGGCAGAAGGTGGCCGATGCTGCGCAGGGACGGCGTGTGCAGCTCGTCGCCGTCTCGAAGACCGTCGACGCCACGCGCGTGAACGAGGCGCGAGCAGCGGGGCAGCTCGTGTTCGGCGAGAACTACGCGCAGGAGCTGCGCGACAAGGCGCCGCTCGTCATCGGGGCACAGTGGCACTTCATCGGACCGCTGCAGCGCAACAAGGTGAAGTACGTCGTCGGCGTGGCGTCGTTGATCCACGGCGTCGACTCGTCGGGCCTCGCGCAGGAGATCGCGTCGCGCGCCAGGAGCGTCGGCATCGTGCAGCCATGCCTCGTGCAGGTGAACGTCGCGAACGAGCCGCAGAAGTCGGGCTGTCTGCCGACCGAGCTGCCGTCCCTCCTCGACTCGATGCGCGCCGCGCCGTCGCTCCGAGTCGACGGGCTCATGTGCATCCCGCCGGCGGAACGAGATCCGCGTCCGCACTTCGCACAGCTACGCGAGCTCGCCTCGCAACACGACCTCGCGGAGCTCTCCATGGGGATGAGCGCCGACTACGAGGCCGCGATCGAGGAAGGGGCAACCCTCGTCCGAGTCGGCAGCGCGATCTTCGGCCGACGCGGCTGAGCGCGGGCTACTTGCCCGAGGGCTGCGGCGTCTGCTGCGGCACGACCGGCGCCATCGTGTCGCCGGGCTGCGTCGCGTGATCGCTGCTCGGACCGGAGATGCCCTCGCGATGGTAGCCAGGCGGAGGGATCGTCACCGGACCACGCGCTTCCATCACGGCCGTCGCGTGGGCGATGCGACGACCGCTGGCTGCGCCGAGGCGGATCTTGAAGGCGACCGTCTCCATGCAGCCCGCGAGCGTGGAGCCGAAGATCGGCCCCGTGGCACGCGCGGCGAGCGGCTTGCCAGCAGCGTCGACGACCATCTCGAGTGGGACATCGGCGGTTGCGATGACGAGACCGTAGCACCTCTGCACGTCGGCCTCGTGGTCATCGATCCCGCGCTGGAACTCGTGGTCGGCGTCGACGCTGGGCACTCCCCCGTAGAACTGCACCTGATGCGAGCAGGCTGCGAGGGGGAGTACGAGCCCGAGGGCAGCGAGGAGGGCAAAGCGGCCAGCGGCGAGGAGGGCAGAGCGACTCATGGGGTCCTGTTCTTGGATGCGGGAGGGAAACGACACCATGCAGCTCTCGGCTGCGCAGCGCCTCGTGGACTCGAGCGAACGTGACCTGTGGCGTGACCCAGCCACGGCAGGGCCGGAAGCAGCACGGGTGGTTCGCTCGGGATCACCATGGACACGACGGCGCGGACGATAGCGGCTCGGGTGAGCCCGGGCAACGTCCGCGGGCAACGTCACCCCATGTACGGATAGCGCCACCCGTGCGGAGGGCTGAGCGTCTCCTTCACGGTGCGGGGCGAGAGCCAGCGCACGAGGTTCCAGAGGCTACCGGCCTTGTCGTTCGTGCCCGACCCGCGCCCCCCACCGAACGGCTGCTGCCCGACGACCGCGCCCGTCGGCTTGTCGTTCACGTAGAAGTTGCCTGCGGAGAAAAGCAGCGTGCGCTTCGCCTCGATGAGCGCGGGCGTGTCGCGGCAGAAGACCGCACCGGTCAGCGCGTACGGCGACGTCTCGTCGACGAGCGCCAGCGTCTCGGCCCACTTGGCGTCGTCGTACACGAACGCCGTGACGAGCGGCCCGAAGATCTCCTCCGTCATGAGGCGCGACCTCGGATCCTTCGTCTCGACGAGCGTCGGCTGCACGAACCACCCGTGCTCGGGGTTCGAGCGACCACCGGCCACGATGCTCTGCTCCTCGCGCGCGAGCTTCTGGTAGCCCGTGATGCGGTCGAACGCCTTCTTGTCGATGACCGCGCCCATGAAGTTGGCGAAGTCGGTGACGGGCCCGAGCTTGATGGTCCGCATCTCGGCGACGAGACGATCGCGCACGACGGGCCACAGGGAGCGCGGCACGTACACCCGCGAGGCGGCCGAGCACTTCTGCCCCTGGTACTCGAAGCCTCCGCGCAGGATCGCGGTCGACAGCGCCGTCGCGTCGGCCGACGGATGCGCGACGATGAAGTCCTTTCCACCCGTCTCGCCAACGATGCGCGGGTAGCTGCGATAGCGCGGGAGGTTCTCGGCGGTCTGCTTCCACAGCTGCTGGAACACCGCGGTCGAGCCCGTGAAGTGGATGCCCGCGAGCATCGGGTGGCTCATCGCGACGCGCGAGATCTCGACGGGATCGCCCGTGACGAACGTGATGACCCCGGGCGGCAGACCGGCCTCGCGCAGGATGTCCATGACGTGCCACGCCGACAGCATCGCGTTGTCGGCAGGCTTCCACAGGACGACGTTGCCGAGGAGCGCGGGCGCCGTGGGCAGGTTGCCTGCGATGGCGGTGAAGTTGAACGGCGTCACGGCGTACACGAAGCCCTCGAGCGGCCGCGCCTCGGAGCGGTTCCAGATGCCGGCGTCGGAGCACGGCTGCTCGGCGAGGATGCGCTCGGCGAAGTGGACGTTGAAGCGCAGGAAGTCGGCGAGCTCGCACGCGGCATCGATCTCCGCCTGGTGCGCGGTCTTCGACTGGCCATGCATCGTCGCCGCGAGGATGCGTGCGCGGTCGCGCCCGCTGATGAGCTCGGCGGCGCGCAGGAAGATCGCGGCGCGCTCCTCGAACGGGACGTCGATCCACATGCGCTGCGCCGCGAGCGCCGTCTCGATGGCGCGGGTCGCCTCGGCGGCGCCCCCGTGATGCACGCGCCCGAGGACGAGCGAGTGGTCGTGCGGTGCGCGGATGTCGACGAGGTTGCCCGTGTGCGTGCGCCGACCGTCGGGCTCGATGTAGAGCGGCACCTCGATGGGGCTCGCGACCTGCTCCTTCAACTCCCGCTCGAGCGCCACACGCTCGGGGCTGCCCGGCGCATACGAGAGCACCGGCTCGTTCTTCGGCACGGGGACCTTGGGCGTGCTCAGCGTCGACATGCCCCGACTGTGCTTCGGGGCGCGCGCGCTTTCAACTGCCCGCTGCGCAATCCAGCTCTCGCATGCTCGTCTTCGGCATGGCCGCCGTGCTTAGATACGGCGCGATGGCGCCACGGCTTCCGCTCCCGATCAGCGACACCGTCGAGGTCGAGGTCGACGGCGATCTCGTCCGGCTGCGGCGCGACCTTCCGCTCGCGTCGGCGCTCATCGAGGCGGGCGATCCGCTGATGGGCCGCTCCGTGAAGTATCACCGCCCGCGCGCGGCGTTCTGTCTCCAGGGCAGCTGCGGCGCATGCCTCGTGCGCATCGATGGTCAGCCCAACCAGCGCGCGTGTCGCACCATCGTGCACGAAGGCATGAAGGTCGAGCGGCAGAACGTCTACCCGTCGGCCGCGCTCGACCTCTTCTCCGCCACCGACTTCTTCTTCCCGCGCGGCATGGACCACCACACCCTCTTCGTGCACGCGCCGAAGCCGGTGCACGCCGTCATGCAGAAGGTCGCGCGTCAGCTCGCCGGCCTCGGTCGCCTTCCCGATCCGCGCGCCGTCGAGATCCCCCCCGCGCGCACACGCCACACGGCGCTGCTCGTCGTCGGCGGCGGACCCGCGGGTCTCGCGGCGGCCACCGCAGCGGCTTCCGGCGGCCTGCGCGTCCTGCTGGTCGACGAGCAGGCGCAGCTCGGTGGCTCGCTGCTCGCCGATCCGCTCGATGGCCCGGCGCGCGCCGCTGCCCTCGTCGCTGCCGCCAGCGCCGCCGGGGTCGAGCTGCGCTCCTCCACCGTCGCGCTCGCGTTCTACGCCGAGGAGCGCGCGCTGCCCGACGCACCGCTCGGGCTCGTCGCGCTGTCGACGCAGCACGGCCTCGAGCTCGTATCCGCCGATCGTCACCTCTACGCCACCGGCAGCTACGATCAGAACGCGCTGTTCGTCGGCAACGATCTTCCGGGCATCTACTCGGCGCGCGCCATCGGTCGGCTGCTCGTGCGCGACCGCGTCGTCCCCGGCAAGCGCGCAGTCGTCCTCGGTGGCGGTCCCTACGCGCACGCGTTGACCGACCTCCTCCGCCAGCGCGGCATCGAGACCACGCTCGTCGATGGCGTCGACGAGGCGCTCGTCTCTGCCGAGGGTCACCAGCGCCTCAAGGGCGTACGGGTGATATCCGGCGGCAAGACCCGCACGATAAAGTGCGACCTCCTCGCCGTCGCTGCGCTGCCCGCCCCTGCCACCGAGCTGGTCCGCGAGCACGGCGCCAAGGTCGCGTGGGCTTCCGCCGTCGGCGGGTTCCACGCGGTGACCGATGCGCACGGCCGCACCACCGCGAGCGACGTGTGGGCGTGTGGCGACGTCGCCGGCTTCGTCGGGACCGAGGCGGCGCGCGAGTCCGGTGCGCGCGTCGGTGCGGCCATCATTGGTTCCGCCGTCATCGGTTCCGCCGTCGGGGGGCCGCGCTCGTGAGCCGCCGCGTCATCGTGTGTCGCTGCGAGGACGTGACACTCGACGAGATCCAGTCGGGCATCGACCTCGGCTACCGCAGCATCGACGAGCTCAAGCGCCTCACCGGCTTCGGCACCGGCCCGTGTCAGGGCAAGGAATGCCAGTCGCACGTCGCGCACCTCGTCGAGGCCGCGGGGGGCGATCTCGCGACGCTGCGGCCGTTCACCGCTCGGCCTCCGTTTCACCCCACGCCGCTGCGCTTCTTCGCGGGCGTGGCGAAGCTCGCCCCGGATTCGGAGGACCAAGAGTGAAGGCGGGCGCGCTCTCCGCATCGACGCACGGCGCGATCTCCGGCGAGACCGACATCGTCATCGTCGGTGGCGGCGTGATGGGCCTGTCCATCGCGTACCAGCTCGCGCGACGCGGCGAAACGAAGGTCGTCGTGCTCGAGCGCGGCACGCTCGCCGACGGGGCCTCGGGCCGCAACGGCGGCGGCGTGCGCATGCAGTGGTCGAGCGAGTCGAACGTGCGGCTCATGCAGCGCTCCATCGAGCTGTGCTCCGGCCTCGCGCAGGAGCTCGGCTTCAACATCTGGTTCCGTCAGGGCGGCTATCTGTTCCTCGGCAAGAGCAAGGCCGAGCGCCGCGTGATGGAGAAGAACGTCGAGCTGCAGAACCGGTGCGGCGTGCCGACGCGGATGCTCGCACCATCGGAGGCGCGCGACCTCGTGCCGCAGCTCTCGCTCGACGGCGTGCTGTGCGCGGCCTACAACCCGAAGGACGGCGTGCTGTTCCCGTGGCCGTTCCTGTGGGGGTACGCGACGCAAGCGCTCAAGCGAGGCGTCGAGATCCACCTCTCCACGCCGGTCACCGCGATCGATCACGGCTCGCGCGGCTTCCTCGTGACGACGCCGCGCGGCAGCATCCGGGCGCAGCGCGTTGTCAACGCGGCCGGTGCGTGGTCTCCGACGATCGCGAAGATGGTCGGCGTCGACGTCCCGAACCGTCCACACCGCCACGAGATCCTCTCCACCGAGCCGCTCAAGCCCTTCCTCGGCCCGATGGTGAGCCTCATCTCGTCAGGCCTGTACTTCTCGCAGTCGATGCGCGGCGAGATCGTGACCGGCATCTCGTACCCCGACGACGATGATGGCGGCGTGCACCTCGGCTCGCGCCTCGGCTTCCTCGGCCACCTCTCGCGCGAGCTCATCGCCGTCATGCCGCAGCTCGCGGACGTCAAGGTGCTCAGGCAGTGGGCGGGCCCCTACGACGTCTCTCCCGACGGTCATCCCATCGTCGGCGAGGCTGGGCCGCCGGGCTTTTACCTCGCGTGTGGCTTCGTCGGGTACGGCTTCATGATGGCGCCCGTGATGGGCGAGCTCTACGCCGACCTCCTCACCGGCAAGGCTCGCCACGAGGTCTTCGATCGCTGCCGCCTCGGCCGCTTCGCCGACGGTGCGCTCGCGCCCGAGGAGATGATCATCGGTTGACCCGGCGCTCCGACGATGGAAGAGTCCATCGCGATGTCGGCCAGCGCACTTTCACGATCCATCGGGTTCATCGGCACCGGCAACATGGCCGAGGCGCTCGTAAAGGGACTGCTCGCTGCCGGGCTGGTGCCACCGACCGCCATGTACGGTTCGGATCCGCGCAAGGTCCGCTGCGATGAGCTCCGCGGCCTCTATGGCATCCACGTCGGCACCTCCAACCTCGACGTGCTCGCCGCCGACATCGTGGTGCTCTCGGTGAAGCCGCAGATCATCGCCAAGGTGTGCGCCGAGATCGCGCCGAAGCTGCGCCCCGGAACGCTCGTCGTCTCCGTCGCTGCGGGCACGCCGGTCTCCGCCATCGAGGCGCTCCTGCCCGAGGGCACACACGTCGTCCGCACGATGCCGAACACACCCGCGCTCGTCGGCGCCGGTGCCACGGCCATCGCGCCGGGCACGCACGCCACCGACGACGACGTCGAGCTCGCCCGGCGCATGTTCGCGGCCGTCGGCATGGCGGTCGTGCTCGACGAATCGCAGCTCGACGCGGTCACGGGGCTGTCGGGCTCGGGTCCGGCCTACGTGTTCCTCATCATCGAGGCGCTGTCCGACGCGGGCGTGAAGATGGGCCTGTCGCGCTACAACTCCACCGCGCTCGCGGCGCAGACGGTGCTCGGCTCTGCGAAGCTGCTCCTCGACACGGGCGAGCACCCCGGACGACTGAAGGACATGGTCACCTCGCCGGGCGGCACCGCCATCGCCGGGCTGCACACGCTCGAGGCGGGTGGGCTCCGCACGACGCTCATCGACGCGGTGCAGGCCGCGACGGAGCGCAGTCGCGTGCTCGGCGAGATGGCCGATCGCGCACGCTCCACCGCAACTCCAACGAAGGTGAACTCGTGAAGCTCCGCACGTCCACTCGTCTCCTCGCCACCGCGTCCGGCATTGCGCTCTGCGCGACGGGCTGCGGCGGCAAGCGCGGCACCATCAACCTCGACATCGTCGTGTCGCAGACGCTCGACCCGTTCTATCACGCGGCGCTGGCGCAGTTCACGATCGACGGCGTCACGAAGACGGCAGCGGTGACGGGCAGCCACTTCACGTTCAGCTTCGACGAGAAGCCGCCCAAGGTCTCGGAGCCGCTCATCGTCGAGGCGCTCGACTCGACGGGCACCGTCCTCGGCTACGGGCAGACGCCGCCCATCTCGCTCACGGCCGGCGGGCAGAACGACTCGTACGGCGTCTGGGTCGGTGGCCCCGGCACCATGAATCTCTCGGCATCGGGCGCGGTGCTCCCGTACGCGCGCACGGAGCTCGGTGCGTTCAGCGCGGTCGGCCTCGGCGCGATGTTCGCGGGCGGTCGTGGTCCCACCAGCGCCGATCCCGCTGCCACCGCGCCGGTCGCGGACTGCGCGCTCTACGATGTCTTCACCAACACGGTCATCGCGCCGAACTCGATGACGAGCGCGCGCGCCGGTGGGTCGGGCATCGCCAGCGCGCCGCAGGGCGTGATCTTCGGTGGCCTGACCACCGATGGCAGCGCGATCGCCACCGCCGAGATCTTCAGCCCCATCAGCTCGAGCGGTCTCGGTGCGTGGACGCCGGTCCCCGCGACGGGAAACGCGCCTGCACCCGCGGCCTTCGCGGTCGGCGTGCTCCTGCAGTCGGGCACGCAGCTCGTCGCAGGTGGCGAGGACGGCGCCGGCAAGGCCGTGACCAGCTCCGAGCTCGTCACCACGGGCGCCGCCGTCTCGATCACCGCGAACAACGCCATGCAGTCCGCGCGCTACCACCACTGCGCCGCAGCCGCGAAGTTCCCCGACGGCGATGGCGCGCTCTTCGTCGGCGGCATCACCGCCGGCTCGCAGGAGGGCATCGCCGAGAAGTTCGTCGGCGGCAACTTCACGACGGTCGCGCTCCTCGACCTTCCCAACCTCTGGGACGCGACGGCCACGTCGATCAACACGAGCACAGGCGTCCTCGTCATCGGCGGAACGATCCCCGACCCGGTCACGGGCGTGAGGACCGCGACGAGTAACGTCTATTACATCCAGACCTATCCCACGACGAGCAACCCCGTCGTCCTCACCGAGGTGTCCGCCGCCATCAGCGCGCGCGCGGGGCACACTGCGACGATGGTCGGTAACGACCTCCTGCTGTGCGGCGGTGTCGGCGCCGACGGCAAGCTCGTCACCGCCTGCGACATCCTCACCATCACGGGCAACATCGTGACGGTGAAGGCCCACGTGAACCTGGCGGCACCGCGTCGGAATCATGTCGCCACCGAGCTGCAGAACGGTCTCGTGCTCATCGTCGGCGGCGTCAACGACCAGGGCGCGCCGCTCGGCGCGATCGAGATCTACACGCCGGACAGCGACGAGCAGGCCGTCATCAACGTCGCGAACGGTACCGCAGCCGCGTCGACCCACTAGCCGCCGTCGACATCAGCCCCGAGTCGCACGCGAGGCTTCAGGCGGTCGCGGCCGAGTAGAACTCCACGAACATGCGCATCGGGCCGAGCGGCTCGACCTCGTGCGCCTGTTCCGGCCGCACAACGCCGTTCACGCCGGGGGAGAGGAGCTGCTCGCTCGGCGGCTCGAGGACGCGGTAAAGAACGCGGCCCTCGAGGACGTGGATGAGGCCCCACACGCCGGCCCGCGTGCGATGCTCGCGACGAAGGCCCGCCGGCAGGCTGTCCTCGTCGAACTCTGGCGTCCGCTTGTATGCGGTCAGCCCCGCCGGCAACACGTCGCTCATGGCGCCTCCTCGTAGCGCTGGTTCAGGCCGAGCGTCACGCCGTGCGAGAATGCGATCCCCATCTCGAGGCTGCGAGCGATGTTTTCGCCGCGCTCGATGAAGTGCTCCGCAGCGCGAGGCGGACAGACCTCGCGCGCCGTCTTGCGGAAGAGCTCGAGCCATCTGTCGAAGTGCGCGGCGGCGATCGGCAGCGGCCGGTGCTTCTGCATCGGCTGTCCGTGGTAGCGCTGGCTCGCCAGCGTGACCGACGACCAGAACTGGCACATCCGCGCAAGGTGCGCATCCCAGTCGGTCACGTGGGCAGCGAACACCGGCCCGATGAGCTCGTCCTCGCGAACGCGCGCGTAGAAGCGGTGCACGAGCGTCTCGATCAACGCCTCGTCGATGCCGGTCGCGGCTCGTCGCTCGGCGACGATCTTCGCGCGTTCTTCGGGGTTCTCGTTCATGTGGCCCTCTTCATGCGTAGTGGGTTGGGTGGGGTGCCGAGGAGCACGCGCAGCTGTCGCAGCGCCGACGGCCTCTCGAGCAGGTCGCACAGAAAGTGACGGTCGAGCACGGCGAAGAAGGCTCCCAGCGCCTCGTCGAGCACGCCGCGAAGCTCGCAGGCGGGCGCGATCACACAGCCCTCGCGCTCGCGATCGAAGCAGTCCACCAGCGCGAAGCTGTCCTCGGTCGTCCGGGCCACCGCGCCGAGGTTGATGGCGCCCGGCGGCCGGGCGAGACGCAACCCGCCCCCCCGCCCGCGCACGCTCTCCACGAAGCCGGCTTGCGCGAGCGTCTGCCCCACCTTCACGAGGTGGTTGCGCGACACGCCGTGGCGGCGCGCGACCTCTTCGATGGTGTGCCGCTCCTCCGGCTCCATCGCGAGCAGCATGAGGAGGCGCAGCGCATAGTCCGTGTGCTGGGTCAGCCTCACCCGTCACCACGAGGGCCAGCACCGCCCACGCGCTCGGCCAGCACCACGGCCTGGTTGTGCTCCTCGTCGTGCGCGCCGTACAGGAGCGTCATCGGGCCGGCCAGCATGAGCTCGCGCAAAAGACTGATCGAAGCCTCGTTCGCATCGAGCTCCGCGCGATAGCGCCTTCGAAACTCGACCCATCGCTCGGGCCTGTGGCCGAACCACTTCCTCAGCGCGGTGCTCGGCGCGACGTCTTTCAGCCAGAGCGTCAGCTCCGCGGCTGCCTTGCTCACGCCGCGCGGCCAGATCCGGTCGACGAGGACGCGCGCGCCGTCGGTGCGCGCGGCAGGCTCGTAGACGCGCTTGAGCTTCGGGGCCCTGACCTTCGTCATAACAGGTATATTACATACCACTTTTACGAAGCGTGTCGAGCCGCGTCCCTCTCAGGCATCCGCGGGCCGACGAGGCTTCACCACTTCGGCTCCATGGCGATGGGGTCGAACCACATCCGCCGCGCAGGCACGTCGAGCCAGCGACACTCGGGCCAGTAGAGGCCGGTGAGCTTGCCCCCGTACACGCAGCCCGTGTCGAGGCCCTTGACGAGCGGCAGGTCCACCTTGCCGCGCACTGACCAGTGGCCGAACACGACGGTCTCGGGGCCTTGCCACGAGTCGAACCACGGCTTGCCGTCGACATCACGGATGCGCGTGAGCTCGCCGCGCGTGGCGTCCTCGGGGCGCTTGCCCGGCGGGATGCCAGCGTGCACGAGGATGAGCTCGTCGTTCGAGAGGTACGTGGGCAGCGCGCCTATCCACGCGAGCCAGCGCGGCAGGTCGGTGCCGAGCTCCTCGCGCACTCGATCCAGCATGCCGCCCTTCCCCTTCAAGAGGCCGTCCTCGTGGTTGCCGAGGACGACGAGCGCGTCCTCGGCGACCGCGCGCTCGAGCACGGCGCGGCTCCTTGGTCCGCGGTTGATGAGGTCACCCGCGAGCGCGAGCTTCCGCCCAGGCCCGAGCTTCGCCAGTGCGAGCAGCTCGTCGAGCTCGTCGGCGCACCCCTGCACATCGCCGACGATGAAGAGCCTGTCGTCGACGATGCGGCCCGACGAGATCACTTCTCGTCGGGGCTGACGAGCTTCTCGTAGAGAAGCGGACCGAGGCTGTCGACCATCATGCGCTCGACGGTGCCCTCGACGGCCTCGCGCTCCGCCGCTCTGTCGTAGATGAAGCGGATGCCCATGCCGGCCTCGTGATCCTCCGCGATGCCGGGCGGCGACGGCTCACCATCACGCTTGACCCACTTGACCTCGCCGCGGATCTCGATGGGGTGCTGCAGCGTTGGCACGGAGAGCTGGAAGAGGAAGATCGTGCCTTCCTCGAGCGGCTTCTTCGTGCGGATGAAGGTGCCGCCCTTGCAGATGTTCTTCGTGTAGTCCGCGAAGAAGGTGTTGAGCTTCTTGTACTCGACACGAAGCTCGATCGGCAGGCGCGGATCGTCTCGGCGCTCGTCCTCTGCACCGTCGACGAGGTTGCTCGCTGCCATGCCTTCGTCAGCCGAAGTCGCTACTGGTTCCTTGGGGTCGCCCACTCTTGTCTCCGCGGGTTACGGTACGTTCTTGGGACGCTAGCCATATGACCTCGTCGAGTCAACGAAGGCTGATGTGGGTGTGGTCCGCGGTGGCGCTGTCGCTGTCCGTTGGCCTGTGCTTCGTCCCGTTGTTCGACCTCATCGGCTACGAGCTCGCGCTCGCCATCGCACCGCTCGCCGCGCTCGCGTCGACGCACCTCGGCCTCCGCACCGTCGCGTACACGCGCATTGCTGCGAGCCGCTCCGACCGCGAGGCCACGGAGGTCAGGCCGCTGCGCGCCGTGGTCGGCCTCTGGCTACGCACCATCGCGCGAACGCTGCCGGTGCTCGCCATCCCGCTCGTGGTGCTCGCGCTCAACGGCCTGCGCGTGAAGAACTGCAACCCGAACATCGGGCTCGTCTGGTACGCGGTGCTGCCGCTCGCGAGCGCGATGTTCGGGGCCGCGCTGGGCGTCGCCATGGGGCTCACGCAGCGGCGCAGCGGGCTCGAGGTGGCGTTCGTACCGCTCTTCGTCGCCGGCGCGTGGTCGCTCGCACGGCTCTACTGGGCGCCACCGATCTTCGTGTTCGATCCGCTCTTCGGTTACTTCGCGGGCAGCGTCTACGACGAGCGCGTGACCGTGCCTGTGGCGCTGCTCTTCGCGCGCTGCTTCCACCTCGCGGTTGCGCTCGCGCTCGTCACCGCGGTCGCCCTGTTCCTCGATGGTGCGACCCTGACGCTGCGCTGGCGCTCGCGTCGCAACCCGGTCCTCGCGCTGCTCTGCCTCGCGGTCGCCGTGCAGCTCTATCGCCTCGGCCCGAAGCTCGGCTACCGCGAGGACGCGCGCACCATCGCGGCGGCGCTCGGCGGTACGCGCACGACGCCGCACTTCGTCCTCCACTATGCGGAGGGTGGTCCCTACGCCAAGGAGCTCGACGACGTGGCACGCGAGCTCGAGTTCCGCTGGTCCGAGCTCGCGCGTTCGCTGGGCCGCGCACCGACGGTACCGGTGAACGCGTACCTCTTCTCGAGCGCGAACGACAAGCAGGCGCTCATGGGCGCCGGGCACACGTACATCGCGAAGCCATGGCGTCGCGAGATCTACGTGAACTTCGAGGCGTTCCCGCAGCCGGTGCTGGGCCACGAGCTCGCGCACGTCTTCGGAGCGGACCTCGGCGACGCCCTGCTCGGCCTGCCGCGTCGAGGCCTGCGACTCGACGTCGGCCTCACGGAGGGCTTCGCCGAAGCGCTCACGTGGCAGGGCGGCGCGCTCACCCCCGACGAGTCGTCCGCGGTCCTCGAGAAGCTGCATCGCCTGCCATCGCTGGATGCGGTGATGTCGCCAGGCTTCTGGTCGCTGCCGGCGCAGCAGGCGTACGCGGTCGCCGGCTCGTTCTGTCACCTGCTCATCGAGCGCTACGGGATGGACCGCTTCGAGCGCCTGTATCAGGCCGGCGGCGCGCGCGACGCGTACGAGACCATCTACGGCAAGTCCTTCACGACGCTCGCCAGCGACTGGCTCGTGTACATCCGCGGCATCTCGCTCGCACCCGACGTCCTCGAGCGCGAGCGAGATCGCATCCTGCGTCCCAGCATCTTCCGCAGGCCGTGCGCACGTGAGCTCGCCCGCAAGCTAGAGCTCGCTCGTCAGGCGGGCTCGCGCGGTGATCACCGCGGGGCCGAGGTGCTCCTCGAGGCCGTGTGCGCCGACGAGCCGGACGACCCGGGCCACCTCGAAGAGCTGCTCGGCGATCGCCAGCACGCCGGCGATCTCGCGGGCGCGCGCAAGGTCGCTGCGCGGCTGCTCGCGCACCCGAAGCTGTCGGCGAGCCAGCGCGCCGCAACGTACGCGGTGCTCGCGGATCTGAGCGCGTCCGAGAAGCACTGGAGCGACGCGGCGGCCGACTATCGCAAGGCCGAGAGCAAGCCATCGGACGAGGCACAGGGGCGGCTGTACACGGCCAAGCGCGTCATGGCGGAGCGGCTCGCGGGTGATCGTGATCCAGCAGCGCTGCGTCCGATCCTCGAGGCCGTGCTCGCCACGCTCGTGAAGCCCTCGGGCGACGGTGCGCTCGACTTCGCGCGCCTCACCGCCGGTGCGCACGCGGCGCCCGACGATCCGCTGCTCGCGTACCTCGCGGCGAGGCAGCTGGCGAACAAATCGAGCTGGGCAGACGCCGAGGCCCTGCTCGCTCACGCGGTCGCAGGCGGCCTCTCCGACGAGCGCTTCGAGCGCGAGGCGCAGCGCCTCGATGCGGAGCTGGCGTTCCGTCGACGCGACCTCCCGCTGGCGGCCTCGCGCTACGACGCGCTCGCGAAGATCGGGCCCGCCGCGGCGCGCCTCGACGCGGAGCGCTGGGCCCGGCGCGCGCGATGGTTCGAGGCCTCTTCCCGCGGCACGGCGCACCCATGATCGTGCTCGTGAACCCACGCGCACGCGGCGTACGCCGGGATCGAACGCTCGCACGCCGGCTGCGCGAGCTCGCGCGCGACACCGCCGAAGTGATGATGATCGACGAGATCTCGAGCGTCGTCGCGCGGCTGGCGGACGAGCGCGTCGATCTCGTTGCGCTCGTCGGTGGTGACGGCACGACGCGCGCGGTGCTCACCGCGATCGAGCCGGCGTATCGCGCGCGCGGCCTCGCGCTCCCGCGCATCGCGCTTTTGCGCGGAGGCACCATGAACACCGTCGCGCGCAACCTCGGCATCCGCGGCACCCCGGAGGCGCTGCTGGAGCGACTGCTCGACCGCTTGCGCGCGAACGTACCGCTCCCGACGATACGTCACACGTTGCTGCGCGTGAACGACGGCCTCGGCTTCCTGTTCGCGGCGGCGCTCGGCGCACGCTTCCTCGAGCGCTACTACGATCACGCGAACCCGGGCCCAACACGGGCGGTGCGGCTCGCGATCGAGGTCGCGCTGTCGGCGCTCGTGTCGGGTACCACCGCTCGGACGCTGTTCGCGCCGACGCGCATCGACGTGACCGTCGACGGAGTGGCCCGCACGATCGGCCAGGCTCGTCTCGTCGTGGCCTCGACGATCCCCGAGGTGGGTGTGGGGATGCGCATCACACCGCGCGCGCACGATCGACCCGGCCGTTTCCAGCTCGTCGTGTCGGGGCTTTCAGCGGTGGAGATGGCGCTCGGCATCCCGTCCGTGCAGGCGGGGCGCGCACTCTCTGGTGCGGCACACCTAGACGAGATGTGCCGCACGGCCGAGCTCTCGCTCGAGCGAGACGAGCCCTACACGCTCGACGGGGATCTGTTCCGAGCGCAGAAAATCAGCATCGCTGTCGCGGGGCCGGTGCTGCTGGTGCGCGCGTAGCTACGACTACGGCACGACGCCGCCACACTGAGCGCCGCAGGTGAACGTTGCGCCCGCGCAGCTCTTGTCACCGATGCAGTCGTGGCAGTCGGACACGCTCTTCTCGAACTTGTCGTCCTTCGAGTTCGAGCGGCAGCGGTCGTAGCATGCGCTCGTGTCGTAGTTGCTGTCGTAGCAGCTCTTGTACTTGTCGCAGATGGCGTTGCAGTCGACGGCATTGTCGATATTACCGCAGCCAGCGAGGAGTGATCCGAGCGAGGCGACGAGCGTGAACATCAGGGTGGGCAGGACGCGTGTCATGGGAACTCCAGTCGAGGAGCCACGCATCGGAGCAACCTTCGTGCCTGTCGAAGCCAGCGATCGAGACGGGAATACTGGCACGAAGTGAGGCAACCCGTCGCGTCGTGGCGTC
>JBDTCO010000263.1:0-6003 GCA_039923495.1 Polyangia bacterium
TTTTTGTCGGCATGGTTTCTGCTCCCTTGTTATTTCGAAGATGCGTCATGTCGGCTGCACATCACGCGCCATCGCCACACCGGAGCTCGCAGATGCCTTTCATTCGCCGATCGTCGACTCTCGTACGCATCTCACAGTCATGACCACGCGGCATGAGCTCCGAGTCGTCGCGCCGTACCGACTCGATCTGACGGTGAGCGCGCTCCGGCGCCTCGCGAGCAACCTGGTCGATGTGTACACGGCGGACGGCCGCTACCTGCGTGCGCTCGGCGGATTCGCCGAGCCCGTCATCGTGTGCGTCACGCAACCGCGCACCGACACGCTCACCGTTGCGATCACGGGGAAGGCCCGTGACGAGGCCGTGCTCGCGACCGTGGATCGGATGCTGGGTACCAAGCGCGATATCTCGGACTTCGATCGCCGTGCGCAGCGTGTGCCGTGGCTGGCCCCGCTCGCACGTCGCGTGCGCGGCATCAAACCACCGCGCTATCCCACGCTCTGGGAGGCATGCGTCAACACGATCGTGTTTCAACAGATCAGCCTTCAGGCCGCGAGCTCCGTCATGCGGCGCCTGATTCAGCTGCTCGGCGAATCGGTGGCGTACGACGGCATGTCGCTCACCATCTTCCCGACCGTGGAACGCTTTCTCGGCGCGTCCGATGCCGCGGTCCGCGCCGCCGGCATGAGCGAAGCGAAGGTCGCCACGCTGCGCCGCGCCGGCGAAGCGATCGCGCGGGGTGCACTGACCGAAGCGATGGTCGAGGAGCGATCGAGCGCCGAGGGTGCGAAGTTACTCTGCACGACGAAGGGGATCGGCCCGTGGACCGCCGCGGTGATCTTGATCCGTGGGTTCGGCCGCCTCGACACGTTTCCCGGCAACGACACCAGCGTGGCCGCGAATCTCGCGCTCGTCGCGCCTGGCGTGCGCCTCGAGGCGAAGGACATCACGGAGCTGCTCGGATCGCAGCGCGGCATGCTGTATTTTTGCCTGCTGCTCGCGCGCCTCGAGGCGCGTGGCGAACTCGGTCGCGCATCGGACATCGCGACCACGAACGTCGCGGCGCCGCATGCGACACCTCGAGCCAAGCACAGACGCGCGCGAACGACGTGAGCGAGGCCGGCGCGCCTGGGCGATTTGCATCCAGCCGAGCCGCAGCCCGAATTCACACGTCGGGAATCGACGAGCGCGACGACCATGCGGACGCACGCAAAGCTGTCTCGAACGCAGGATTGTCCCGCCCGCCGAGCGGTGGGAACGGTCGGGATGCGCGTTTTCGTGCAGAGTCGGAACATGCTCGAACGCGCGAGATGCACCCTCTCTTCGCTCTCCAGGCTGAAGGTCTCGACCGTGGCGGTGCTCGCGCTCGCGGCTTGCTCTTCTTCGCCACACGGCAACGGCGACGGATCCGCGCTGGCCGATCTCGGCGTGCACGATGGTTCGGTGCTCCCGGCGGACGGCGCGCTCCCGCCCGACGGTGGCACGCTGGCCGACGAGTATCCCGGCGATGTCGGCCTCTCGGGTGATCCCAGGGTGGTGTGGCTCGAGGACTTCGAGCTCGCCTCGGTCACGGCGATCCTCGCGCGTTACGATGACAAGAAGAATCCCGGCGGCATGACACTCGTCGCCGACAAGCCCGCCAGGAGCGGAGGGGCTTCGTCGCTGCGGCTGACCGCCGGTGGCACCAACAGCGCCACCGACTTCTTCAAGAAACTCCCGGACCACGACGAGCTCTTCGTCCGCTGGTACGTCAAGTATCAGGCAAGCGTACCGTGGCATCACACGGGCGTCTGGTTCGGCGGCTACGACCCGGCGACCCTGTATCCCAACCCCCAGGCCGGGCTCAAGCCGAACGGCGACGACCGCTTCTCGATCGCGATCGAGCCCGTCTACGGGATCGGCTCTGCCGCGGCACGCTTCGACACGTACGACTACTGGATGCAGATGCACTCGTACGAGGACATGCCGTCCGGTGCCGGCGCGTATTACGGAAATGGCTTGATCCACCGCAACGACTTCACGCTCGACGAAGGGTCGTGGGTCTGCATCGAGGTGCACGCCGTCGTCAACCCGGACGCGACCAGCGGCGCGGGCGCCGTGCTCGAGGTGTGGAAGAACGATCAGCTCATGCGCTCGTTCACCGATGCCGGCCCACTCGGCTACTGGATCAAGGACAAGTTCTGCCCGATGGGCTCGGACGGCAGCGAGTGCACCGATTATCCCGCCCCCGCGAACACGGTGCTCGACCTGCAGGTGCGCTCGACGACTTCACTGCACCTCAACTACTTCTGGCCGCAGAACTACGTCACCGATGCATCCACTGGCGACGTCCAGCTCGACGACATGGTGGTGGCGACGTCTCGCGTGGGCTGCCTGCGCTGATCGAGTGGGCACTGCTGAGGCCTGCGCCCCCACCCTGGAAAACCGGGGCCGCCTCGGCCATTGCTGTTATTCCTGAGTTATATCAAATTATTGGCAGCTTCAACGCTCCAGCCTGACTGACGCGTCCGGAGCTCTGGCTTGGCACATCGAGTGCAGCGATCCATGTCATGAGCGCACGAGCGATGTTGTTCAGTCTCCTCGCCGGCATCACGCCTCTCGGCATCGGCTGCGCACCCGCACAGGTCGATGTCGGCTCGGGCGGCAGCACCAGCAACGGGCTCTCGAGCTTCGCCGACACGAGCGCCGGGCATACCCAGGCCCGCTACTACTGGACGCGCTACGTGAAGAACCAGATCGAGCCGCAACTGGCGGAGTTCGGCGTGAGCGATGCGCTCGTCAAGCGCGTCGCCTGGTTCGGCCTCCAGCAGGGCATCTTCACCATCGGCACCAACCCCGAGTACGGCGAGCCGAACGGACCGCAGACGCCGCTCGGCATGTCGAACTGCGGCGACAGCATCAAGATCAACACGAAGACCGCGTTCCCCGATTGCTTCGGCGCCGACGGGTACGCGTACCGGTCGGGCAACTGGCAGGTCGGCATCGGCGGCGTGCAGGTCTCCGACTACATGAACGTGCTGCCAACCGTCTACGCCGCGCTGTACGGCGACACGGCACCGGCGGACCTCGGTCAGCCCATCCTCGACTCGATCGGCGACACACACACGTTCCCCGACCTCACGATCGAAGAGGTCGCGACGAAGGCGAACGCCCGCTGGGCATCCGTCATCCTGCGCGACCCCGAGATCAACGTGTACATCCAGACGTACGACACGTGGATCACCGACGGGCGCGACCTCGGCTACGGCGAGAGTATCGTCGACGACGTCTGGTCCGAGTAGGAGCTCGGCGGGGTCGTGTAGCTGCCATCGAGCCCGCGTTGCTTCCACAGGAAGTAGATCGCGGGGTAGACGAGCAGCTCGAGCGCGAACGAGGTCACGAGCCCGCCGACCATCGGAGCGGCGATCCGCTTCATGACGTCCGCGCCCGCACCGAGCGACCAGAGGATCGGCACGAGGCCTGCGAAGGCCGCGCACACGGTCATCGCCTTGGGCCGAGCGCGCTTGACGGCGCCGTGGAGGATCGCGTCGCGCAGCTCTGCTCGCGTGGTCATCTTGCCGGCGCGCACGGCGTCGTCGTAGGAGAGGTCGAGGAAGAGCAGCATGAACACGCCGGTCTCTGCATCGAGCCCCATGAGGGCGATCATGCCGACCCACACTGCGATCGAGGTGTTGTAGCCGAGGAAGTAAAGCAACCACACGGCGCCGATCAACGAGAACGGTACGGCGGCGAGGACGATGGTGGTCTTCACCGCTGACTTCGTGTTGGCGTAGAGCAGCAGCACGATGAGGAGCAGCGTCAGCGGGACGACGAGCCTCAGGCGCTCGCGCACACGGGCCATGTTCTCGAACTGTCCGCTCCAGCCGAGCGTGTACCCGGTGGGCAGGCGGAGGTGCTCGCCGACCGCACGCTTGGCATCGGTGACGTAGCCGCCGATGTCCCGCTTCTGTGCATCGAAGTCGATGAAGACGTAGGCGGCGAGGAGGCCGTTTTCGTCGCGGACCATCGAGGGTCCCTGGCGCAGGACGAGCTCCGCGAGCTCGCCGAGCGGGATCTGTGCGCCGGTCTTCGTGGGAACCAGCACGCGCCGGAGCTGCTCGAGGTCCTCACGCAGCTCGCGTGGGTAGCGCACGTTGACGCTGTATCGCTCGCGGCCCTCGACGGTGGTCGTGGCCTCCGCGCCGCCGATCGCGGTCATGACGACCTGGTTTGCGTCCTCGACGGTGAGACCATAGCGAGCGAGCGCGTCCCTCCTGAGATCGAAGTCGAGGAAGTACCCGCCCGCCGGCCGTTCGGCGAAGACCGAGCGCGTCCCCGGCACCTGTCGGAGGATGGCCTCGAGCTCGGTGCCCAGCTTCTCGAGCTCCTTGACGTCCGCTCCGTAGATCTTGATCCCGACCGGGGTACGGATCCCGGTCGAGAGCATGTCGAGCCGGTTCTTGATCGGCATCGTGAACGCGTTGGTGGCGCCCGGGATCTGGATGGCCTCGTTCATCTCGTCGATGAGGTCCGCGTGCGAGATGTGATCCGACCAGACATGCCTCAGCACCCCGGCGAGCCATGCCGGGGCCCACGACGAGTACCAGCGCGGTCGTGCTCTCCATGACGACTCGGGCCTCAGCAGCACCGTCGTCTCCATCATCGACAGAGGCGCCGGGTCCGTCGAGGTCTCGGCCCGCCCCGCCTTGCCGAACACCTGCTCGACCTCGGGAAACTGGCGCAGGATCTGGTCCTGCGTCTGGAGGAGCCCCGACGCGGTCCGGATCGAGATGCCGGGCGGGGTGGTCGGCATGTAGAGGATCGATCCTTCATCGAGCGGCGGCATGAACTCCGATCCGAGCCGGAGGTAGACGGGCACCGTGCTGGCGACGAGCAGGATCGCGCCCATGATCGTCGCCTTCGGGTGGCGCAACACGAGCCGACAAACCGGATCGTAGACCTTGAAGATGAGCCTGCTGATCGGGTGCTTCTCCTCGGGGTAGTAGGTGCCGACGAGGGCCTGGTTGGCGAGCCACGCGAGCGGTCGCGGGCGGAACGTGAACCGGTCCATGCGCGTGAACAGCATCCGCAGCGCCGGATCGACGGTCACCGCGAGCAGCGCGGCGATCGCCATGGTGAGGGTCTTGGTGTACGCGAGCGGCCTGAAGAGGCGCCCCTCCTGATCGACCAGCGTGAACACCGGAAGAAACGCCACCGCGATCACCAGCAACGAGAAGAACACCGAGGGAGCGACCTCGATGAGCGCCTGCAGCCGGACCGCATGGAAGTCGCCCTTGCGTCCTCCCTCTTGCCACAGCTCGAGCTTCTTGTAGGCGTTCTCGACCTCGACGATCGCGCCGTCGACGAGGACACCGATGGAGATGGCGATCCCCGCGAGAGACATGATGTTGGCGTTGATCCCTGCCAGCTTCATCGGGATGAAGGCGAGCAGGACCGCCACCGGGATCGTGACGATGGGGACGATCGCGGACGGCAGGTGCCACAGGAACAGCAGGATGACGAGCGCGACGATGATCATCTCCTCGATGAGCTTCGATCGCAGCGTCGAGATCGAACCTTCGATGAGCTCACCTCGATCGTAGGTCGGCACGATCTGTACCCCCGCGGGCAGCGATGGTCGCAGCTCGTCGAGCTTCTTCTTCACGGCGCGGATCACCTCGAGAGCGTTCTCGCCCTGGCGCATCACCACGATGCCGCTCGTGACATCGCCCTTGCCGTCGAGGTCGGTGACGCCTCTGCGAATGTCCGGGCCGAGGATCACCGTGCCGACGTCGCCGACGCGGAGCGGCGTGCCGGCCTCGTTCGTCTTGAGCACCACGCGCTCGATGTCGGACCGGTCCTTGATGTAGCCGCGCCCCCGCACCATGTACTCGCGTCCCGACAGCTCGAGGAGCCTGCCGCCGACCTCGCTGTTGCTGCGCCGGATCGCATCGGCGACGTCGGTCAGACCGAGGTGATTGGCCTGCAGCCGATCGGGGTCGACCGTGACCTGATACTGCCTCACG
>JBDTCO010000264.1:0-10244 GCA_039923495.1 Polyangia bacterium
CGGTCATCGCGCGGGGTCGATCCGCCATGGGACGTGCGTCACCCTGCCCCACGACGCGCTGCCAGTGCTGCGTCGGCGTGGCCCGGAGCCACACCGTCCGCGTGCTGCGCCGGAGCAGCGACCACGATTCCGCGTCGGACACGAGCCCACCGCCGGTGGCGAGCACGAACGCGCGCTCCTTCGCGAGCGTCGCGCGCAGCACCTCGCGCTCGAGCCTTCGATAGTGCTCGCCGCCGTGGATCTCGAAGATCTCCGCGAGGCGCAGACCAGCGGTGCGCTCGATCTCCTCGTCGAGCTCGATGAAGTCGCGGGAAAGGAGCTTCGCGAGCGCACGACCGACGGAGCTCTTGCCGGCGCCGCGCAGGCCGAGCAGCGACACGCGCTCCGCGAGCCGGTTGCCGTCGTCGGGAAACAGCGACGTGGGCCCGACCCCGAGCGCGTGTGCGAGATCCCGGAGCCTGGTCACCGAGATGTTGCCCTGCCCGCTCTCGACCTCCGACAGGAAGCGCAGCGACAGCCCGGCGCGCTCGGCGAGCGCCTTCTGGGTGATGCCGTGCTGCTCGCGGAGCAGCCGGACGCGCTGTCCGATGGCGACGAGGAGAGTCACGAGTGCAGTATAATGCGTATAGCAACGCCGAGTCAACGCACTATAGCGCTTGCCGCCTCATCGACCGCCCGGTATAACGGGGCCATGGCCGAGCCGACGACAGCGCAACCCGCCATCACCTTCGAGACGAGCCCCGGTGCGTATCACCACTGGAAGCTCGAGCTCCCCACGGACGGCAGCGGGATCGCGCAGCTCCTCATGGCTGTCGACCCCGAGCACGCGCTGCGCCCGGGCTACGATCTCAAGCTCAACTCCTACGATCTGTCGGTGGATATCGAGCTCGCCGACGCGCTCGAGCGCATCCGCTTCGAGCACCCGTACGTGCGAACGGTCGTCGTGGGCTCCGGTCGTGATCGCGTGTTCTGCGCCGGCGCCAACATCCACATGCTCGGGATGTCGTCGCACCCGTTCAAGGTGAACTTCTGCAAGTTCACCAACGAGACGCGCCTCTACATCGAGGATGCGAGCCAGCACTCCGGCATCAAGTTCCTCGCCGCGTGCTCCGGGCCGACCGCGGGCGGTGGCTACGAGCTCGCGCTCGCGTGCGACCAGGCGGTGCTCGTCGACGATGGCTCGTCCACGGTGAGCCTGCCCGAGGTGCCGCTGCTCGGCGTGCTCCCCGGGACCGGTGGCCTCACGCGCGTCGTCGACAAGCGCAAGGTGCGCCGCGATCTCGCCGACCTCTTCTCCACCACCGCAGAGGGCGTGCGCGGCAAGCGCGCCGTGCAGTGGAACCTCGTCGACGCGATCGTGCCGCGCAGCAAGTGGAAGGATGCCGTACGCGAGCGCGCGGTCGCCATGGCCGGCGCTGCTCGACCCGCCGAGGACGGCGTCACGCTCCCGGCGCTCTCGTGCGAGGCCTCGCCGACTCGCCTGCGCTATCGGTACGTCGACGTACAGCTGGATGCGAAGACGCGCACGGCCACGCTCACGATGACCGGTCCCGACACGCCCGCGCCCGCGGATCACGCGGCCGCACGCACGCTCGGCGCCGAGCTCTGGCACCTGCGCGCCTTCCGCGAGCTCGACGACGCGCTCCTGCGCATGCGCTTCAACCACGAGGAGATAGGCCTCGTGCTCGTGAAGACGCGCGGCGACGCGGAGCTCGTCCTCGCGCACGACAGGTTCATCGCGGATCACGATCACGATCGCTTCGTCCACGAGGTGCGCCTCAAGGTGTCGCGCGTCATGCGCCGCTTCGATCTCACCGCGCGCAGCCTCTTCGCGGTCATGGATCCCGAGAGCTGCTTCTCGGGCTCGCTCCTCGAGCTCGCGCTCGCCTGCGATCGTCGCTACATGCTCGACGACGCCGCGCGGCCCGTGCACGTGCAGGCCGGCGCGCTCTCGGGTGGCCTGCTGCCGATGTGGAGCAAGCAGACGCGGCTCGCCTCGCTCGGGCTCGAGGAGGAGCTCGACGGCATCAAGAAGAAGCCGCTGTCGGCCTCCGAGGCGGACGAGGCCGGCCTCGTGACGGTCCTCGCCGACGACATCGACTTCGACGACGCACTGCGCATGGCCATCGAGGAGCGCGCCTCGCTCTCGCCCGATGCGCTCACCGGCATGGAGGCGTCGTTTCGCTTCGTCGGCCCCGAGACGATGGAGACCAAGATCTTCGGTCGCCTCTCGGCCTGGCAGAACTGGATCTTCACCCGACCCAACGCAACCGGCGAGATGGGCGCGCTCTCGCTCTACGGCCGCCCCGAGCGCCCCAGCTTCGACTGGAGAAGGACCTGACCATGACGACGGTAGCGACGGTCTCCGAAGACAAGATCCCCAACAACGTCAACCTCTCCTCGGACAAGCGGCTGCAGCGCGCGCTCGAGCAGTGGCTGCCGAACTACCTGTCCTGGTGGAACGACGTCGGACCGGAGGGCTTCCAGGCGAAGGACGTGTACCTGCGGACGGCTATCTCCGTCGACACCGACGGCTGGGCGCACTTCGATCACGTGAAGATGCCCGACTACCGCTGGGGCATCTTTCTGACGCCGCAGGAAGAGGGCAAGAAGATCGGGTTCGGCGATCACATGGGTCAGCCCGTGTGGAACGAGGTCCCGGGCGAGTACCGCAACATGCTCCGCCGCATCATCGTCACGCAGGCCGACACCGAGCCCGCGTCCGTCGAGCAGCAGCGCCTGCTCGGCAAGACGGCGCCATCGCTGTACGACATGCGCAACCTCTTCCAGGTGAACGTGGAAGAGGGCCGTCACCTGTGGGCGATGGTCTACCTGCTGCAGTCGTACTTCGGCAAGGACGGTCGCGAGGAGGCCGACGCGCTGCTCGAGCGTCGCTCGGGTGACAGCGACAAGCCGCGCATCCTCGGCGCGTTCAACCACCCGATCACCACATGGCTCGACTTCTTCTTCTTCACGATGTTCACGGACCGCGACGGCAAGTACCAGCTGTATGCCCTCGCCGAGTCCGGCTTCGATCCGTTGGCGCGCACCACGCGCTTCATGCTGACCGAGGAGGCGCACCACATGTTCGTCGGCGAGACGGGCGTCGATCGCGTCGTCACGCGCACCGCGCAGCTCATGGCCGAGGGCAAGGATCCGGCGCAGCACGGCGCGATGCCCATTGTGCTGCTGCAGAAGTACCTCAACCTCTGGTTCAGCCTCTCCGAGGATCTGTTCGGCGGCGAGATCTCGTCCAACGCAGCCGACTTCTTCGCCTCGGGCCTGAAGGGTCGCTACAAGGAGTCGCAGCACGACGAGCACAAGGTGCTGACGGGTGACTACCGGATGACCGTGCTCGATGGCGGCAAGCTCGTCGAGAAGGACGTGCCGATGCGCACGGCCATGAACGAGGTGCTCCGCGACAACTATGTCGAGGACTGCCAGCGCGCCGTCGACAAGTGGAACCGCACGCTCGCCAAGAACAACTGCGAGGCGCGCCTGCGTCTACCGTCGCGTCGCTTTCACCGCAACCAGGGGCTGTTCTCGCTGGCGACGACCGGCGTGGCCTTCGACATGGATGGCAAGATCATCGACATGGCCGAGTGGAACGCGCGCAAGGGACAGTGGCTCCCGACGGCCGAGGACATCGTGTACGTCGAGTCGCTCATGAAGCCAGTCACCGAGCCGGGCAAGATCGCGAGCTGGGTCGCACCGCCGACGAGGGGCGTGAACGGTCAGCCGTTCGACTACGAGTACGTCAGGTAAACGCGCTATGCTTTGCGTTCGCTCATGACTCGAGGCAAGAAGGCGAAGACGCAGCACAAGCCCGCCAGGAAGAAGGCGGCGGCGAAGCGTGCGTCTGCGAAGACGAAGAAGGCCGCACCGAAGACCAGGGCGAAGAAGCCGGTCGTGAAGCGCCGCTCGACGGCGCCGCGGCTCGGTGCGGGGATCGCGCCGTTCGTCGAGGAGCTCGAGGTCGCGCTCGACGAGCTGCGTCGTCTCTCCACCGAGCTCGTGTCGACTCGCCGCGAGCTCAACGACGAGTGGTCGAGCGGCCGTGGCATCGAGGGCGCGCTCCGCACCCAGCTCGAAGCGATGCGGGTCGAGCTCAAGACCGCACGCGCGGAGCTCGAGATCGCGCAGGCCGGCACCCAGCGCATGACGTCGCAGCTCGAGGCTGCGGCCGAGGCCGAGGTGCGCGCGCGCCAGGCACAGCGCGAGGCCGAGCATGCGGCCGATCGAGGGCGCGACGAGCTGCTGTGGGCGCGCCGCGAGCTCGACAAGAAGCCAGAAGCGCCGCGATCGACCGGTGACGAGGAGAAGTAGCAGCCCTGCCGCATGGCAGCTCGTCGTTGCTGCCTGCTTGCTCCTCTGGACGTCCCTCGCCGCGAACACCGACGCCGCGGGCGCCGCCGTACAGGCTGGCAAGGCGAACATCCGGCTGCGCGGGACCACGGTCCTGCGCGGGACCCGCGCGCCGCTCGATCACGGCACGGTCATCGCGATCGCCGAGGACGAGTGGAAAACGGCGGGCGTCGCGGCCGAGCACCAGCTTTCGGCGACGACCAACGACCGCGGTGAGTTCGAGCTCACCGGCCTGAGCGCGGGCCGCTGGCACATCATCGTCGTCGCCGCGCAGGCCAAGCGCTTCGAGACGGACGAGACGTTCGCGGCGCGCGAGCTCGTCACGGTGAAGTACTACCTCGACCCGAGCGCGTACTCGCAGTCGACGTTCCGCTCGACGGTGCGCGCCGATCCGAACAAGGAAGAGCTGAGCCGCGTCTCGCTCCGCACCGAGGAGCTCATGAAGCTGTCCGGTAGCTTCGGCGATGCGCTGCGTGCGCTCGAGGACCTGCCCGGCGTCGCGCGCGCGCCGTTCAACTCGGGCCTGCTCATCATCCGCGGCGCGAAGCCCACCGACAGTCGCGTGTACCTCTCCGGCGGCGAGGTGCCACAGCTCTACCACTTCGGCGGGCTTCGCTCGGTGATCCCGTCCGAGCTCATCGATCACGTCGACTACTTCCCCGGGAACTTCTCGGTGCGCTGGGGTCGCGCGATCGGTGGCGCGGTCGATCTCGATCTTCGCTCGCCGCGACGCGATCGGCTGCACGGCTCGGCGGAGGTGAACATCTTCGACGCGGGCGCGGTGCTCGAGGGTCCGATCGGCAAGGGCGGCTTCTTCCTCGCGGTGCGCCGCAGCTACGTCGACGCGCTGCTCGCGGCGGTGACGGTCAGCGGCCTCCGCTTCCAGTCTGCGCCCGTCTACTACGACTACCAGGCGGCGTTCGAGTATCCACTCGGGCCCGGTCGCATCCGGGTGCTCGCCTCGGGCGCCGACGATGTGCTGAAGCTCGTCTTCGACAAGCCGACGGACAGCGATCCGCTCGTCTCGAGCTTCGGGACGCACATCGCGTATCACCGTGCGCAGCTGCGCTGGACCGGCACGCTCGCCGGATGGCAGCTCTTCTTGCAGAACTCGACCGGGTACACCGCGCAGGACGGCACGGTGGGGCGCTCGCTCATGTACGACATCTCGAACGTCGGCACCGACTTTCGCGTCGAGGGCCGCCACAAGCTGGGCCCGCGCTTCCACCTCCTCGTCGGCCTCGACACCCAGTACGCGCGCGTGCATCTGTCGAACCGCGCGCCCGCCGCTCCGCGCGAGGGGCAGATCGTCTCGCCCGTCTCGGCGTCGACGCTAGTCGAGACGACGCAGCGCTTCAACGTCGGCAACGTCGGCGCGTTCGCGGAGCTCGCGTGGAAGCCGCGCGAGAGCATCACGGTCACGGGCGGTCTGCGCTTCGACTACTACTCGTCGATCCCGCTGCCGTCCTTCGACCCGCGGCTCACGGGGCGCTTCCAGCTCGCGCCTCACACCCTGCTCAAGGTCGGGGTCGGCCTCTACTCGCAGCCGCCGGCCGCCACCGACTACAACGCCGCGTACGGCAACCCGGAGCTGCGTCCCGAGAAGGCGATCCACACGTCGGTCTCCATCGAGCAAGGGCTGTGGAAGGGCCTGCAGATCGAGGTCGGCGGCTTCTACAAGCACCTCTACGATCTCGCGGCCACGTCTAGCGCGTACACGATCCGCAACGGCGCGGCAGCAGCGGAGCGGGTCGCGTCGATCGGCTCGGGCCGCATCTACGGTGGCGAGCTCCTGCTGCGTCAGCAGATGTCGAAGTACCTCTTCGGCTGGGTGTCGTACACGCTCATGCGTTCGCAGCGTCGCGACTGCGCTTCGTGCTCGCTGCGCACCTTCGACTTCGATCAGACGCACGTGCTCATCGTCGCTGCGCACGCCTACTTGCCGCGCGGCTTCGAGGTGGGCTTCCGCTTCCGCTACATCACGGGCTTCCCGCAGACCAAGCCATACGGTGGCTTCTACGACTCGGACGCCGACGTCTACAACGCGGCGCAGGGCCCGGTGAACACCGGTCGGCTCGCGTCGTTCAACTCGCTCGATCTGCGCGCCGACAAGACGTTCCTGTTCAAGAAGTGGGTGCTGAAGGTCTACCTGGACATCACGAACGTGTACAACCGTCGCAACGACCAGGTCGCGCAGCTCAGCTACGACTACACCCGCTCGACGCCCATCAAGGGTCTCCCCATCATCCCGTCGTTCGGCATCCGCGGAGAGTTCTGACGTGAAGGGTCTGCTGCTCGCGCTGCTGCTCTCGACGGGCTGTATCCACTACGTCACCAAGGAGTGTCCGACGTGTCGCGTGCTCAACCCGCGGCACCTCGGCAAGGAGCCGACGCTTCCGCTCATCAAGCCGAGCACGAAGCGCCTCTTCGTCCTCGTGCCCGGTGGGCTCGGCTACTCGTGGGAGTGGACGCCGGCCGTGCAGCGCCTCGCCGCCGCGCCCGACACCGAGTTCGTCGTGTACTGGTGGGAGCCCTACGGCACGCTGCAGACCGCGCAGCAGGAGCTCGTGCGCTACGTGAACGACCTGCTCACGCCGGTGTCGCCGCGCGCGCTCGAGGAGGTCGTCATCGTCGCGCACTCGCTCGGCGGCATCGTCGCGAGCCATGCCGCGCACGACCTCGCTCCGCCCGCCGGCGTGCACATGCGCATCGCCACCATCGGCACGCCGTTCGCAGGCATGTCGGGCGCGGGCTACTCCGACGTGATGACGTCGATCGGGCTGTTCTCCGTCTACGCGCCGTGGCACCGCTACCCTGCGCCCGCCGAGGGCATCGAGATCGTCGAGTACCGCACTTCGTGGCCGGACGATCCCGTGATGAAGCCCCGCTTCGGCCACGAGCCCGCGCCGCCGGGCGTGGGACCGCAGCCGCGTCGCACGGTGCAGCTACCTCGCATGGATCACAACGCGTGTGTCGAGCTGGTCGTGCAGCGGCTCATTGACCGCACGGACTGACGCCCACCGACTCGGCTGCCCCCGGCAAGGTCAGCGGCGCGCCAGCGACGAACCCGGCGTGTAGCCACGCGTCAGCGTGCGCCCCGTGAGCTTGCACCACGCATAATTGAGGACGTAGCGCAGGAGGAACACTTCCCAGAAGAAGCGCACCAGGCCAAGGTTCCCGCGGCGCGCGTCGGTGCTCACGACGAGGTGCGGGTCGTAGCGCGTCTTGCCGACCTTCGACAGCGACGAGAACAGAGCGATCTCGTCGCCGCCGACGAGGAGCCGCGTATCGAACCCTGCGGAGCACGTGTACGCCTCGCGACGGAAGGCGACGTTGGTGCCGACGGCGTACACGGCGCGCCGCGCGAAGAAGCCGACGACGCGCCACCATGCGTACCAGGACCAGATCACGTACGGCACCCAGGCCCGACCGTCGACGTAGCGCGCGGGGCCCGTGAGTCCGACGAGCTGCGCGTCCTCGGCGAATGCAACGCGAATGTGTGTCAGCCAGTCGGGGGGACACGTCGAGTCGGCATCGAGGATGGCGACGAGGGCGCCGCGTGCCGCCGCCACGCCAGCCGCCTTCGCGTGCACGGCGCCGAGGCAGGGCTCGCGCACGACGCGCACGAACGCGTGGGCGGCAGCGATCTCGGCGGTTCGATCGGTCGAGCCGTTGTCGACGACGATCACCTCGGCGCGCGGCCCCTCGAGCGCGGCGATCGACGAAAGGCAGCGCGGGAGCAAGCGCTCCTCGTCGTATGCTGCCACGACGATCGTCACGTCGATCGGCTCATCCACCACCCCGGAGCTTTGCGCGCCACGACCACGGGCGCAACCACCGTGTGACCTAGACGCGTCGCTGCCCACGCCAGCGCAGGAGGAACTGCACGCTCCCGCGCTGGAAGCGATCGAGGTCCAGGAACTCGCCGACGCCGTGTTTGCCGTCGAGTTCGGCGACGTAGCGCGCGTAAAAAGGTGTGCGATCGAGCCAGCGGACCATGCGCGCGCGGGCGTCGCCGACGGAGAAGCTCGTCGGTGCGACGAGGCCCCAGCCCGTGGAGACACCGTCGCCGTGGCTTGCCTCGCACGTGCGCACGCGATCGTGCTCGACGACGAAGCCGCGCGGCTCGCCGTGCCGGGGCTCGACGGCGTAGAGGATGCGCGCGTCGTCTCCGTCGGAGACGCGCGCCCACGACCAGCGCTTGAACGCTTCTTCCAGGCGGCCGTGGCCCCAGTTGCCGTCGTGGTAGCCGCGGCCCCGGAACGAGAAGCCCGGTCGATCGAACTCGACCTCGAACGCGGCGCTCGGCGTCTGCACCTGCCAGTGGTGGCTCGCTCCATCGGGCGCGCGCGCAAGCTCGACCACGGGCGGCTTGCTCACGCCGGGTGCGAGGCGAAACCGACCGCGCAGCGCACGGCCGAAGCCGAGCCCGCTGAAGAACACCGGCGCGGAGCGCGTCGAGAGCTCGCCCTCGAGCGAACCATCGTCGGAAAAACGGAGGTGACAGCCGCCGATGGAGAGCGAGCGCTCGTCGGCAGCGAGGCGCTCCGCGGGATACTCGGCCATCGTCCAGCCGACCTGGCGCTCGTCCTCGTAGAGCGCGAGGTGCACGCCCAGGTGCTCGACGGGGAGCACCGGCTCGCCGCGCTTCGCACGCGCGTTCAGCCACGGCGAGAACACGGAGCCCACCAGGAAGATCGCCGTGAAGCCGCGGCGTCCGTCGTCGGAGAGACCGTCGACGTACCACCAGCGATAGCCGCGCGATGGTAGCTCGGCGATGGCCGCGCGTGGCGAGATCATGGCTTCTTCTTGCCGGTGAGCTCGTCGGCGAGCGCCTCTGCGTCGTACACCTTGCGGAGCGCCTCGAGGATCGCCGCCGAGTGCACGCTGACCGCGCGATCGGATGTGCCCCGGTACACGAACGCGCTGGCGAGCGACTCGAGGTTGCCGTCGAAGATCAACCCCACGATCTCGGCTGCCTGGTTGAGCAGCGGGCTACCCGAGTTGCCGCCGATGATGTCGTTCGTCGACACGAGGTCCAGCGGCGTCAGCGGCTTCAGCTTCGGCTTGGCGGTCACCCAGCGCTGCGGCAGCTCGTACGGCGGCTTGTCGTCCGCGCGCTGCGACTTGACGAAGAGCCCACCGAAGAGCGTGAACGGCGGGATGTTGCGCGTCCCTTCGCGATAGCCCTCGACCTTGCCGAACGAGAGCCGCAGCGTGCCCGTCGCGTCCGGCGGCAAAGATGGACCATCGAGCGCGAGCTCTGCACGGGAGATCTGCCCGAGGCCCAGCTCCTCGACGGCCTCGACCTCGTCTTCCATCTTCTTGCGAACGGCGCGCGCCTCGGGATCGAGCGCGCGCGCGAACGCGATGAGCGGATCTTTCGCCACGTCCTGCGCGGCGCGCCCCGTCGCGAGCTGCTTGCGGAACGCGACGTCGCCGAGCTTCGTGCCGCGGACGAGCTCCTTCGCGCGCACCGCAGGCGTCTTGCCGGCCAGCGCCAGCTTCACGGCGGGATCCTTGGCACCGAGCTTCGTCGCAAGCTCCTCGAGCGCCGAGCGGAGCTGCTCCTCCTCGAGGTCGAGGTGCACCGGCGCGGGCGAGTAGAGCCACAGCTCGAGCGCGGGCCGCATCGAATCCCCATACTCGCGCAGGCGCTTCTCGCTCGGCTTGCCCTGCTCGTCGACGAGGCGGACGAGCGCACGGGCGATGACGTAGAGCCGCGCGTTCATCGGGTTCGGCTCGCGGTTGCTCGAGCGCAGGTGTCGTCCCTCGAGGAGGAGCAAGCGCGGGAGCGTCGTGCGCGCGATCTGCTGCGCGTTCTCGATGAGCTCCCACGCGTCGGTGGCCACCTTCAGCTCGGGCTTCGCGGCCATGCG
>JBDTCO010000265.1:0-5066 GCA_039923495.1 Polyangia bacterium
GATCGGGCCGCGGCGTGTGCTCGCGGCCTCGTACGCAGGCTCCATCGGATCGAGGTCGGGCTTACGGAGCGGTCTCGCCATGTAAGCCACTGTAGGTTCGTCGTACACACACCTACAAATTTTTGGATCGTCTAAATCAGATTAATTCGTGTCGAGGGTCCGCGCGTGGGCCTTGAAGGCGTGGATTCGCGAGCGAATGAACCAGACGGCTCCAGCGACGATGACGAGGCCGATGATCAGGTCGAACTTGTGGAAGTAGGGCGTGATGGCCTCGCGGTTCTCGCCGATCTTGGTGCCGACATACGCGAGGCCGATGCACCACGGCAGCGAGCCGAGGAACGTGTAGATGTGGAAGCGCGCCTGGTTCATGCGCGCGATGCCGGCGGGCAGCGCGATGAACGTGCGCACGACGGGCAGGAGGCGCGCGGCGAAGACCACGATGGCGCCGCGCTTGTTGAACCAGCCATCGACGCGATCGAGCTCGTGCGGCGTGACGAAGAAGCGGACCCAGCGCGTGTGCTCGAGGAAGGGTCGGCCGAGCTTCGCGCCGACGAAGTACGCGACGGCCGATCCGAGGTTGCAGCCGATGGCGCCGGCGAGGCCGACGAGCCAGAGGTTGAGCGGGGCGTGGTTGTACTCCATCGCGATGGCCGGTACGCAGAGCGCGCCCGCGAACGGCATGATGATCTCCGACGGCAGCGGGATGCACGCGGACTCGATGGCCATGAGCAGCGCAATGCCGCCGTAGCCCATCGCCAGGATGACTGCGGCCGTGTAGTGAGAGAGATGCTCGATCAGCTGGGCTACCACGTGACGCCTCCGTCGGAAGGCGGACCGAATAGCAACCACGCCGGGCAAAAGCAATCAGGGCAGTGGTGGACCGCGGAAGTGCTTCTTTGCCCAGACGAGATCGACCGCGACGAGCAGCAGCACGACCACGCCGAACGTGTAGCCGGTGCGCTGGTTCGGCGGCAGCACGAAGAGCACGGTGATGACGGCGATCCACGCGAGCGCGACCCAGCGCGTGAGCCGTGGTCGCGACAGCTTGAACGGCCCGGTCGGCAGCCAGCCTCGACGGTGCGCGCGCTCGGCTGCGATGAGCGGTAGCGCGTACGAGCCGTAGAGGCCGATGGTGCTGATCGCGACGATGACGCTGTACGCGCGTCCCCACACCGCGAGCAGGAACGACGTGGTGATGCAGATCCATACCGCGACGTGTGGCGTCTGGTAGCGCGCGCCGACCTTTGCCACCGTGGCTGCAGCCGGCACGCCGCCGTCGCGAGCGAGCGCGAACAGCATGCGCGAGTTGGACGTGACGGACGCGAGGCCGCAGCACCACATGGCGACCGCCACGATGACCATGACGAGCCGCCCCAGCGATGGCCCGAGCGCGTGCTCCACTACGTACGCGAACCCGCCACTCGCGGCCGCTGGCAGGTCGCGTACCGACAGCGTGAGCGCGAGCAGCAGCACCCACCCCACGACCGCTGAGGACACGACCGACGCAAGCATCCCGCGTGGTGCGGCGGTGGCGGCGTCCAGGGTCTCCTCCGCGGTGTGAGCGGACGCGTCGTAGCCCGTGAAGGTCCACTGCGCCTGCAGGAGGCCGATGAGGCACGCGTAGCCGAGCGGGTAGACGTGGCCCTCGACGGGGTTCGACGTTGCCGTCAGCAGGAACGACAGCGGCTGGTGCGGCGCGAAGACCCAGAGCAGGCCGACGATGACAAAACTCCCGACCACGTGCCACAGCGCCGAGACGTTGTTGAACAGCGCCAGCCAGCGCATGCCGACGTGGTTGATGCTCCCGTGCATGAGCAGCACGATCCCGTAGACGGCGAGCACCGCGGTGCGACCTCCCGCGATGCCGAAGAGCGTGCACAGGAGATCGGCGAGCGCGTAGTCCACACCAGCCACCACGCCGACCTGCCCGATGAGGTTCAGCCACGCCGTGTAGTAGCCGAGCCGCGGGCCGCCGAGCAGCGACGACCAGTGGTAGAGCGCGCCCGCCGTCGGATACGCGGACGCGAGCTCGGCCAGGGGCAGCGCAACGAGCGTGGTCATGAGTGCCACGAAGGGCCAGCCCACGGTCATCTCGATGGGGCCGCCGAGCGAGAGGCCGTAGCCGTACAGCGAGACGGCGCCGGTCAGGATCGAGATGACCGAGAACGAGATGGCGAAGCTGCCGAACGCGGACATCCCGCGGTGGAGCTGCTGGCGATAGCCGAGATCCTCGAGCTCGTCCGCCACGCGACATCATTACAGAATTCCGATGATCACGAGCGCGGTGCGCACGTCGGGCTCGCAGTCGGGTGCGACGTCACGCGTGGCTGCGAGCAGCGCGTCGGCGAGCTCGAGCCAGCCGGCCTGCGTGAAGAGGTACGTGGTCATCGCGCGGTAGAAGATGCGACCGGTGAGCTCGGGGCCGAGCGCGCGCGGGCCGAGCGGTCCGCCCTCGACGAGCAGGTAGCCGAGGTGGCCGACGATCGACGCGTTGTCGTGCGTTTCGTCGTTCGTGACCTCGGAGAGCTGCGCGGGCTGGTGCGTGAGGTGTGGGTCTGCGAGATCACGGATCGCCTGGTTGCGCCGGCGCGGGTGGTAGACGGTCTCGCCGATCTGCCAGCGGCTGCCCTCACCCGTGTCCCACGAGACGAGGCAGGCGAAGAGGTCCGCGAGGCCCTCGTCGATGGCGCCGCTGACGCCAACCGGCGAGAGCTGCGACGTGTTCGCGATGATGCCGTGCGTGTACTCGTGCGCCACCAGATCGAGAGAGGCCGCGGGCGACGTGAACAGGCGGTTGCCGTCGCCGAACACCAGCTGGGTGCCGTCGAAGAACGCGCCGCCGTAGCGCTCGCCGTAGTGGACCGTCGTACGGACGCCGCTGCCGTCGTCGAGGAAGCCCTGCCGGCCGTGCTCGCGGAAGAAGTAGTCCCACGCCTGCGCGACGTGCGCGTGCGCATCCACCGCGGCGCCCGGCGTGCCGCTCGTGGGCGCGGTATCCCACTCGTCGGCAACGTGCGAGCGCACCTCGCTGCCCGGCAGCGCGAGCTTTCCGCCCGCGGAGAACGTGCGGCTCGGCGCGTCTCCGCCGTGCTCGCGGTCCTCGAGCCAGAAACCGACGCGCTTCTTCTCGATGACGATCGGCTTGCGGTCGCCAAAAATCCCGACCCCCGTGCCCTCCATGGTCTCCACGTGATCGATCGCCAGGAGCACGTGTGCGTCCTCCGCATCGACGATTGTCTCGAGTTGCAGCGGGCGCGCGCCGGGTGCAGCCGATACGGTCGCGGTCGTGCGCCACGCGAGGCGGGTCGGTCGCGGCGCTCCGGTGGCCAGGTCCGTCTCGACCGGAAACAGCACCAGCTCGGCCTCCGAGGTGGAGATGTCGTCGGGCGCAGCGGTCGGGCGCTGCTCGCGCGCCTCGAGCGCGGCGACGACGCGCGCACGATCGGCATCGATCGCAGGCGACGTGGAGGCTGGCACCAGCACCGGACCGTAGCGACCGTTGATGCGCACGAGCGCCCCGTCGAGGTCGAAGTGAGCGAGCAGCTCGGAGCCCCACACGGCGAGCCGCCCGTTGCGCTGCTGGAAGCGCGTGTGCGTGGTTCCATCGCCGTCGGTGCGACTCGTGACGGTGGCGAAGTCGTCGCCTGTGAGCGAGAACAGCTGCTGGTGCGCTGTGACGAACGCGCGCGCGGCACGCGCGGCGTCGTCAGGCGTGGCGGCGACGGGTGTGGTCCTGCCCTCGAGGAACGCCGGTGTACCGAGCTGCGCGTGCAGGCGGGCCTGCCACGGATGCCCGGTCTCCTGCTCGAGGGCCGCGAGCTCGCCCGGCAGAGCGTCCGGCGGCATGACCGGTACAGCGAGGGGACGACCACTGCTGCACGCAGCAGCGAGCAGCGTGACGAAGACGAACGGCGTATCGCGTCGAACCATGATGAGTACCTCCGGCCACCGGGATTGATGGCAGACGGCGTCTCAGCAGCGACGGTGCCACCTGCCGCGACGAGGAGATCCAGCGGGTTGCGACGCGATCGAACTCGGCCCCGTCCGGCAGCCGGATCGACGTGTCCGGCAACCGGACGTGTCCTACGCCTACGCCTCGATCTTCTGGCAGGAGGCGCGGGTGCGTTCCATCGAGGTATGTCCCGAGGCCAGCCATTTCAGCGACGTCACCCCACTGCGAATTTCAGTGTGGCCTGACCTGAGCGCGCCCGACCCGTCGGCGGACGGAGCACAGCTTTAACCGGCCGCAGCGGCAAGCCGCTCCTTGCGCTCCGGCGATAGCTCCACGCCCATGCCGTGCTCGGGCAGCGCCTCGAACCGCGGGACACCCTCGGGGATGACGACCCACGGGTGCTTGCTGCGGACGAAGAAGTGGGCGTCGGGTGACAGGCGCTCGCCCGCATCCAGCGTGCCGACGCGGACGAAGCGCAGGCCGTGGCCGAGCTTCGTGTGGTCGGCCCACAGCAGCGAGAAGCAGGTGCCGCAGCGCCAGGCGCGGGCGCCGTCGCGTTGCAGCTCCACGGGTCGGCCGCGGACGAGCTGAACGCGGGCCGTCTCGATCATCGCGTTGACCGCGAACGCCGAGCCCGTGATGCGCTGGCAGTCGCGGCAGTGACAGCAGTTCACGACGATGGGGTCGCTGGTCAGCCGGAAGCGAACCGCGCCGCACTCGCAGCCCCCCTCAGGTGTCATGCGCCGCGCGCGAGCACCACGTGCGTCGCGTGCTCCGTGGCCTCGTGCGACCTCACCGAGAAGCCGAGCGCGGGCAGGTCGATGCCAGTCAGGAGATGCTCGCCGCGGCCGAGCGCGACCGGCGCCACCGCGAGGTGCAGCTCGTCGATGTGTCCGGCGAGCAGGTACTGGCGCACCGTCGCGACGCCGCCGCCGATCTTCACATCGAGGCTCCCGGCCGCTGCGCGCGCCTGGCGGAGCGCCGACTCGATGCCGTCGGTCACGAAGTGGAACGTCGTGCCCGTCAGCTCGAGCGGTGGGCGGGCATGGTGCGTGAGCACGAACGTGGGTGCATGGTACGGCGGCTCGTCACCCCACCATCCGCGCCAGGTTTC
>JBDTCO010000266.1:0-15047 GCA_039923495.1 Polyangia bacterium
ATGGAAGAGACGGCCGGCGAGCAGCGCGAGATCTTGAAGGCCGCGAAGGACGTCGCGCGCTGAGACGCAACGCGCCTACGTCGTCTCCCCGGCGCGGGGCAAGCCGGAGGCCTTCATCACTTCGCGACTCGACGTGTATGTGCCGGCGAGGCCCTTCATCTCGGACGGAGGGACGCTGGAGAAGCCCGGCTTGTTGACGGCCGAATGCCACATGGACGGCTTGTAGACGTCGCCGGCGAGCACCGACACGATCACCGAGCAGATGGTCGGGTTCACCGCGGACGACATGAGGATCTTGCGCAGGTTCTCGGCGTAGAACTCGGCGACGAGGTTCCGGAAGATATCCATCCCTGCGACGCACTCGGCTTGATAGCCGGCGAAGCGCTCGGCGGAGAAATCGCCGTCGGTCAACGCGGCGTCCGCATGCATCGCGGCGAACTTCGCGCCATGGATCGCGAGCAGCACCCCCGTGGAGAAGAGTGGATCCACGAACGCAGCCGCGTCGCCGACCATCAACAGGCGGTCACCGTAGAACTGCTTGGCGCGATACGACCAGTTGGCTTCGCTGCCGACCGCCATGAGCGGACGGGTGCCCTCGAGCAGCTTCGAGAGGTGCGGAAGCCCGGCGAGCACCTGGGCGAACATGTCCTCCCTCGAGAGGCCGCGATTCACCTTGGTGTAGCTCTTCTCGAGGACGAACCCGACCGAGGTGTCGCCATCGGCGAACGGGATCACCCAGTACCAGCCTCCATCGAAGAGCCCGATGATGATGTTGCCCTCCTCGAGACCGCTGCGCAGCGGCACTCCGGCGAAGGTGCAGTTGAGCGCGACGTTCGTCGTCACCAGCTCGTCGTGAACCTTGAGGCCTCGCTTTCCCGCGATGAGCGCGTCTCGACCGGTGGCGTCGATGAACATCGCCGCGGCGACCTCGTGGGCGACGCCATCGACTCCGACGGTGTGGACCACGACACCGTCGGTCGAGAAGTCGACGTTCTTCACCGTCGTCTGCTCCCGCACGATCGCACCGAGCGCTGCCGCACGCTCGAGGAGCATCTTGTCGAAGAGCTCTCGCTTCACCTGGAAGGCGTAGGGATTGCCGGACCGGATCGCGTTGTCGAAGTAGTAGGTGAACTCCTCGCCGGACTCTTCATGGATGAACCGAGCGCCGGGCTTGTGGACGAACTGTTCGTTCATCTGGTCGAAGACGCCGAGCTCCTTCCAGATGTCGTTGCCGAACGGCAGCAAGGACTCGCCCAGGTGGAAGCGCGGGAACAGCTCTCGTTCGAGCACGAGCACCGAGCGTCCCTTCTGACGTAGGTAGTTCGCCGTCGACGATCCGGCTGGCCCGCCACCGGCGATGACGACATCGAAGCGCTCACGTGTGGACATCTTTGTCTCCTTGCACTGCGGTGCGGGTGATCGAGCCGAGCACGCGTTGCACGATGCGATCGCAACGGGCGCCGAGGAACAGGAAGGCGTCGCCGGCAGCGTGCTCGATCGTCTCGTAGAGCACGTCACGCAGCAGCGCCTTGGCCCGGTGCAGGCGCACCTTCACGTTGTCCTCGGTGATCTCGAGACAGGCCGACGTCTCGGCGAGGTTGAGCTGCTGCACCTCGCGCATGACGAAGACCGTCCGGTAGTTCTCCGGCAGCCGATCGATCGCCGCCTCCAGCAGGGCTCGCGTCTCGCGGGTCGCGACATGGTCTTCTGGGGACGGGGCACGTGATGCAAGGGGCTTCATTCCGCTGTGCTCCTCGAGCTCGACCTCGGCAAGCCTGACTCTGCGCTGCGTCCTCGACAAGGCCTCGTTGATCGCGATGCGCGTCAGCCAGGTGGCGAAGGACGAGCGACCCACGTACTGCGCGAGGTTGGCGTACGCGGACAGGTACGCCTGCTGCGTCGCGTCTTCGGCCTCCGCATCGTCGCGGGTGATGGCGCGGACGATCCGGAAGAGCCGCTGGTTGTACCGACGCAACAAGATCTCGAAGACCGCGGTGTTCCCGGCGAGGACGCGATCGATCACCTGCTGGTCCGACCAGATGGAGGGTGCCAGCTCTGTTGCTCCGCACGGATCGAGCGTCATGAGACATCATGAGTATTCGGAAGCGGAAAAGTTACAAAATCACCGCGGCGCGTAACCTTTGACCCAGGCCGACACTCAGCCTGGTCCCAAGGAGATTCACATGCCCCTTTTGACCCGCACCTCGCTTTCCACCCTCGCACTCCTCACCGCCCTCGGGTGCTCCGCCAGCGCCACGGCCGGCGAGCCCGCTGTCCACGATCAGGTTGCCGAGGGTGGCAAGCTGTTCGGAAAATACTGTGCGAAGTGCCATGGCAACGCGGGCCAGGGCACCAAGAAGGGACCGGCCGTCGTTGGCCAAGGCGCGTTGCCGCTCGATGCCGCCGCCACCGCGAAGGTGCGTACGGCGCAGTTCCACACCGCCCAGGACGTCGCTGCCTTCGTTGCGACCAAGATGCCTGCCAACAAGCCCGGTAGCCTCACTGTCGAGCAGTACTACGACATCCTCGCCTTCGACCTGAAGGCGAACGGCGTCGACGTCACCGGCAAGACGATCGATGCGAAGAGCGCCGCCGAGATCAAGCTTCACTGATCCGCCGTGCTCCTTTTTCGCCTGGCCACGGTCCATGCCATGCTCGTGCACTTCACGATCGGTGGCCTGCCACTCATCGTGATCGCATACACGCTGGCGCTCTGGTATCGGCGCCCCTTGTGGGCGTTCGTGGGCGACGCCGCGCTCGTGGTCACCGCTGGCCTCACGCTGGCCACCGGTGCCTTCGGGCTCGTGTCGAACGCCGTCGTGCCCTGGCCGGGCGGACTCGAGCGGTGGCGAGCCGTCCACCTCGCAGGCGGCGTCGCCACCACCGTCCTGCTGCTGACGCTGGCAGCGCTGCGCATCTGGTCGCGACGACGTCACGTCGCCGTGACCCGTCGCGTGCTTTGCGCCACGTTCGCGGTGTCGGGAATCGCCGGTGCGACCGGCTGGATCGGTGGCGAGGTCCTGGTGTTCCACGCGGGAATGGCGGTTCGCGCAGCAGGTGACGGAGCGCTCGCCGGCCCGGTGACCACCGATACCGCGCCACCCACCGACTTCCTCGACGCCATGCGCCAGGTCCGGGCTGCCTGGGGAAGCATCACTGCGATCAGCGCGGGCATGATCGTGCAACACCCGCGTGACGAGGACTTCGCCGAGATCGAGCGCCACGCGCGGCGGATGGAGACGCTCGCCCACTTCATGGGCCAAACGCCGGGCGACGTGATCGCTTCCATGTCCCAGGTGCTCGGCGGTGATGCCGACGATCTCGCGGAAGCTGCTGCCAAGAAGGATCTGCAAGGGATCAGTCGTGCGGTGGGCGAGACCAGCGCGCACTGCGCTGCCTGTCACGAGCAGACCCGCTGGCGACCACGCTGACCCCCCGGTCGCATGCGACGCGGATGAATCGGTACCCATACGATTCGCTCTAGGCGAATTGTATTGGCACCCATGTATTTGTTCTCATAGAGTGCCGCGCGTGCCTTCGAATCGCCCTGAAAAACCAGATCTGGTCACCGAAGTTCTCGATGACTTTCGCCGGATCGTCCAGGTGTTGCGTTCATCATCCCGCGCCGTGGAACGACGCGTGGGCCTGAGCGGAGCACAGCTCTTCGTCCTCAAGACGCTGAGCGCGGAGCGTGCGCTCTCGCTGAACGAGCTCGCCGATCGCACCCGCACGCACCAGAGCACCGTGTCCGTGGTGGTGAAGCGCCTGGTCGCAGGCGGACTGGTCCGCCGTGCGGTGTCCACTGTGGATGCCCGCCGGATCGCCCTGAGCCCGACGGCTGCCGGCCGCGCCCGGCTCGAGCGCGCGCCGCTGGCCGCGCAGGAGCAGCTCATCGACGGTCTCAAGCGGATGCCACTCGGCGATCGGCGCACGCTCGGCCGCTGCATGCGTCACCTCGTCGAGGCGATGCAGCTGGATGCAGCGCCACCTGTCATGTTCTTCGAGGAGCACCGCACCGGCTCCCGCAAGGCGGCTCGCAATGTCTGACCTCGACCCCCTGGCCTCGTCGACGACGGACGGACTCCCGGTCGCCCCATCGCTCGGTCCCACGCTCGACGCGGCGCACGTCCGACCGCAGACGACCGTGCTCGACCGGCGCGTGCTCACCATCTGCGGCCTCGCGATCGTCGTCGCCGGGGCGGCGGCGCTCGTTGCACAGGCGTTGACGCGCCTCATCGGCCTCATCACGAACCTGGCGTTCCACGGCCGCGTCTCCACCGCGTTCTCCTCGCCCGCCGGCAATCACCTCGGCATCTGGGTCGTCTTCGTACCGGTCGGTGGTGCGCTCCTCGTTGGGCTGATGGCGCGCTATGGCTCGAAGGCGATCCGTGGCCACGGCATCCCGGAGGCGATGGAGCAGATCCTCCAGAACGAGAGCCGCATCCCGCCGCGCCTCACGTTCCTCAAGCCGCTCTCGGCCGCCATCTCGATCGGCACCGGCGGTCCGTTCGGAGCAGAAGGTCCGATCATCGCGACGGGCGGCGCGCTCGGCTCGTTCATCGGACAGGTGCTGGCGATGACCGCCGTGGAGCGCAAGACGCTGCTCGCCGCCGGTGCGGCCGCGGGCATGGCGGCCACGTTCGGGACCCCGGTCGCGGCCGTGCTGCTCGCCATCGAGCTCTTGCTGTTCGAGTACCGGCCGCGCTCGCTCGTGCCCGTATCGCTCGCCGCCGCGGTCGCGACCGCGATCCGCATCGCCTTTTCTGGGTCAGCCCCGATCTTCGCGATGCCCCAGCTCGCCCAGCCCGGAGCCGGGGCGCTCACGGCCTACGTCGTCATCGGCGCGATCATGGGCGTGCTGGCGGTGGGAGTCACTCGCGCGGTCTACGCGGTCGAAGATCGCTTCGACCACCTGCCCATTCACTGGATGTGGTGGCCGGCGATCGGTGCCATCGCGGTCGGCGTGGTGGGATACTTCGCACCCCGTACGATGGGCGTCGGTTACGACAACATCGAGGACATCGTCGCCGGACATCTCGTCGGACGCGCGCTGGCCGTGCTGTGCTTCCTCAAGTTCGTCTCCTGGGTCATCTCGCTGGGCAGCGGCACGTCGGGCGGGACGCTCGCACCGTTGTTCACGATCGGCGGCGGGATCGGAGCGGTGCTCGGGCAGTTCACGGCCTCGGTCCTGCCCGGCATCGGGCTCGACCCGCGCATCGCCGCGCTGGTCGGCATGGCCGCGATGTTCGCGGGCGCATCACGTGCGCTGCTCACCTCGGTGATCTTCGCGTTCGAGACGACCCGACAGCCCATGGGCCTTCTGCCGCTGCTCGGCGGCTGCACCGCTGCCTTTTTGGTCTCCTGTCTCACCATGGAGAACACGATCATGACCGAGAAGATCGTGCGTCGTGGCGTCCGCGTCCTCGCCGACTACAGCGTCGACTTTCTCGATCAGCTCCACGTGCGCGACATCGGCCTCCGCCACGTCGTCACGCTACCCGGCGCGCAGACCGTGGGCGTGACGCGCGCCTGGCTCGCGGAAGGCGGCGACGGCACGGCACACAACGGGTATCCGATCCTCGACAGCAACGGTCGGTTGTTAGGGATCGTCACGCGCCGCGACCTCGCGACAGGAACCGCCGGAGAGCTTGCGCTCGCCACGCTCGTCCAGCGCTCCCCCGTGGTCATCTACGAGGACAACACGTTGCGCGACGCCGCCGACGCGATGGCGCGCGACCACATCGGTCGGCTGCCGGTCGTCGATCGCAACGAGCCCTGGCGCATCATCGGTCTCATCACCCGTAGCGATCTCATCGATGTGCATGCCCGACGGCTGCGCGAGGACGAGCGGCATCGTGGCTTCAAGCGCCGACCGCCGGGTAAAGCCGCCTAGTGAGCTCGCGAGGTGTGACGCACTCGCATCCTCGCTTCGCAAAAGTTCGCTGGCCGGCGATCAGCGGGCGTTCACCCGCGATCCAGCAGCTCACGGCCAAGATCGAGAAGATCTCCCGGTACTGCACGAACGTGCTCTTGCTCGGTGAGAGCGGGACCGGAAAAGAGCTCGTTGCGCACGCGATCCACAGCAAAGGTCCGCGCCGGGACGCTCGCTTCGAGCCGCAGAACTGCGCAACGCTGAGCGCGGAGCTGCTCGCCAGCGAGCTGTTCGGGCACGAGCAAGGCGCGTTCACCGGCGCGCACACGAGAAAGATGGGCCTCATCGAGGTCGCCGACGGAGGGACGCTGCTCCTCGACGAGGTGGCCGAGATCGACCTCTCGGTCCAGGCGAAGCTGCTCCGCGTGCTCGAGATGAGGCGCTTCCGGCGGCTCGGCGCCACCGCGATCACCGACGTCGATATCTCCGTCATCGCCGCGACGAACCGGTCCCTACCGTCGCTGGTGACGGAGGGACGGTTCCGCGCGGATCTGTACTACCGCCTCAAGGTGGTGACGATCGTCGTGCCCGCGCTTCGCGATCGCCAGGAGGACATCCCGTTGCTGGCGGACGTCTTCGTGCACGACTTCAACGAGCGCAACGGCACGCGCCTCACAGGTGTCAGCGACGCCCTCATGGAGCGGTTCCTGACCTACGCGTGGCCGGGGAACGTGCGTGAGCTCCGCAACACGATCGAGAGCATGGCGGTCGTCGCGGACGATGTGATCCTCGGCGAGCGGGAGGCGGAAGAAGCCGGGTTCGGCGAAGGGGATCCTCTGCGGGCAGCGAGCCGGATGCTCAGTGTTCCGGCCACGGCGACCCTCGAGGAGGCAGAACGAATCCTCATCGTGGCTCGCATGAAGGCGCTCGGCTCCCGGGCGGAGGTCGCCCGATCGCTCGGCATCGGACTGCGGACGCTGTACAGCAAGCTTCGAGCAATCGGCGAAACCTGACGATGCTGTTTTGACAGTGACGTACTGCTAAATCTGCCGATTTCGCACCGTGTCATGATTAATAACAATTAGTTGGACGTGGTCCGGTTCGTGCTCCTACGTGAGCACACATGAACCGCCTTGCCCTCTGCGCAGCTGTCCTCGTCGGTGTTCTCGGCGGGAATGCCGCGCTCGCCGACGAGATCGGCGAGCCGGATCGAACCGTCCTGTCCGTCTCCCTGAACGAAGCCATCGTTCGCGCCCTGAGATGGCACCCGCGCGACCGTGAAGTGGTCGCGACCGTCGATCACGCCAGAGCTCGCTTCGAAGCGGAGCGCGCCGGGTCGCTGCCCACCTTCACGTTCCAGTTCGAGCACATCTGGGAGGACTCGCGCATCGGTCCCGGGGGCGTGCACGATCCACTGGATCTGAATCAGATCGCGGTGATCTCGAACGTCCCGATCGTGGATGGACGCGCCTGGGCCAACTGGCAAGAAGCGCAAGATCGGCTCGACGTGAGCGTCGCGGATGCGATGACGTCGCGTCGAGCGATCGGGCTCGCCGCAGCGCGCGCCTGGATCGAGGCCGCTGCAGTGGCGCACGCACTCGCGGTCGAACGCGAGGGTCTGCGCACGGCGCGCGATCACGAGCGCTTCGTCCGCGGCCGTCTCGACTCGGGCGCAGCCACCTCGCTCGACCTCGTGCGCGCCAGCAAGGAGATCGCCGTTGCGTCCGCGCTCGTCGATCGTGCTCGTGCCGCCCAGATCCGCGCGTGCGAGCTGCTCGGCCTGCTGACCGGCGCAAGCGAGCCACTCGACGCCGACCTCGACGACGACCACCCGCTCTCGGACCCACTCAAGGACGGCGACGAGCCGGTCCCCGACATCGTCGCAGCGAAGGAAGCGCTGAACGCTGCCAGGAAGGAGGTCCGCAACATGTTCACGGACTACCTGCCGGCCCTGCACGCAGAGGTCATCGGGTTCTTCCAGGACCATCCGCAGCCGGAGTTGCCCGTGACCGGCATCGGTTACGCATGTTTCATGCGCTTGACGCTACCGCTCTACGACGGTGGGCTCCGTGAGGCGACGCTGCGCAGCCGACGTGCAGAGCGACTCCGCTCCGAGGCGCACCTCGATGACGTGACGCGCATCATCACGGTCGAGCGGCGCGACGGCGAGAGCGACGTGCGGCGCCTGCGAGCCGCGCTCGAGGAGACCAAGGACGCAGCGGACCTCGCGCGCAAGGCACTCGACCTCAGCCAGAGTCGCTACGCCAGCGGCAAGGGCACGCAGCTCGAGGTCATCTATGCGCTGCGCGAGTCGCGCGACGCGGATATCGCCGTCGCCGCCGCCGAGGAGGTGTGGCGTCGGGCCACGCTCGATCTGCTCGCGGCGCGTGGCCTCGTTCCGTCCGGCGCGCAGCTCCGCAACTACCGCAACCACTAGCGAGTCGACATGGCATACCGGGTCAGACACCACCTCACGCGCGCCTTGCGTTCATCGTTCTTCCGCCGGTCTTTCGTCCAGATCGCCATCTTGTCCATGGCCGGGATCGCGGTGCTGTTCGCAGGTGGCGACCGCCTCATCCGCATCCGCTACGCCGACTCCATGACCGACGACGCGTACGTGCGCGCCGACATCACGCCGCTGTCTTCGCGCGTCGACGGCTACGTCGTGCGCGAGCTCGTGCACGACTACGATCGCGTCAAGGCCGGGCAGGTCCTGTTCGAGATCGATCCCAACGACATCAACGCTGCCATCCAGGCGGCGCAGGCGCGGGTCCAGGCAGCGACCGCCGCGATCGCGGTGCTGCACGCACGTCAACGCGTCGATGGCGAGGCCGTCGCCGCCGCCCGCGCAGCCACGGATTCCGTCACCGCGCAGTCGCAGTACGCGGAGCTCGAGAAGCGGCGTCAGTCGAAGCTCTTGCACGAGGGCGTCGGGTCGCAGCAGGAAGACGAGCTGGCGACCTACGACGCCACGCGGCTCGGTGCCGAGGTCAGACGACGCGGCGCGGAGTACGGGCGAGCCGAGTCGGAGCTGACGATGCTGTCGGCGCAGATCAAGCAGGCCGAGGCCGAGCTGAGCGCAGCCCGCGCCGCGCTCGTCACGCAACAGCTCCAGCTGAGCTACACGAAGATCATCGCGCCCGTCGACGGAATGGTCGGTGAGCGACAGGTCAGGGTGGGTCAGCTCGTACGACCCGGCACGCCGTGCATCACGATGGTCGACATCGACGGGGTCTGGGTGACCGCCAACTTCAAGGAGCGGCAGCTCACGAACGTGCGACGTGGCGAGCGCGCACGCATCTGGGTGGACACGTTCCCCGGGGTGGAGATCCCCGCCCGCGTCGACGAGCTCGCACCGGCAAGCGGTGCGCAGTTCAGCCTGTTGCCGCCCGACAACGCCACCGGCAACTTCACCAAGATCGTCCAGCGCATCCCCGTGAAGCTGCTGCTCGACATCCCGCCGGCCCTGCGCGGTCGCGTGCGACCGGGGATGTCCGCGGTGGTCGAGATGCTCGACGAACATGGGCACTGAAGAGGCCGCCACCACGCTTCCCCGCGACACGTACCATGTGCCGCGGCCCACTCCACGGGTCTACGCCGCCGTCGCTGCGACCATCGTCGGCGTGTGGGTCGTCGTCATGCAGGTGCGCCTCACGGGCTACGCGCTCGCCGACATCATCGGCGCGCTCGGCAGTAGCCCCGACGAAGCAGCGTGGGTCAACACGACCTACATCGTGACGGAGCTCCTCTCGATCCCGATCGCGGGCTGGCTGTGTGCTCGCATCTCGACGAGGCGCGTCTTCGTCCCCGCAGCGATCGCCTTCACGCTCGCCACGCTCGCCGCGACACAGGTCACGAACATCAACCAGCTCATCTACCTGCGCGCGGTCCAGGGCTTCACGGGTGGCGCCTTCATCCCCATCGCAGCACCGACGTTCCAGCGCACGCTCCCGTATCGTCATCGACTCGGAGCGCTGGCCCTCTACGGGATCGCCTCGAGCGTGCCGATCAGCCTGGCACCGCTCATCGAGTCGTACTTCGTGGACTTCGTCTCGTGGCGCTGGCTGTTCGTGCCCTCCGCTTTGTTGAGCGCGATCGCAGCAGCGCTCGCCGCGTGGGGGATGCCCGTCGTTCCGTTCGATCGACAGGCGCGCTGGATCCCGGACTGGGGCGGCACGCTGCTGATGCCGGTCGGCCTCGGCTTCATGGTGATGGGGATCGATCAGGCGAACCGGCTCGACTGGTTCGATTCACCATGGGTCGTCGGGATGCTGGTCGCGGGCGCGCTCTCGCTCCTCGCGTTTCTCGAACACGAGCGCGAGCACCCCACCCCGTACCTCTCGCTGCGCCTGCTCACGAACCGGAACTTCGTGATCGCGGTCGTCACCTACCTCGCGTTCTTCGCGTCGATGATCGCGATCGTGTGGGCACTGCCCGAGTTCCTGCGACGCGTCGAGGATTTCCGGCCGAGCGACTACATCGACATCTTCGTGGCCATGATCGTCCCACAGCTCCTCGTGCCCTTCTTCGTGGTGCGCGCATCGCGACGCCTCGATCTGCGGCTCGTGGTGGCAGCGGGCGTGGCGGTCCAGGCGATCGCATGCCTCCGCACCGCGACGATCACGTCGGAGTGGGCTGCACCGGAGCTGATCGAGATCTTCGCGCTACACGGGCTGGGACAGGGCCTGTTCTTCACCCCGATCTTCGTCATGCTCACGCTCAACATCGCCGATGCAGACCGACCTGCCGCGGCCGCGGTGGTCAACCTCACGCGCGTGTTCGGCAACGCGGTGGGCGTCTCGGTGGCCTCGACGCTGGTGACGCAGGCCGAGCACCTGCACCACAACATGCTCGACGAGTACCTGCACGCCGACGGCTTCGGCGCAGGGGCCAGGCTCGACTCGCTCCGCGACCTCGTCGTCGCGTATCGCGGCAGCGACGAGAACGGCAAGCGCGCCCTGGCGTTGGCCGGCCGCGCACTGCGGCGTGAGGCGTTCGTGCTCGCGTATGGGGATCTCTTCCTCACCATCGGCGTCGTGCTGCTCGTCTGTCTCGTCCTTTTGACGCTCGCCGGGCCGATCAGCCTCGACGAGCTGCGCGCACGAAGATTGCCCGTTCGAAGATCGACCTAGGGCATGAAGCGATAACCGATGCCGCGCACCGTCTCGATGTGGCGGGGCTCGTTGGGATCGGGCTCGATCTTGGACCGCAGGCGCGCGACGAAGTTGTCGACCGTACGCACCGTCCCGAAGTGGTCCGCGCCCCACACGCGCTGCATGAGCTGCTCGCGCGTGAACACGATGCCCGGGCTCGTCACGAAGCAGCGCAGCAGATCGAACTCCTTCGCCGTCGACTCCACGGGTGCGTTGTCGACGAGGATGCGCCGCCCTGCGAGATCGAGGCGCACCGTGCCGAAGGACGCCTCGACGGGACGGTCCTGCCGCCTGCGCCGCAGCGCCGCACGGATGCGCGCGAGCAGCTCCGCGAGCCCGAATGGCTTGGTCACGTAGTCGTCGGCGCCGAGCGACAGCGCGAGCACCTTGTCGGCCTCGTCGCTCTTCGCGGACAGGACGACGATCGGCACGTCGTCGTGCTTCTCGCGCAGGCGCCGGATGACCTCGAGCCCGTCGACCTTGGGCAGCATCATGTCGAGGATGATGAGGTCCGGCCGCTGCGACGTGGCGAGCCGCAGCGCCTCTTCCCCGTCGGCCGCTGCGACGGCACGGAAGCCCTCGAGCTGCAGGTTCATGACGAGCCCACGCGCGATGGACGGGTCGTCCTCGACGAGGAGGATGGTCTCGGCCATCAGCTCGCCTCTGCGATCGGGAGCGTCGCGGGCACGGGCTCCTCGACGACCGGCAGCGAGATGGTGAACGTCGCGCCACGCCCGACGTCGCTATCCACGACGACCGAGCCGAGGTGCGCGCGCACGATCTGGTGGACGATCGCGAGGCCGAGGCCCGAACCGTTGACGTTGGGATCGGCAGGATCGACGACGCGGTAGAACTTCTCGAAGATCCTGCCCTGGTCCTGCTTCGGGATGCCGGGGCCGTTGTCGGTGATGGTGATGAGCGCCTCCTGGTCCCGCGAGCCGATGCTCACACGGATCACCTTGTCGTCGCCGGTGTAGCGCACGGCGTTCTGGAGCAGGTTCACGAGCGCCTCGACCATGGCGTCGATGTCGACGTCGACGACGAGCGATGGCCCCTGCGCGGGTGGCTCGATGACGAGCTTGCCGCGCTCGCGGAGCTGCGCGAGCATCACCTCCACGTCGAGCACGGTGAGCGCGCGCTCCACGATCTCGAGCACCGTCGCACGTTGCTTGTGGAACACACGCTTGCCGGCCTCCATGCGCGCCCAGCCGAGGAGGCGCTCGACCATCTTCGTGAGGCGGCCCGTCTCCTCGGCGATGACGTCGAGGCACTCGGTCACCCGCTCGGGATCCTTGAGGCGCCCCGACTGCAGCGTCTCGACGAACATGCGGATGCTGGTGAGCGGCGTGCGCAGGTCGTGGCTGACGCGCTGGACGAACTCCGCCTGCAGCCGCGCCAGCGACGTGGAGCGCCGCACGTACGACAGCGTCGCGAGGATGCCACCGGCGAGCACCGCGGCCAGCGACACGATGAGGATGCCGAACACATACTCGTGCCGCTGGTGCCCGAAGACGAGCACGAGGATGCCGACCGACAGCAGGAGCGCGCCCGGCAGCACGGCGAAGCACAGGACGAGCACCACAAGGGTGCGCAGTCGCGCCGCCTGGATCTCGCCTGGTCGGTTGTCCATCCGCACGCTCAGCCTCGACGGGTGCGGCACGAAGGTCAAGTCGCGAGGCCCCTTCGGGGGTACGATGCGGCATGCGCAGTCTCGTCTTGTTCGCGACCCTGCTCGGCTTGTTCGCGCTCCTGCTCGTCGCCTGCGGCCACGAGGGCCTCGGATCTTCGTCCGACATGGCCGGCGTGTCGTGCGCCGCCGTCGGCGCGAGCTGCGTTGCCCACGGGGTCGACGGCACCTGTCCCGGCGGTGGACAGCGCATCGACTCCCAGGAGGCATATTGCGGCGGCGAGCCCATGGCGTGCTGTCTGTCCCCCTGTCCGGCCACGCCCGAGGCCGCGCTCGGGCAGCCCTGCACGGGTCCGCGCGTGTGCGACTACGTGGACGAATGCTCGCAGGCGGTGTGCCAGGTCACGAACGGCAACTACTCGTGGTACGTTTACACTCGTAACTGTCCCTGACCGTCGTCGAAGATTGCGTTCCCGTGACACTTCGGTGACACAGCGTCCCTACCCTTTCTAACAAGCCAATGTCACCGACGACCCTTCCAGATCGCCCAGTGCGCGCGCCGTACGTTGCCCAGCCCGGTGACGCAATGGCCCACGGAGCCGTTCCTTTCTTCGGGCTCCACGTCATCGCGGTCGTCGCGGTGTTCCTGGTGCCGTTCCACTGGTACCTGCCGGTGCTCGCCGTCGGGCTCTACTACCTGCGCATGTTCGGCGTGACCGCGGGGTACCACCGCTACTTCGCGCACCGTTCGTACAAGACTGGCCGCGTGTTCCAGTTCCTGCTCGCGTTCCTCGCCGAGACCTCGGTGCAAAAGGGCGCGCTGTGGTGGGCCGGTCACCACCGCGATCACCACCGCACCTCCGACACGCCCGACGACGTGCACTCGCCCGTCCAGCGCGGCTTCTGGTGGTCGCACCTCGGCTGGATCCTCTCGTCGCGCTACGACGAGACGCCCGAGGAGAACATCAAGGACTTCGTGAAGTACCCGGAGCTCCGCTTCCTCAACTACCAGTCGTGGCTGCCGCCCGTCGTGTACGCTTGCCTCGTGTACCTCGCGGGTCGCCTCGTCGGTGGCCCGTCCGGCGGCATCGAGTTCCTCGTGTGGGGCTTCGCCGTCTCGACGGTGCTGCTGTGGCACGGCACCTTCACCATCAACTCGCTCTCGCACGTGTTCGGCAAGCGCCGCTACCGGACCTCCGATGACAGCCGCAACAACTGGGTGCTCGCGATCATCACGATGGGCGAGGGCTGGCACAACAACCATCACCACTTCGCCGCGGCCGCGCGCCAGGGCTTCTACTGGTGGGAGGTGGACGCGAGCTACTACATCCTCAAGGGTCTCTCCGCAGTCGGCATCGTGTGGGACCTGCGTCAGCCGACCGAGAAGGTCCTTGCCGAGGGCCGCATCGCCGACGGCGTCGCAGTGCCGTCGAACGCGCAGCTCACGCCGTAGCGGCGATTAAAGCGCCTTCAACAGCTGGTTGAATTTCCGGAAGCTTGCGGACCGGTTTCGTTCCGGAACCATGTGTTCTGCGATGGCGGTCGCTAGCTCCACCTTGCGCAGGCCCGTCTTGAAGTATCCGGCATGTTGCAGATGCCTCTCCAGCTGCTCTGCGGTGCCGCCAGCGATGGCGTCCGGGTCGCGAAACGCCGCACGGCCAGGAACTTTCGACGGAAGCTTCGGGTACGCGTCGCGCACCGCCTGCCAGTCACCGAAGTACCAAGCCTCCAGCTCCTCGATCGCGACACGCGTCACAGCCTGCCAGCTCGCATCACGAGGGGATGTGCGGAGCCGGAGGCCGGCAGCCTGGATCTTGCCGTCGATCTGCTGGCGCAATGCCCTGCAATCGTCCTGATCGCGGTCAATCAGGACGACGATGCGCCAGGTCGAATGCATGAACCGGGCGTAGCCCCTCAGTCGCCCATCGAGCTGTTTTAGTAGATCTCGCTTCCCTTGGAACACGAGTATATCGAAATCGAGCCCGGGGACGATGGCCGGCACGATCGTGCGTAGCGCCGCTTCGGCTGAGGGTTCCTCGACGAAGAACAACACGCGGTCGACGACACTCATCGACGCAACTTTCCTGCCCGAGGACGCGACTCCGGGGCCCCTGCTCGAACGAGCGGATCGCCCACACCGAGATGTCCTTCGAGCCAGAGCTGGCCCATCCGTCCGCCCTCCTCTATCAGGATCGGTACGCGCTCTACCTCGCTCGCACGAACGACGTGCGTGTAGCCATCTGCCTCTCGGTACAGAACACGAACTTCGCTCGACTGGAGCCCATTCAAGAAAAATGGAGAGTGCGTGGTCACGAAGAGCTGTGAGCTTTCACTGGCCGCACGACACTCCTCCGCCAATCCCTCGAGAAGTCTCGGGTGAAGGACGTTCTCCGGC
>JBDTCO010000267.1:0-8893 GCA_039923495.1 Polyangia bacterium
TGGCAGCGCTGGCGCGCGCACCACACCGTCCCGTGAGTCGTCCGCTCCTCGTCGTCGACACACCGCTCCTGCTGTATCGCGCGTTCTTCAGCGTCCCAAAGGCCGTGAAGAACAACGCGCTGCTCGGCACGGCCAACACCGTCTTGTCGGTGGCGAGCGCGGTCGATGCTCGCGCGGTCGTGATGTGTCTCGGCGCGGAGTCGGCGACGTATCGCACCGAGGCGTATCCGCGCTACCACGCGCAGCGCCCGCCAATGCCGAGCGAGCTCGCGAAGCAGTGGGACCTCGTCCCCGAGCTCTTCTCGGCGTTCGGCTGGCTCGTCGAGGATGCGGCTCCGCTGGAGGCCGACGATCTCCTGCACTCGTATGCGCAGCGTGAAGCTGCGGCGCACGGTCACGCGCTCGTCCTCACGGGCGATCGCGACCTGTACCAGTCGGTGAACGCGCGCGTGAACGTGCTCATGGTGCAGAGGGGCGCGATGGCACCTGCGCGCATCGACGAGGCCGAGGTGGTGGCGCGCTACGGCGTCAGGCCCGATCAGGTGCCCGACTTCATCGCGCTGCGCGGCGATCCATCCGATGGTCTGCCCGGCGCGAAGGGCATCGGCGAGAAGAGCGCCCGCGACCTCCTGCAGACGTACGGCACACTCGACGCGGTGATCGAGCAGGCACCGCACGCGAAGACAGCGAGCGCGGCGATGCGTGCGCTGCCGGAGCAGGCCGAGCTGCTGCGCGTGTTTCGCGACGTGGCGACGGTGCGCACCATCGATGTCGAGCGTCCGAAAGATCACGTCCTCGATCGTGCATCGGCCGCGGCGGCAGCGAGCCAGCACGGGCTCGAGCGCCTCGCGAAGCGCCTCGAGACCTCAGAGCCGTAGCAGTCCGAACGGCAGCCCGCGCGCGAGCACGTCGCGCAGGCCGCCCACGTCCATGCCCGCGAACGAACCGGGTGCAGACGCGAGCTTGTTCATCGCGCGCGCGAGCAGCGCCGCGTGGAGATCGACGCGATGCTTCTCCAGCTTGAGCAGCGCCGCGCACACCTGGATGAGTCCCTGGAGATAGGTCTTTTCGGGTGGCGCAGCAACGAGCCACACGCGCTCCCACAGCTCGTGCGCATCGAACCAGTCGCCACGATTGAACGCGTCACGACCGGCATGGACGAGCGAGAGGTCGAGGCTCACCCCGACGGTCTACATCACTTCTCGAGTGCGCAGGGCGGAAGGTGCGGGCAACGGGTCGCCCATCGCGCAGAGACGAACGAGCGCAGGCGCCGAGGGACAAGAGCAGGCCGCGTGTGCCACCCTCGTGGGCAATGGCGCTATCCGATCGAGTGCACGAGATCCTGTTCCATCCGCTCATCCACCTCGCGGCCGGTCCACTCACACTCGCGTCGATCCTGCTCGCACTCCTGATCATCGTTGTATCGCACCTCGTGTCGCTGGCGATCGGCCGCGGCGTGCGACGCGTGCTGCACCACCGCGGCGTGCACGATGGTGCCGGCTTCGCGATGGGGAAGATCGTGCGCTACATCCTGCTGCTCATCGGCGTGATGATCGCGATCACCTCGATCGGGCTCAAGATGAATGCGCTGCTGGCGGCCTCGGCTGCGCTCTTCGTCGGCATCGGCTTCGGTCTACAGACGATCGCGCAGAACTTCATCTCCGGCGTCATCCTGCTCATCGAGCGTCCCGTCGCCAAAGGCGACTTCGTTCAGATCGGTGAGACGTCGGGCACCGTCTCGGACATCGGCCTGCGCGCCACTCGCGTCGTGACGCGCGACGAGGTCACCATCATCGTGCCGAACAGCGACCTCGTCACGAAGGAGGTCATCAACCATTCCGTACCGACGCCGCGACGTCGTCTCCGCGTCGAGGTTGGCGTGGCCTACGGGAGTGATGTCGAGAAGGTGGTGCGCGCGCTGCAAGAGGTTTCGACACCGGAGAACGGCGTGCTCGCAGACCCGCCCGCAGAGATCCGCCTCGAGCGCTTCTCCGACTCGAGCCTCGACTTCGCGCTGCTCGCCTGGATCGAGGACCCGAGCCAGGACATGCGCATCTCCAGCAACCTGCGCTTTGCGATCGAGCGCACGTTCCGCACCTACGAGATCACGATCCCGTTTCCACAGCGCGAGGTGTCCGTGCGGGGCACGCTCAAAAATGGCTAGCCTGTCCATCGGCCTCGCCTCCGCCATCGAGGCGGCCGCGAAGGACGCACGACAACGCTCGCACATCCGCCTGTCGCTCGAGCACCTGCTCGTCGCGATGCTCACGGACGACGATGTTCGCGACGTGCTCACACGCTGCAGCATCGACGTCGTGGACCTCGAGCGCGAGCTACGCGACTACCTCGACCTGCTCGAGCCCCAGCGCGGGGGCCTCGTCGGCTTCGACGAGTACGCGGATCGTGCGACCCGCCGCGCGGCACTCCGCAGCACGAACGAGCACGACGACGTGACGCTGCGCGACGTGCTCGCGCGAATCCCGAGCGAACCGGAGAGCTACGCCGCGATGCTCGTCCACGCCGCCGGGGTCGAGCCGACGGATCTATTGCGGGTGATCGCGCACGACACGATGAGCACCGAGCTGGCGATCCCCGACGGAGAGTGGCTCGCGGTGCGCGTGCACAACGACGACTTCACGCCGCAGGCTTTCGTGGTGCACCTGCTCATGGACGTGTTCCGCATGCAGCCAAGCGCGGCGCAGGCTGCGATGATGCAGATCCACGGCAGCGACAGCGCTGTGGTCGCCACCCTGCGCCGCGACGATGCGATCGGTCGCGCGCGCGACGCGGTGGAGCTCGTGGAGGAGCACGACTTTCCGCTGCGCTGCACGCTCGAGCCCGCCGAATGAAAAAGGGCCCGCGCTCCTTCGAGCAGCGGGCCCTTCGCAGCGGTCTTGCCTGAAAGGCTAGTCGCCCTTCTTCTTCACGACGATCTCGACGCGACGGTTGTTCGCGCGGCCCTCGGCCGACGCGTTGTCGGCGACGGGGCTGGCCTTGCCCATCCCCTCGGACGTGACGAGGTCACCGTTGTAGCCACGGCTCACGATGTACTGCCGCACCGACTCGGCGCGACGCTTCGAGAGATCCTGGTTGTGCGAGTCCGAGCCACGCGAATCCGTGAAGCCCTCGACGACGATGTGACGTTCCTTCGTCGCCATGAGCGCGGCCGCGACCTGGTCGAGGCGACTGCGGGCCCCGGGGAGGAGCTCTGACTTGTCGGAGGCGAACAGCACGCTGCCCGACAGCGTGATGATCATGCCGCGATCATCCTGCTTGACCGCCGCGAGCTTCGCGAGGGCGTCCTTCGCCGCCGCCTCTGCGGCGGTGGCGCGCTCCTCGGCAGACATACGCGCATTGTCCGCGTCCATCTTCGCCTGCTCGGCAGCGGTACGGGCCTGACGCTCGGTGCCCAGCGCCTGGTTCTGCTGAGCGAGCTGGTCCTTGGTGCGCGTCAGGTCGCCACGCGCCTGGCCAAGAAGCTGACCCTGAACCTGTCCGTAGTCGCGCTCTGCCTGGAGGCGAGCCTGGTGCGACTGCTCCGTGTGACCGATCGCATCCGCCTTTTCGGCGGTGCGCTCGGCGACGTAGGCGAGGTCGCGCGTCTTCTGGGCCTTCGGCTTGTTCGCGAACGCGCTCTCCGCCTGGTCGAGCGATTCGCGCGCCTTGTGGAGCTCTGCGGGAGCGACCTGAGAGGCCGGGCCTTGCGAAGCCTGCGTGTAGGCGCGGCGAGCATCGGCGAGCTCGGACGGCACGACGGGCGTGCAGGCGCCAAGCAGGCCAAGAGGGATCAATACTGAAAGAAATTTATTCATGGGCCGGTCCTCCTACTTGTCGCCGTTCTGTGACTTCAAGCCGCGGACCTTGTCCATGGCGACCTGCGCCTGCTGCTGCTCCTGGCTGCTGCGAGCCAGCGCGAGCGCGAGGTTCGCGTCGGCTTCCGCGCGGCACAGGATGAGGCGCGCCTCATCGCGATCCCCATCGTTGTCGATCATCTTCTTCGCCTGCTCGGACTGCTCCTTCGCGAGCTGCAGGTGTAGCTGCGCCTGCGGGACGCGGTCTGCGCCGACTTCCTCAGCGGCGCGGATCGCCGCCGCCGCGCTCTGCAGCTTCTCGGTCGGGATCGCCGCCGAGCAACCTGCCATCATTCCCATCAGTGCCACGCCTGCTACTGCCTGGTACAAGTTCAGTCTCGTCATGTTTCCACCTCGTGTGCTCGGAACACCCCAGCACGGTCCATGCCGCGATGGCTGATCACATGGCGACATGCAGTTAGGTGCGATGGGCTACAAAAATGTGACGTGGCTTTTTGTCCCGTGTGGCGTCATGCGGCAAATCGAGACATTCGGCGGCACTTGCTCATCTGATGGGTGCCGAGCCGGGATGCCCCTTTCCCTCTGCAGGGGCTCGCCTTATGGTTCGCGCTCACCTTTCAAGGAGCCAGCATGACGACCTACGTACTCCCCGAGCTCGGCTACGACTACGCCGCGCTCGAGCCCCACATCTCCGCCAAGATCATGGAGCTGCACCACTCGAAGCATCACGCCGCGTACGTGAAGGGCGCGAACGACACGCTCGAGAAGCTCGCAGCAGCGCGCGACAAGGGTGACTTCGCGTCGCTGCCGCTGCTCGAGAAGCAGCTCGGCTTCCACACGTCCGGCCACGTCATGCACTCCATCTTCTGGAAGAACCTCTCGCCCAAGGGCGGCGGCGCACCGACGGGCGAACTCGCGACGGCCATCAACACGCACTTCGGCACGTTCGAGAGCTTCAAGAAGCAGCTCACCGCGGCCGCAAACGGCGTCATGGGCTCCGGCTGGGCGACGCTGTCGTGGGAGCCGGTCGGCAAGCGCCTCATCACGACGCAGCTCTACGATCACCAGTCCGAGACCTCGATCGGCTCGATCCCTCTGCTCGTGTTCGACGCGTGGGAGCACGCCTGGTACCTCCAGTACCAGAACGTGAAGGCGAACTTCTTCGAGGCGCTCTGGAACGTCGTGAACTGGGACGACGTCGCTGGCCGCTTCGCGGGCGCCCAGAAGCTCGACATCATGCTGCCCGGGTCCGCCAAGTAGCTCCGCTCGCTCGTCGGGCGCCGGACTTCACGGCGCCCGGCGACGCCTGTGTTATGGTTGCGCGGCATGCCGCCGTCGCAAGTCGGGGTACGCGTTTGGCTTTCTCGCCTCGCGCCCTACCTCATCGCTGCCCTCGCCCTCGCGTGGGTCTTCCACACCACGAACCTCGCCGCGCTCAAGGCGGCGCTGGCGAACGCGCCGATCGGAAAGTTCGTCGTGTTCTCGGCGTTCATCCTCGTGTGCAATTGCGCAGCGGACGTGTTCGCCATGCAGCGCGTCTTCCACTGGTTCGGCGCCGACGTTCGATACCGCGACCTGTTCATCATCCGCGCGTCGACGTACCTGCTCGCCGTCGTCAACTATCACGTCGGCCAGGCGGCGATCGTCGGATACCTGTATCGCGCGCGCAAGGTGCCGCTGCTCAAGGCCACCGGCTGGATCCTCTTCATCATCGGGATCAACGTCGGCACCCTGTTCTTGCTCGCGTCCGTCGGCGCCTCGAAGGCGAGCGGCGCGCTCTCGATCCTGCGCTGGTTGCCCGTCGTCACGATCGCGGGCGCCATCGCGTGGGCCATCATGCTGACGGTGCGGCCGCAGTTGCTCGTCTCCCGTCGCATCCTCGCGCCGCTCTTCGAGATGGGCGTCGTGGGCCACATCCGCGGGGTGCTCGTGCGTCTGCCACACATCGGCGTCCTGTGTGTCTTTCACTTCGTGTCGCTGCGCCTGTTCAGCATCCAGCTGCCCGTCCTCGACGCGCTCGTCTACCTGCCCATCTACTTCGCTGCCGGTAGCGTGCCGCTCATCAGCATGCAGGGGCTCGGCGCCGCGCAGCTCGTGGCCCTCCAGTTCTTCGCGCCGTTCGCGATCAACGCGGTGACCGGGCTCCCCGTCGACGCCACGACCGCGCGCGCGGCGGTCATCGCGTACAGCCTGTCGACGTCCGTCGTGTCGATCTTGCTGCAAGTCGGCCTCGGCCTGATCTGCATCCGCAGCGCGACCAAGCTCGGCATGCCGACGGAGGCCCCCGAGCAGATCGAGGCCGCCGCCGCACACGCGGTCGTCGAAGAGGAGCACCACCACTCGCCGAGCGCGGAGACCTGATGGCCTACTACAAGCAGCCGCGGCGCCTGAACATCGTCAGTTTCACCATGATGGTGCTCGTCGCTGCGGGCATCTACTGGCTGTACGTCTTCTTTCCGATCTACTGGGACGCGTGGACCGTCGACCACCAGCTTCGCGAGGGCGCCGCCCAGGTCTACAACCTGAACCACATCAGCGAGCCCGAGCGCACCAAGCAGCTCCAGGCCATGCTGAAGAAGGTCCAGGACTCCTGCGTGCGCCTTGCGAACATCACCGACCCCGACTTTGGCGTTTCACTCGATCTCGATGGCGAGGACGTGACGCTGCGCGCGGACTACGACGTCGCCGTGGTCTACCCGGTCGGTGGGTGGAAGAGCGTCGTGCACATGAAGCGCACGGCGAAGGCCAACGTCAAACGCGTCTCGTGGGAGTGACGAAGCACCTCGTCTCGATGCTCGCAGCGCTGTCGCTCTCGGCGGCCGCGCACGCTACACCCACCGAGGTCGTGCTCGTCAAGCGGCCGGGCGTCATGGCCTACGAGGAGGTCGCCGAGGCCTTTCGCGAGGGCTGCCGGGTGCAGGCGCGCATGGTGAATCTCGATCACGTGTCGCCGCCGTGGCGCTTCGGCCCGTCGCAGCTCGTCATCACCGTCGGCCAGGAGGCGTTCGATGCCGTCCAGGCGGCGCCGGATCACGTGATCGCCACGCTCGCGTTCAACGTGCACGAAGGCGTCCTCGGCCCACCTGCCGCGGCCGCTCCCGAGCTGACGCTACACGCGCTCGTCACGGCCCGTCCGTCGGTGAAGGTCATCGGTGTCGTGTACGGCCCACGCACGGCCGCAGCGTTCGCTCGCGCGAAGGAAGAGGCGCATCGCATGGGTCTCGAGCTGCGCGGCACGGAGGCCACCAACGGGCCGCAGGCCGTCCGCGCGCTGCGCGAGCTCGTCGACTCCGTGCAGGCGCTGTGGCTGCCCTTCGACATCGACGTCGTCACGCCGCAGCTCTTCCAGTACGCGCTGCGCCTTCAGATCGAGCGCGGGCTGCCCATCGCTGCGGCCACGCGTCAGCAGGTCCACTCCGGCGCGCTCATCGCCGTGGACTTCAGCGCACGCGCGACGGGGCGCGCAGCGGCGGACATCGCGAACGCGCTCCTCGACGGTCGATCGCCGCAGGCGCTGTCCTCCGACCGCCTCGACCTGCTCTCCGGCGCGCGCATCACCGTCAACGGCGACGTCGCGCGTCGCCTCGGCGCCGATCTACCGGCGCTCCTGCGGATGGGAGCGCGCGTCGAATGAAGCTCCGTTCGGATGGCTACCAGTCGCTGCCCGGCACGACCGGACCGAGCATGATGCTCGACAACAACACGCCGTACGGGTTCCGCCGTCGTGTCTTCATCTCGATCCTGCTGCTCTCGGTGCTCACGTCGACGATCACCGGCATGGCGTTCTACAGCCTGCAAGGAAAGTTCATCGCGGCCGATCGCGCGCGCCGCGCCAACACGCTGCTCACGTCGCTGGCCACGCAGGCCGAGCTCGGGGCGTACGCTGGCGACTCGGCGCTGCTCGATCTACCGGTCCGTCGCACCGCGCGCGAGGAGGACGTCGCGCTCGCCGGTGTGTACGACGTCGCGGGCCACGAGCTCGTCGGGCTGCAGAAGGCGTCGATCGCCGCGCCGCCACCGCCCGATCTCGCGCGGCTCGAGCGCCTGCGGCGCGATCCCGACGCGGAGCCCCTTCGCCTCGAGGGGCGCGGCTACGAGGACCTGTGGGCCCCGATCGTCACGACGGTCCGGTCGTCCGCCGTGGCGGCACACTCCGAGCCGGGCGAGTCGCGGTCACACCGCGAGGTCGTCGGGCTCGCGCGCATCGGGCTGTCGCTACGACCTGCGCGCGAGCAGCTCGCCGAGGTGATCGGAACGGTCGCCGGCCTATCGCTGCTGCTCATCGCGCTCGGGGCATTCGCAGCCGCGCTCATCGCGCGACGGCTCTCGGGCCCGATCCTCGCGCTCGCGCGAGGCGCCGACGAGATCCGCAGCGGCAACCTCGACGTGCGCATCGAAGTTGCGACGAAGGACGAGCTCGGCGCGCTCGCCGACTCGTTCAATCGGATGGCCGCCAAGCTGCGCGAGACGGTCGACAAGCTGGCGTCGCTCAACAAGAACCTCGAGGAAGAGGTCACGCGCCGCACCGACGAGATTCGTCGCTCCGCCGACTTCACCGAGGCGCTCAACGCCCCCATCGCCGACAGCGCGCCTGGCGCCGCTCGACACGGCGAGCTCAAGAACCTCCTCGATGCTGCGCTCACGATCCTCGTCGGCGCCACCGACGTGCGCGCCGCCGCGATCCTGCTCGACTGGGAAGAGGCACTCGACTTCGAGCTGCAGGTCACCGCGACGCGCGGCGCCGAGGCCGCGAGCTTCGGGGCGATGCCCACGCGAACCCAGATGATGCCCGGCGCGGCCATCGTCGAGCCCATCGACGGACGGCAGCGCGCGATCATCCCCATCCTGTTTCGCGGTGAGCCCGAGGGCGCGTTCGTGCTCCTCGATCCCGACGTGAGCCAGACGGCCATCGACTTCGCGAGCCGCGCCGCCGGACAGCTCGCGATCGCCATCGCCAACGCAAAGACCTTCGATGCGCTGCGCCACCTCACCCACGAGCTCACCGGACGCAACCAGGAGCTCACGCAGCAGCGCGATCAGCTCTCCGAGATGAACCGCCTCAAGTCCGAGTTCCTCGCGAA
>JBDTCO010000268.1:0-6575 GCA_039923495.1 Polyangia bacterium
CGCAGCCTGCGTCTTCGTGATCGCTGCCGTCAGCGTCGTCTTGCCGTGATCGACGTGGCCGATCGTGCCGATGTTGACGTGCGGCTTGTTGCGGACGAATTTTTCCTTCGACATCGTGGGGCTCTCCTTGGACGGACTACATATCTGAAAAGGGTGTTCGCGAAATCGCGACGGCAACACCGCGGGCGCCGCGTCGTGACTTCACGCGTGCGCTCGAGCAGGTTGCATCTGGGTTTGCGCGATTCGGGAGGCGGTAGGGAGGGTGACGCGGGGGCTGGTAGAGACACTGGCAGTACCAGTGGGTCTATCAATCTCTCGTCGGTCTTCCTACGACTTCGCTGCCTCTAGTCCGGTGCGCGTTCTCGTACTTTACAGAGCTCCTCGTTGGTACGGCTTTCGTGGAACAAAAAGCGGGACGGCGGTGCCACCCATAACAGATGGCCGCCGCCCCGGTTCGATTTACCAGCGGTAATGCGCAAAGGCCTTGTTGGCCTCGGCCATCTTGTGCACGTCCTCGCGCTTCTTGACCGCGTTGCCGCGGTTCTGCGACGCGTCGAGGATCTCGGCCGCGAGCTTCTCGACCATCGTCTTTTCGCCACGATCGCGCGAGTAGTTGACGAGCCAACGCATCCCGAGCGCGGTCGAACGATCCGGACGAACATCGACCGGGACCTGGTAGGTCGAGCCACCGACGCGGCGCGACTTGACCTCGAGCTTCGGCTTCACGTTGTTGAGGGCCTCGTCGAACGTCTTGAGCGGCTCCTTGTTCGCGCGCTTCTCGATCAACTCGAACGCGCCGTACACGATGCGCTCGGCAGTGGCCTTCTTGCCGTCGATCATGATGGTGTTCATGAACTTCGTGAGGCGCTTGCGAACGTCCATCGGCGCATCCGTGAACTTCGGATCCGGCAGCGAATCGCGCTTCGGTACTTCACCCTTACGAGGCATTGCTTATCCCTTTTCTCTGTATGGGGACGTTCCCGTCCCCCTCACAGGTCGGAGCCCTTCGAGGCTCCCTCCTGCCGCGCGTTACTCGCGCGCGTCTCGGAAGATGATTACTTGGGGCGCTTCGCGCCGTACTTCGAGCGGCTCTGACGACGACCGGTGACACCGGACGTGTCGAGCGTACCGCGGACGATGTGGTAGCGAACGCCCGGAAGATCCTTCACGCGACCGCCGCGGATCATGCAGACCGAGTGCTCCTGGAGGTTGTGCCCCTCGCCAGGAATGTAGCTGGTCACTTCGATCCCGTTGGTGAGCCGGACGCGGGCGACCTTGCGGAGGGCCGAGTTCGGCTTCTTCGGAGTCGTCGTGTACACGCGAACGCACACGCCACGCTTCTGCGGGCAGGCTTTGAGAGCAGGTGCAGCCGTCTTGGAGTTCATCTTCTGACGGCCGAACTTCACGAGCTGGTTGATGGTCGGCATTCTTCTCTAGTTCTCTCTTCGCTGTTCGGGCTTCGTGTCTTCGGGGACCAGCTACCGTCGGTGTCAAATACATCGAGGAAGACAGAGATCCCCTCGGAGGGGACGCAGTCTACTTCTCGAGGTATGTGTGTCAACTACAAAGCGTGAAGCACCATGTATGCCCGCTGCATCATTCAGCTTGAAGCCATAGGCGACGGCGGTCTTCGCGCCGATGGATGGCGAGCGGGAGCCTCCGGAAATGAAAAAGGCGCCGTCCGATGGTCTGGACGACGCCCTGGCGTTTGCGCGGTTACTTACTCGTCGCGCGACGCAGCGGACATCTGCGGCGGCTCGGGCATCGTCTGCTGGATCTGAACGGGGAGCTCGTCCTCCGCAGGCATCTGCACGTTGAGCGTGAGCTTCTTGTACGCGTTGAGGCCGGTGCCCGCCGGGATGAGGCGGCCCATGATGACGTTCTCCTTGAGGCCACGGAGATAGTCGATCTTGCCCTGGATGGCGGCCTCGGTGAGGACCTTCGTGGTCTCCTGGAACGACGACGCGGAGATGAACGATTCGGTCGACAGCGATGCCTTCGTGATGCCGAGCAGCAGCGCCTCGCCCTTCGGCGGGATCCCACCACGAGCGATGACGCGCTCCTTCTCCTCCTCGAACAGGTGACGCTCGACCTGCTCGTCGATGAGGAAGCTCGAGTCACCCACCTCGACGACGCGCGCGCGGCGGAGCATCTGCCGGACGATCGTCTCGATGTGCTTGTCGTTGATCTTGACGCCCTGGAGTCGATAGACCTCCTGGACCTCGTCGACGAGGTACTTGGCGAGCGCCTTGGCGTGCATGACCTTCAAGATGTCGTGCGGATTGGCGGCGCCGTCCATGAGCGGCTCACCCTGCTTGACCTTGTCACCCTCGCGAACCGAGAGGTGCTTGCCCTTCGAGATGAGGTACTCGCGCGCATCTCCCACGCCGTCATCCGGCGTGACGATGAGCTTGCGCTTGCCCTTGGTGTCCTTGCCGAAGCTGACGATGCCGTCGATCTCGGAGATGACCGCGGCCTCCTTGGGCTTTCTGGCCTCGAAGAGCTCGGCAACGCGGGGCAGACCGCCCGTGATGTCCTTCGTCTTCGTGGTCTCGCGCGGCATCTTCGCGATGATGTCACCGGCTTCGATGGTGTCACCGTCGTTGATCGTGATGTTCGCGCCGACCGGGAGGTAGTACCGCGCCTCCTGGTTCGAACCGGGGATCTTGAGCGTCTTGCCATGCGAATCCTTGAGGGAGATGCGCGGACGCGTATCGCCTTCCTTGGACTCGACGATGACCTTGCGCGAGAGGCCAGTGACCTCGTCGAGCTGCTCCTGCATCGTCTCCTGATCGATGATGTCGCCGTACTTCACGATGCCGCCGACCTCGGTGAGGATCGGCATCGAGAAGGGATCCCACTCGGACAGGAGGAACTTGCCCGTGACCTTCTGCCCGTTCTTGACGAGCAGCTTGGCGCCGTACGTGAGGCCGTAGCGCTCACGCTCGCGGCCCTGGTCGTCCGTGAGGACGAGCTCGCCGTGGCGGTTCATGACGACGAGGTAGTTGCCCTTCACGACGGTCTGGACGCCCTCGAGCTTGACGATGCCCTCGTTGCGCGACTCGATCGTCGACTGCTCGGTCCGGACCTGGCCGACGCCGCCGATGTGGAACGTGCGCATCGTGAGCTGCGTGCCGGGCTCACCGATCGACTGGGCGGCGATGACGCCAACCGCTTCGCCGATGTTGACGACCTGACCGCGAGCGAGATCGCGGCCGTAGCAGAGGATGCAGATGCCGCGACGGGTCTCACACGTGAGCACCGAACGGATCTTCACGCGGTCGATACCGGCCGCGTCGATCTTCTTGACCTTGTCCTCGTCGATCTCCTCGTTCGTGCCAACGAGCACTTCGCCCGTGTACGGATCGATGAGGTCCTCGAGCGCCGTGCGGCCGAGGATGCGGTCGCCGAGCTGCTCGATGATCTCGCCCCCCTCGACCAGCGGAGACATCTCGATGCCCTGGATGGTGCCGCAATCGAAGTCCGCGATGATGGCGTCCTGCGCGACGTCGACGAGGCGACGCGTGAGGTAACCGGAGTTCGCGGTCTTGAGCGCGGTATCGGCGAGACCCTTGCGGGCGCCGTGCGTCGAGATGAAGTACTGGAGGACGGACAGACCCTCGCGGAAGTTCGTCGTGATCGGTGTCTCGATGATCTCGCCGGACGGCTTGGCCATGAGGCCGCGCATGCCGGCCAGCTGACGGATCTGCTGGGTCGAGCCGCGAGCGCCGGAGTCGGCCATGATGTAAATCGGATTGAAGGACGGCGACTTGCGCTCGAGGCCCGTGTCCTCGTCCTTGATCATCTCGGAGCCGATCTCTTCCATCATCTCTTCCGAGATGCGGTTGGCGACCTGCGCCCAGATGTCGACGACCTTGTTGTAGCGCTCACCGTCCGTGATGAGGCCCTCGGTGTACTGCTCCTCGATCTCTGACACTTCCTTCTGTGCCTTGTCGAGCTCGCGCTTCTTCGCGGCCGGGATGCGCATATCGTCGATGCAGATCGAGATACCCGCCATCATGGCGTGCTGGTAGCCGAGGGAGCGGAGCTTGTCGGCGAGGAGGACCGTCTTCTTCTGGCCGCCGACGCGGTAGCAAGCGTCGATGAGGTCGGCGAGCTGCTTCTTGCCGAGCGTGCGGTTGACGTACTTCCACGGAATGCCTTCCGGGATGATGTCCCAGATCATGACGCGACCGACGGTCGTATCGAGGAGCTTGTTGCCTTCCTCGGGGATGCGGCACTTGATCTTGGCCTGGAGGTCGACCTCTTGGTGGTCGTACGCCATACGGACTTCATCTGGCGACGCGAACACGCCCGACGGACGGATGCCCTTCTTGGCATCCGCTGCCGACGGCTCCTTGTACTCGCCGCGCGCGAACATGCGGTCGCGCGACATGTAATAGAGGCCGAGGACGATGTCCTGGGACGGGACGATGATCGGCTTACCGTTGGCCGGCGACAGGATGTTGTTCGTCGACATCATGAGGACGCGGGCTTCCATCTGCGCTTCGATGGAGAGCGGCACGTGCACGGCCATCTGATCGCCGTCGAAGTCGGCGTTGAACGCCGCGCAGACGAGCGGGTGCATCTGGATGGCCTTGCCCTCGATGAGGATGGGCTCGAAGGCCTGGATGCCGAGGCGGTGGAGCGTGGGCGCGCGGTTCAGCAGAACCGGGTGCTCCTTGATGACGTCCTCGAGGATGTCCCACACCTCGGGACGCTCCTTCTCGACGAGCTTCTTCGCCGACTTGATCGTCGTGACGAGGCCGCGCTCCTCGAGCTTGTTGTAGATGAACGGCTTGAAGAGCTCGAGCGCCATCTTCTTCGGAAGGCCGCACTGGTGGAGCTTGAGCTCCGGGCCCACCACGATGACGGACCGGCCCGAGTAGTCGACGCGCTTGCCGAGGAGGTTCTGACGGAAGCGGCCCTGCTTGCCCTTCAGCATGTCGGAGAGCGACTTCAGCGGGCGCTTGTTCGGACCCGTGATGGTCTTGCCGCGACGGCCGTTGTCGAACAGCGCGTCGACGGCCTCCTGCAGCATGCGCTTCTCGTTGCGGATGATGATCTCGGGCGCGTTGAGCTCCTGGAGCCGCTTGAGGCGGTTGTTGCGGTTGATGACGCGACGGTAGAGATCGTTGAGATCGGACGTCGCGAAGCGGCCGCCATCGAGCGGAACGAGCGGACGCAGATCCGGCGGAATGACGGGGATGACGTCGAGCATCATCCAGTCGGGCTTGTTGCTCGACTGGTTGAAGGCCTCGACGACCTTGAGGCGCTTGGCGATCTTCTTGCGCTTCGCCTCGGAGGTGGCGTCACGCATCTCGGCGCGGAGCTGCTCGGCGAGCTGCGGGATGTTGATGTCGCGAAGCAGGTCGCGGATCGAGTCGGCGCCCATGCCGGCCACGAAGGCCGCGTCGCCCAGCTCCTCGAGGAGCTTCTGGTAGCGATCCTCGGTGAGGAGCTCACCCTTCGACAGGCCCGAGTTCATCGGGTCGACGACGACGTAGTTCTCGCAATACAGGACCTTCTCGAGCTCCTTCAGCGAAATGTCGAGCAAGTTGCCGATGCGCGACGGGAGCGACTTCAGGAACCAGATGTGCGCGACGGGCGTGGCGAGCGTGATGTGACCGAGGCGCTCACGACGGACCTTCGACTGGATGACCTCGACGCCGCACTTTTCACAGACGACACCGCGGTGCTTCATGCGCTTGTACTTGCCGCAGTTGCACTCGTAGTCCTTCACCGGCCCGAAGATCTTCGCGCAGAAGAGACCGTCCCGCTCCGGCTTGAACGTCCGGTAGTTGATGGTCTCGGGCTTCTTGACCTCACCGTGAGACCACTCGCGGATCTTGTCCGGCGACGCCAGGCTGATGCGAATGGCGCTGAACGAGAGCGGATCCTTCGGCTTCTCGAAGAAGTTGAAAATGTCCTTCACGGGTGTCTCCTAGGTGTTGCTGTGAGCCGGGTGGTACCGGACTTCCGAGCTACTTCGCTTCGCACTTCGCAGCGACGGCCGTGATGCAACTGTTGACCTCGGCTTGCGAGCAGTACTTCTGCACGCAGTCGTCGCCCTCGCTGATGAGCTCGTCCGCGTTCTTGCACGAATCTCTGATGGTCTGGACGTCGTCTCGCGTGGTCGCATCGGGGCAGAGGTCTTCGCACGACTTGCGTAGCTGGTCGCTCACCATCTGACACGACGCCTGCTTCTCGCAGGAGTGCTTGCAAATATCGGTAGCACTCGGCGTCCCGCCGCAGGCGGTGACTCCGAGGCAGCCGAACAGCATGGCCGCAAGAGCGAGTTGTCGCAACGTCACGCTACGCCCCGATCTTGGCCGCGGCGTCACGCGCGAGCTGCTGGACCGTGGAGAGTGGCTCCTGGTCCTTGCGCGGGACGGTCGGGTCCTCGATGAGCTCGACGTTGAGGCAGAGCGACTGGAGCTCCTTCAACAGCACGTTGAACGACTCGGGCAGACCCGACTCGAGCGTGTGCTCGCCCTTGACGATGGCCTCGTACATGCGGGTACGACCGAGGACGTCGTCGGACTTGACGGTGAGGAACTCCTGCAGCGCGTACG
>JBDTCO010000269.1:0-4158 GCA_039923495.1 Polyangia bacterium
TCAGCGAGGTGCGATTCGTCGCGAACCCATTTCGTCGAGCGCGGCTCCAATGAGACGATGAGCCAAGAAACGATGATCTGGATTGCCCTTGCCGCAGTCGTCGCGACGTTCTTCTTCTTGAAGCGCGCCGACATCGGGCGTGACAAGGCCCACGCGCTCGTCGCTGGCGGCGCCCAGCTCGTCGACGTGCGTTCGCCGGCGGAGTTCGGGACCGGGCACATCGACGGCGCGCGGAACATTCCGCTCGGCGAACTCGATCGCCGCGTGCGTGAGCTCGGTGCCACCGACCGGGCGGTGATCGTCTACTGCGCGAGCGGGACACGCAGCGCGATGGCCAAGCGCGCGCTGCACAAGGCCGGCTTCACCGAGGTCTACAACCTGGGGTCGATGCGCAACTGGTGATCGTGCCCGGGAGTCGACAGCGCGATCTCGATCGGTGGCGGTGCGGCCAGCGTCTTTTTCACCTTGCACGACCCCGCGGCGCGCAGCACACCGTCGCGCTGCGCCTCCGGGAAGCTGGCGGGAAGGATCACCTCCACGCCGATGCGCGTGATGTGTCCGGCGTCGTCCTTGTCGACGTGCTGCCGCAGGGAAATGCCCTCGGTCGAGATCTCGCGCGCTCGACAGTACGCCCCCACATAGAAGCCGGCGCACGTGCCGATGGACGCCAGGAACAAGGTGAAGGGGTCGGGTGCCGCGCCGTCGCCACCATTCGATACCGGCTGGTCGGTGACGATGGTGTAGCCGTCGACCTCGGCGTCGACCCGCTTGCCGTCCCGGAGATGAATCTGGATGTCCATGATCGGTGAGAGCCAGACGGACGAAAGAAGGGTTCGCGAACCGATCTCGCATCGAGCGGCTCTCATGTTGCAGAGGGAGCTCATCATGAAGAAGGTCATCAACCGCCCGTACGACGACGTGCTCGCCGCGGTCCCGGAAGCGCTCAAGACCGAGGGCTTCGGCGTGCTCACCGAGATCGACGTTCAGGACACGCTGAAGAAGAAGCTCGGGGTCGAGTTTCGCCGCTACAAGATCCTCGGCGCCTGCAACCCACCGCTGGCGCACCGCGCGCTCACCGCCGACCTCGACATCGGCGTCATGCTGCCCTGCAACGTCATCGTCTACGAGCTCGAGCCGAACGTGACGGTGGTGAACGCCATCGATCCGATGAGCACGATCGCCGCGAACGACCCCAACCTCCGTGGCCCCGCCGAAGATGTGAAGGCACGGCTCGTCCGCGTCCTCGAGCACGTGTGAACCACCCGCGCCGCGGACGTTTCTCGAAGGTCATGACGGCGGACGTGCTTCATGCGCACGCATGACGTCCCCGCGGCAGCGCTGCTCGTCGCGCTGCTCGTGGTCGGCGGAGCTCGACTCGCCGTTGCGAACGAAGGCCGCTACGTCACGGTGTACGTGACGAACGCGCGCGGAGAGCGGACGCTGACCCGCAAGGTCGACCTGGACACCCTCCCGACCAGCGAGTGGACGGGGACCGACGCGCAGTACGACCGGACGATGCGCATGCGTGGCGTACCGCTCGAGGCGCTGTGGAGCGCGTCTTCGCCGGCGGCAGACCTCGATCTCGCGCTGCTCCACTTCGACGACGGGCTGCTGGTGCCGGTTCCGTTCCGGGACGCGGCGTACATGAAGCGCGCGGTGCCCCGGGTGATCCGCGCCAACACGGCGAACGTCAAAACTCCGATGCATGCTGGCGAGCTCGTCGCGCTTCGACGCCCGCCCACGCGCGAAGATCTGCGACCCGTCACGCTGCACGGCAACAAGGTCGTCGTGAAAGATGCCGTGCTTCCATCGATGCTGCCCAGCACGCGCGGCGACCTGTGGCCGTGGAGGTACGCCGATTCGCTGTACGAGGTCGAGCTCGTGAATCGCGTCGGCTGGATTGCGCGATTCGACGCGGGGTCGGCCACGACGCCCGGACGCGACGTCTACGTCGGAAGCTGCGTGCTGTGCCACGCGGTGAGAGGTGTCGGCGGCACCATGGGCTGGGACTTCGTGGCGCCGTATCCGATCTACTCCGACGCGTGGAAGAAGAAGTTCAAGGGGGAGAACCCCGATCTCACCGACGACCTCGAGCGAGAGGAGCTCTCGGGGCGCACGCTCTTGCGCATCCACGTGCGGCAGCGAGCAGGGGAGATGACGCGGTCCATGCCCGCGCTGCGCGGCATGACGGAGCTCGAGGTGGGTGGTCTGTGGAAGTGGCTCCAGGCGCAGGCGCTCGTCGCGCCGCGCTGAAGGTCATCCCGGCTCCTCGTCGGTCCTGCGCTGCTGCAAGCTCACGTGGGGCGCTTCCGGGCGGGGCGTGCCGTCGCGCGCTTCCCCCGTCGGCGCGCACGAGCGAGCAAGGTCTGGAGCGCGACGAGCGCATCGACGCACGTGAACACGCCGACCACGCGCGTGCTCTCCACCACCACGACCGAGCCGAGCCTGCGCTGCGCCATCTCGGCCGCGACCCACTCGAGCGACGTCGTCGGCGCCAGCGCGACGGCGGGCTCGGTCATCGCCTCCTCGACGAGGGCAAGGTTCGGGTCGACGCCCGGCAGCCCCAGCATGAGGAGGACATCGCGCTCGGAGACCATGCCCACCAGCTCGCCGGATCGCAACACGGGGAGGTGCCTGCATCCATGGGTGCGCATGAGGTGCTGCGCCGTCGCGAGCGGCTGTTCGTCCCCGATCGTGTGCGGGGATGGCGTCATGAACTCTCTCAGAGTCGGCATGGGTATGCGTAGTACGAGTTGCAGGTCGCGATCCACCACCGTGCGCGCCATGTGCTGGAGAAGCCCGGCGTCGCGCCAGCGCTCATCGCGTGCGAAGATCCTCCGCCGCGCTGCCTTTCGCGGTGCGCGAACGGAGCGAGCGATGACCACGATGAGACCTACGCGGCGGCAGTTCGTCGTCGGCAGCCTGGGCGCCTCGGCGCTGGGCGTGGCGGGATCGGCCCATGGCAAGGGGGCCAAGAAGGCGGATGACGATGATGTGACACCGACCGAGGACCTGATGCGCGAGCACGGGATCTTGCGACGCATCCTGCTCGTGTACGGCGAGGTCATCCGCCGCGTCGACGCCAGGCAGGACGTGCGACCCGAGTGGATCAGCGGCTCGGCGACGATCGTCCGCGAGTTCATCGAGGACTATCACGAGAAGGACGAGGAGGAGTACGTGTTCCCTCGCCTGGTGCGCGCCGGCAAGCTCACGGACCTCGTGACCATCCTCGTCGCACAGCATCAGGCGGGCCGACGCGTCACGGCCGACGTGCTGCGCCTGGCCACACCGGCGGGGCTCCAGAGCGACAGCAGCAAGCGGCAGCTCTCCGATGCGCTGCGTGCCTTCATCCGCATGTACGAGCCGCACGCGGCACGTGAGGACACGGTGCTGTTCCCCGCCTTCCGCGCGCTGCTGAACGAGCGCGAGCTGAAGAAGCTCATGGACGTGTTCGAGGACAAGGAGAAGGCGCTCCCTCACGGTGGCTTCGAGAAGATGGTCGAGGAGGTCGCTCGCATCGAGCAGTCGATCGGCATCTACGACCTGGCGAAGTTCACACCCGCATGACCGATAGCGGCGAGCCTCCATCGCGGCGGCGGCGCCTCGGGGAGCTGGCCACGCTCTTCCTGCGACTCGGGCTGACGGCGTTCGGCGGACCGGCCGCGCACATCGCGATGATGGAAGACGAGGTGGTCGCTCGACGGCGGTGGCTCACGCGCGAGGAGTTCCTCGACCTGCTCGGCGCGACGAACCTCATCCCCGGGCCCAACTCCACGGAGATGGCGATCCACATCGGTCATCGTCGCGCCGGCTGGCCCGGGCTCGTCGTCGCCGGAACATGTTTCATCATCCCCGCGACGCTCATCGTGTCCGCGCTGGCGTGGACCTATGTCCGCCTCGGTACGCTCCCGCGCGCTGTTGCTCTGTTCAACGGTGTGAAGCCGGTCATCGTCGCGATCGTCTTGCAGGCGTTGTGGCGACTCATCGCACTCGGCGCGCTTGCATCCTTAATTCGAACATTGTAGAACTATCAGGTGACCGCGAAGCTCGACCGTCATGCAGCTCAGCTCAGCGCGCTCGGGCATCCCGTGCGCCTGCGCATCCTGCGCTTCGTCGTTCAGGCAGGGGATGAAGGCAGCCCCGCGGGCGACATCCAGG
>JBDTCO010000270.1:0-6669 GCA_039923495.1 Polyangia bacterium
TGCTGCAAGGCATGCAGACCGAGGTACGCGATGTTCGCTGCTTCAGGGTGACCGTAAACGCCGACGATGCCGCACATAGGGGCGACAGCGTAGCACAGCTACAGCAGATCGAGGCTCCACTCGGCGACCGCGTCGGTGGCGGGGACAGCACCGTCGGTGGTGTCTTTACTGTTACGGCGCGCCTCGTCGAGCTGGCTCACGTACTCGAGCACCTGTGGGTAGGTCATCACCATCTCGTGGAACGAGCTGGCCGGCAGCTCGAGGACCCACGTCTTCTTGATCGCGATCACGTCGGCCGTTGCTGCGCCGTGTGCGAGGAGCGACATCTCGCCGAAAACGTGACCGGGCACGAGACGTCCGAGCACGACACCTTCGCGCTGCACCTCCACCTCACCCGCCACGATGATGAAGAGGCCCGGCGCACGGGTGCCCTGCTTCACCACCTGCGCGCCCGCGTCGAGCTCGAGGAACATGAACTGCTGCGACAGCGACCGCGCGTCGTCCGCCGATAGCGACCTGAAGAGCGGCGACGTCCCGAGGAGCCGCTCGATCATGCGATCACGGAAGAAGCGTAGCAACGTCCGCAGCACCTCGGGCGAGCGTCGCATGACGTCCCACGCGAGCTCGCGCGAGATCTCGAGCACGCGCACCTTCCCGACCGCCTCGACGGTGGCCGAGCGCGGATCGTCGGACAAAAGGCCGAGCTCGCCGAAGAACGCGCCCGCCTCGAGCACGGCGAGGTCGCGCCCATCCGCGTGGACGCGCACCTGGCCATCGACGATGACGTAGAGCGCGCCGCCAACGTCGCCCTGGTGCAAGATCACGCCGTCTCTCTCCGAGAGCGTCATGCGCTCGATGAGCTGTTGCAGATCGTCCGCGCTCAGCGACGAGAACAAAGGAATCCGCGGGAGATCAGCCTCGTCGGGCACCACGATCTCGAGCTCGTCCTCGTCGAGCACGATCTCGTACGCGCCCGGGGACGGATCGCCCGCGAGCGCCGTGAGGTCGGCGACGGACAGGTGCTCGGACCGGCGCCCGCCGAGGACACGGTGCAGCGGCAGCACGTCCATGGGCGCCTGCGTGGCCTCCACAGTGCCGTCGAGCGCCTCGTCGATGGCCAGCACGGACACCGCCCCCGTCTTCGGGATCACGTCGACCAGCTCGATCGGCTGGCCGAGATCCCGCCTCAGCTCTTGTCTCAGGACGGCTGGCACCGCGGCCGGGACGGTCTTCGCGTCGCGCTTCGCGTACAGGTCGGCGAGCACACGCTGGGTCGCGGTGTGTGCCGGATCGAGCTGCAGCAGCGTCTTGCTGACGGCAATCGCCTTCAGGAGGAAGCCGTTCTTCGCGTGGCCGGCAGCCGCGAGCGCGAGCTGCGCGACCGCCAGCGGCGTCTGGCCCGCGCGCCGGTACGCGTCGCCCGCGCGCTGGTTCCAGTCGGGATCGGGCTCGTTCGCCGCGACCTCGAGGTACAGCGCAGCCGCGCGATCGAAGTTACGCTTCTCGACGGCGCGCATGGCCTGATCCTTCAGATTGCGGAGCTCATCGCCCTTCACTTCGCCCTGGCCTCGAGCTCTTGCACGGCCCGATCGAGCTCGCCGAACAGCGGCATCCTGTGCGAGGACGTGTTGCGGTAGGTCTCGACGAGCGCGCGGTAGTACCAGAGGGTGCCCTCGAGGCCACCGTTGAACCGCTTGAACGTGTCGAGGCCCTCGGCGCGGAGGTCGCGCACGATGGTCTGCACGTTGTAGAGCTTGTCGGCCATCGACACGAGGCGCACCGCATCGGTGCTCTTCGCCAGGTGCTCGAGGTACTGCTCCTTGCGCGCGCGCCATGGCGGCTTCGGCTCGACGACTGCGTCGGTGAGACCCACCACGAGCTCCGCCACGACGTCACCGAACGCCGTGCGGATGCGCTCGAGCGTCGGTAGCCCACCCTGATCTTCGACGGCATCGTGCAGCAGCGCCGCGATCGCCTGGTCCTCGTTGCCACCGTGCTCCAGGGTGATCGATGCAACGCCGAGCAGGTGCGCGATGTACGGCGTCTTCTTGCCCTTGCGCGTCTGGGTCTGGTGCAGCTCGTTCGCGAGCACGAGCGCTTCGGGGAAGCGTGAGGTCATCGCCGCGATTGTACCGTGCAGCAGGCGCGAAGCGATGTTCAGCACGACAAACCGTGCAGGCTCAGACGAGGGTCGTCTCGCTGGCTTGCAGGCGCTCGACCTCGCCGATGAGCAACGTGGCGAAGTCGAGCTGTCGCTGCGCCGCCCGCGCGACGCTGTGATGCACGTTGGGGTCGAGGAAGAAGCCGGCTCGCAACGTACTCTCCGCCTCGCGTAGCCTCCCGACCAGGTCGCCCCAGGCACCAACCCTGGATTGCAAGTCGGCGACGACGCCACCGACGAGCGCGATCCCGTGCGCGAGCGCGCAGATCGCCAAATCGGCGCGCTTCGCCTTCGAGAGATGTGCCTCGACGAGCCGTGCGAGCTCCGCACGCGCTCGATCGTCGGACTGCGCGCCGCCCACGTCAGCCGCCCGCGCAGTCGTGCGACGGAAGCGACGCGCTCATGGCTCGTTCAGCACGAGGCCGTCGAGGTCCTCGATGCTCTGCGTGACCCTCCGCGTCGCGCCCGCAGCGTCGACGAGCGCCCACTCGAACGGGTCCTTCGTACTCTCGTCGTCGTAGACGACGTCGCACCCGGTCGCGGCCGCGACGTGTGCAGCCAGGCGAACGATCGCGACGCCGCGCACTCGAGTCAGATCGAGGTACAGATCGACCTGCTGCTTGCATCCTTCGTCGTGGTCGACCATGTCCACCCGCACGATCGAATCGTCCGCCTCGTCGAAGAGGACGACCGCGGTCCGCGGAATGCCGTACGCCGCGGCGAGGGCATCGCGCAGGACGGTCCACGGCGCGGCCGTTCGCAGGTACAAGCCTGTGTGCGCGTCGCTCATCGCGAGTCGTCCTTGGCCTTGCGTGCGCGCGTCGCTGCCCGATGGTCGCCTCCGGATGCGCTCCGTGGCTGCGGACGTGTGTTCATTATCCAGCGAATCAGGCGCCGCCCGGCGCGTTCCCCGCGAGGGCGTGCATCTGGTCGACGGCCTGCGTCAGCTCCTCGAGGAGCGGTGTGCCTTTGGACGAGGTTCGATTGTAGGTCTCGACGAGTGAACGGTAGTACCAGAGCACGCCGTCGCGGCCGCCGCTGAACTTCGAGAAGGACTTCGGGCCGTCGGCCTCGAGGTCGCGAACGATCGCGCGTGCGTTGTAGAGCTTGTCGGACATCGAGATGAGCCGAACCGAGTTGTCCGACTTCACGAGGTGTTGCAGGTACGCTTCCTTGCGCGCACGCCACGGGGGCTTCGGCTCGACGGCGCTATCGGTCAGGCCCGAGACGAGATGCGCGACGTGCGGACCGAAGCGGCGCTCGATGACCATTCGCGTCTTCTCGCCGCCTTGATCCTCGACTGCGTCGTGAAGCAGCGCGGCCATCGCTTCTTGTTCGGTGCCGCCGTGCTCGAGGGTGATCGAAGCGACGCCCATCAGGTGCGCGATGTACGGCGTGGTCGTCCCCTTCCGCGTCTGGTCCTTGTGGAGCTCGGCGGCGAGCACCATCGCCTCCTGGAGGCCTCCCCTGGCGCGCGGCGCAAAGAGGAACGAGCTCACCTTCTTGCCCACATTCTTGACCCACTGGCGCGGTGTCACCTTCGTGCGGACCGGCGCGAACGTGCTGCGCACGGCCAGTGCTGGCGTGGAGTCGGCGTGTACCGTCGCCGAGAACGACAGGCTGGCGGCGAGGACGAGTGCATACCGGGTCATGAAGACACTCGTTGCAACTGTCGAACCAGAGTCGAACAGCGCAGGTCACCGTGCATCCACGACGCGCTGGGGCCTTGCGCGCCCCTTGCGGGGTCGAAAGACCTCAGCGCTTGTTGCCGAGATCCTTGCGGATCGACTCGACACGACGATTGAAAGCGGTCTCGTCGAATTCGTCGACGTCCTTGCCGCCATCGGATACCTGCGACAGGTAGCTCATGTCCCGCTTGAACTCACCGGTCTTCATGTCGAGGACCATGACCTCCATCCCGCCGTCGGACGTCGCCACCATCTTCACGGGTCGATCATTCACGGCGTAGTACCAGGGCAGCGCGCGCTTGCTTGTCATGTTGTCTTTCCGAGCCGGCGATCACGCAGCCGGACAATCGCAAGATAGGCCGGCTGCTGCGACCCCGCCAGCGCGGGCTGAGAGCACGCGGTGAAGAGGCCGCGGGGCAGGCCACAGCGCCTCATGCACGTGCGCTCCGCACGCTACGTGCCCTCGACGGAGAGCGCATCGACCACCATCTGCAGGGGTGGCCGATGCGCTGGGTCACGGAGCAGCGCGGCGCGGAGCAGCTCGCGAGCGGGACCCGCGTAGGCGCTCCGAGGCCCGTCGCCGCGCGCGATGGCGACCGCGCCCATCGCGCCCGCCCCGAACGGATGCCGACCGTCGAGGAGGTGCAGCGCGCTCGCCGCGTACGCCCACGTGTCCGTCGCCTGGGACGCTGCTGCGCCATCGAGCAGCTCCGGCGCGAGGTAGACGTCGTCGAACACCGCTGCCGGGCCATCGCCACGCATCACGAAGAACGGCGTCTGCCGCGTCGTATAGCCTGCCAGCTCCAGTTTACGTCCTGCGAAGAAGAAGATCATATCGGCGCGAATGCCCCCGGCGAGCTGCCCGTGACGATGCCAGCCGAGCACCGACCGGCCCACACCGGCCAGGAGCGCGGGCACCTCCGCCACGAGCGCGTCCGGGACGAAGAGCCGCTGCGCATCGGTGGCCAGTCCCTCGACGAAGTAGCTCCGCCCCCCGTCGAGCTGCCCCGCGTCGATGAGCGCGAGCGCCGCGACCGGGGCCACGCACAGGCGATCGCGCAGCGTCCGTTGGTCTTCGTCCAGCCGACGACCGACGGTCACGAGCACGCGGCGTCCCCGCAAAGTCGCCTCGAAGAGCCCGGCATCGATGCCACCTCCGATCCGGCGGACGTCGCCGTACCCGTGACGCCGTAGCGCTTCGTCGAGACCGAGGCGGGGTTCCTTCGCCCCCGAGAAGTACGACTCCCGCTCGATGAAAGCGACGGCGATGTTGTCCGCGGCGTCGGCGGCCTCGAGCGCAGTCCACAGCGCGGAGTTGCGATGAAACACGACCTGCATCCACGTCGAGCCGGGCTCGGCGTCGGTGAGGACGATCGGCACCTGATCGAACGTGGCGCCGTCGTAGCGCACGAAGAACGCGTCGCGAACCGCGAGCCGGTTCGTGGTGGCGTCCGCCAGCAGCCGCCGCGCGATGCTCGGTCGGTAAAGACGGGTCCCGGCGAACGCGAGCGAATCGCTGGCGTAGCGCGCGAGGAGTGCTTGCGCGCTCACGGTCACGAGCGAGCGCTGAGGCTCACTCCTTCTCGTCCTCGTTGCCCTGCGACCTCACGGCCGTCATCCCCGCCTGTTTGACGGCGATGTTCTCCGAGGTGCCGAGCGCTCCTGCAGCCACCGCTGCAGGTTGCCTGCCCTTGAGCGCCTTGATGGCGCGCTGCTTGACCCCCGCGCTGTACGCCTTGTGGATCGCCTTGAACAGATCCTTGGCGCCAAGATTCTTGGGCGCGAGCTTCAGCGCCTCCGTAACCTCCTCCATCGCGCCGTCGAGGTCTCCCTCCGCGTAGAGTCGCTTGCCCTCCTCGACGTGCGCCTCGACCTCGGCAAGCACCTCGGGGCTGAGCGTCGCCGCCTCGGCGTCCGACTCGCGCTGGGCCTCGGAGATCGTCTCGGATGCGGCCGGCTCCGTCGTCGCGGGCTCGGCTTTGCCGACCGGCGTGCGAACTTCGGACTCGGCCTTGAGCCCCCTCGCCTCGTCCCATACGACGGCAGGCGCCGCGCTCTCGTGGACGATGAGGAACTCTTCCGTGTCGATCGCGAGCCCCCGCGGGCGGATCACGAGGAAGTCGAACTCGTTCTCGAGGAGAACGTTGAGGCGCGGGTCATCCGCCCAGTTCGCCGGCAGCACGCCGTCCGCCAGCTTCGGGCGCAGGCCGTCTCGGGCAACGGTGAAGGTGCCGACGCGCATGTTCTTCGCCTTCACGGGATCGAGATGGCCCGTGAGCACGACGCCCTTGCTCGCGGTCGGTCCATCGACGAAGCCGCCCGGCAGCTCGCGCAGGCGACCTTTCCATTCGCGCTCGGCCATGCCCGCGAAGGTGGTCGCGAGCTCGCGCTCGTCACCCTGCGCGACGTAAAGTCCGGAGCCGCCGAAGCCCTTGCCGACGTTCTTCGGGCCGGCCACGACGGACGCCTCGAAGCCTTCGATGGTGCCGTGGTGGATGGTCTTGCCGAGGAGCCCTGCCTGCTCACCGGTGGAGCGCACAGACGAGCCGAGCTGCGCCCGCATCTTTTCGTGGAACGCCTCGCGCGCGCCGAGCCCGCGCGCGTCCGGCGCGATCCCGGACGGCGACGGCAGCCAGCCCGGCGGGCCGGTCGTGACCTTCACGACATCAGGCTCGTTGAGCGCGTTGCGAACCATCTCGCCGTTGCCCGTCAGCTGGGCGGACTCGCCGGAGGCGTAATCGATCCGCACCAGGAACAGGTCTTCGGGGTTGGAATCGGAGAGGTACTTGGCCACGAGTGGATCGACCTCGACGTGCTCCG
>JBDTCO010000271.1:0-9266 GCA_039923495.1 Polyangia bacterium
GACCTGCGCGCCTACACGGACCTCCTGTACCGCGCCGCGTCGGAAGGTCTCGCGTCGTACGCGCACTGGAAGGAGGAGCGTCGCTACCTCGACTACACCGACATGGAGGAGCAGGCGCTCGCTCTGCTCGACGACGAGTCGGTGCGACAGACGCTCGGAGAGCGCATCGAGCTGTTGGTCGTCGACGAGTTCCAGGACACGAGCCCGCTCCAGCTCGCGCTCTTCACGAAGCTCGCCGAGCTTGCGCAGCGCTCGGTGTGGGTGGGGGATCGCAAGCAGAGCATCTACGCGTTCCGCGGTGCCGACCCGGTGCTGATGGACGCGGTCATCGCGAGCCAGGATGCAGCCGGAGGCAAGGTCGACACGCTCGACCGCTCCTACCGCTCCCGCAAGGCGCTGGTGGACTTCGCCTCCGAGCTCTTCGCAAAGGCGTTTGCGCGCGACGGCTATCGCGACGAGGAGGTCCGGGTCGACGCAGAGCGCGCTGCGGATTCGCCAGCGCTGGCCAAGCTGCCACCGCTCGGCCTCTTCGTGCTCGACGCGAAGGCGCAGAAGGACGAGACACAGGCGCTGGCCGAGGGCATCCGGCAGCTCCTCGACCAGCCCGAGAAGACACCGGTCGTCGATCGGATGAGCGGCGAGGTGCGTCCGCTGCGCGCGTCCGACGTCGCGGTGCTCGTGTGTACCAACAGCGACGCGAAGGGTCTCGCGAAGGCGCTCGCGGCGCGCAACGTGGCGACGATCGTGCCGCGCGCGGGTCTGCTTCGGACGCCGGTGGGGACGCTCGTGCACGCGGGCCTGCGGCTGGTCGTGGATGCGGGAGACACGGGTGCGCGCGCGATCGCGAGCGCGCTGCGGGGCTGGGACGGCCACGCGCCGGACGAATGGCTCGAGAAGCTCGTTCGCGAGCACCACGCGCGCATCGAGGCGCGCAAGAACGGCCAAGCCTCGCCGCCGCGCGCCGACGAGCCGCTGCAACGGTTCGCGCACCTGTCGCCGAGCGAGTGCGTCGACGCCCTCCTCGCCGAGTGGCAGCTCCCGCAGCTCGCGACGCGCTGGCCGCAGCCGGAGATCGCGCGAGCGAACCTGGAAGCGATGCGTGCGCTCGCGGGGCAGTACGAGGAGGAGTGTCGCGCGGAGCGACGCGGCGGCTCGCTGGTGGGTTTGCTTCGCTTCCTCGACGAGGCGGAGGCGGACGAGGCAGACGCGCAGCACGCGGGTGGCGCGGACGCGGTGGAGATCGCGACGTACCACCGCAGCAAGGGCCTCGAGTGGCCAGTGGTGATCGCATGGAGCCTGGACAACGAGCCACGCGGCTTCGGTCCGACGCCGACCACGCAGTCGCAATCGCTACAAGGCGGTGGCCGCAGCGGTCACTTTCAGCCCACGGTGGAGAGCGACGCGAAGAAGTTCGACCCCAAGGCCCCGCTCGAGGGTCGCTGGATTCGCTTCTATCCGTGGCCCTACGGTGCGCTGAAGACGGGCGACCTGGTGGACTCGGTCGCGCAGTCGCAGCCGGGCCGGACGCAGATCGCGGCGGCGGCGAGAGAAGCGCTGCGCCTGCTGTACGTGGGTGTGACCCGGGCGCGCGACCACCTGATCCTGGCGGTGAAGGCAAAGCCGCCCACGAAGTCGTCGGGCGAAACAGAGCCCAGCCTCATGACGACATGGCTCGACACCTTGCACGACGGCAACGCGCCGCTCATCGTGCTCCCGTCGCTGCCGGTCGATCGAGCCGACCTGCCCATCACGATCGCAGGCTCGAAGCTGAAGACGATGGCACGCGTGTGGCGCCTGGGACCCGGCCTGGTGCCGCCGCAACAACTCGAGACGCCGACGAGCCGGCAGTGGTTCGCGTCAGGGGCACGCACGGAGCGTTCGCGCTTCTACATTGCGCCATCGAGGGCAGCGACGGAGTGGCCGGAGCTGGCGCAGGCGTCGTGGGATGTGGAGTTGCACGAGCTCGGAGGCATGCTGGCGCTGGACCTCAAGGGCCGCGCGATGGACGAGGTGGGCACGGCCATCCACGCGTTCTTCGCGGCGGACCCGATGGACGAGAGTCGGGCGGCGCGGGTGACGGTGGCTCAGCGCATCCTTGCGGCGCGGGGCTATCTGGGTCTCACGCGCCCAGAGGAGCTCGTCGACGCGCACGACCGCCTGCGTCGGTGGGTCGATGGCGCGATACCCGGTGGTATGTGGCACCGCGAGGTGCCCGTCGTCGGCACCGTCGGGGGCGCGGCGCGACGCCAGGTACGCGGCGCGATCGACCTTCTGGTAAGCACGCCGGAGCGCTCAATCATCGTCGACCACAAGAGCTTTCCGGGCTCGCGCGCGCAGGCGATCGAGAAGGCGAAGACGTTCGCGGGGCAGCTTAGTGCGTACGCCTGCTTGGTGGGGGGTACACCAGGGATCGTGCTGCACATGCCTGTCGTCGGTTGTGTCGTGCAGTGTTCATGAGCAGAAAAAATGTGGAGCTATCGGTGGAAGAGTTCTTCGATGACAAGAAGCACGGCGATGCGCACGACCGATTCCAGAAATGGCGGAGAGAAAATGGAAAGGGGTTCTTTCTAACGCTCCACACGAAAACATCAGGAAACGCTCATACCGTTGGGTGCAAACATCCCGGAAATTCAGACTTCACCTTCAAGGAAAGCGGCACGTCGCTAACCGCGAAGCGGAAGATCTGCGCACCCGGACTGCCGGCGCTGAAGGATTGGGCTTCGGCGAACTCGGTCATCGTCGAGCTTTGCAAGCACTGCATCGCTTCGCCGCTACTCGGCTCATCGACTAGCCCCGAAAAGGTTTTTATCCTGGGCATACAACGCGAATCCGGGTGGCGTTACGTCGTCGATCATCACGGCGTCTCGCGTCTCCCGGCTGCTATTGCGGGGGATGGCGAGGTTGGACCGGACCTCATCAAAGAGCATGGCCGGGAGGTCGCGGTCGCTCCCTTCGAGCGGCTCGCGGACTACGACTACTTTATCGACGTCGATGGCGACATCGCGCGAATGCGTCGCTTCGATGCGGACCCGACGAAGGCGAAGAGTTCCGTACCTGCAGAGTCGCGCCGCCAAGTCCGAATCATCGATGGCGACAGCGTCATCGTCGATGGTAACCGTAGCAACGTCGGCATCGTCGAGTCGCGAAGCGGAGCCATGTTACGGATACGCTTCCCTGAAGACGGTTATCGCTCCGACGTGGTCGAACGATCTCGAGTGGAGTCGCTTAGTGAGATCATCGCCGACGCATGTCGTCGCGGCGCGAAGTTCAGCAACTCGATTGGTCGCAACGGTCAGTCGACGCTCGGTGAGCTCGCCGGTGCGTTCGGATATCGCGCAGAGTCGCGCCTGCGTCGCGACACGATCGATCGCGTCACGAAACAGCTCTATAGGTCCGGCGTGCGCGTCGACTGCGACTCCATCAGCAGGGATTCTACTTTCAAGCTCACGCTCATCCAGGCAGCCTCATTCTCCGCTGCCGAACCCGCCACAAAAACCGTTACCTTCGCTGAGGCGGTCATCAGGCTGCCCGATCCGTTCTGGCCCACAGCACTCGGACTCAATCCGTCGGATGAGCTTCGCTTCTTCCACGCACTTTCACAGAACGCACCGATCGTCGCGCTACTCGAGCTCCCGGAGCGGGGCGTTCGCGCGGCTTGGCTACAACCGGTGTGGGAAGCGCTACTCTCGTGGGCTTATCTATCCGCGCAGGATTTCATCTGGCGCTCCGAAACACGCTCGACCAACGACGACGCCGTCGAACTCGTTCCCGCGTCCGCACTTGCAGGCTACATCAAACCCACTGCGTTACCTGAAGAGAAGAGACTCCTTGATGGCCCGAGACACTTAAATCTTGTTGCGCTTGAACCATCTTACGACGATCGAGACCTTCCACGACTCAAGGCCCTGTGGCCCGGAGCCTGCTTTACGTTCGCACCCACGTGGCTGAACGAGCACGACCCATATGCGACGCGCGACTTCCTGAGCATCGTACAGACGCTCTCGCTCATCGGTGGGCATGTGGGAGAGTGGTCGCCGGAGGCTCTGCACAACGTATCTCCCATAGAACTCGTCATTTGGGCAAAGAACTCTGCAAAGCAACTCCTTGCGCGCGGAACGCTTGCCTTCGGTGATTATCTCCCTGGTCTAAAGGGAAAGAAGTTCCGCGGCAGCAATGAGTCGAGCACGGCGCTCGCTCTCAAATCACTGACTGCGTCGTGGATCAGGCGTCACAATCCAGACACGAGCATCACTTTCGAGGAGCAGGGCGAGGAGCTCGTAGCGCTGGATGAAGATGGCCAGGGCACTGTCACGCGAGTGGACGTCTTCGCGAAGGACGTTGGAGTCTTCGAGATTGAGACTCTCCAGGGCTCTGGCCCGATCGAAGACTTCTACCAGCGCAAGGTTTTCTCAAGAATCAGCAAGCTTGCTCATCCGTTCTTCCTGGTTGTACCGAGCGAAGCACTGCTCTGGGCCGGTCCTTACCTTGCCGATCTCGCGGAGAGGATGAGCCAGAAAAAAAGCGCGCGCGTCCTAATCCCTTCGACACTCGGTGGTGGAGTCGATGCCGACGGCGCAGTAGAGCTCGTTCCACTCGCGGGTGCGCCACTATCGAAATATCGTGTGGAGCTCCCGGCCCCTACGGGAACAAGCCAGGAGACTCGGCCCGACCCAGCAGCCGAAGACCGTCCTCTCTCACTGACAGACATCGCCGGCTACGACGACATTTGCACATTACTGCGCGACGAGGTCCTATGGGGGCTACGCAACCCGAAGATCGTTCAGGGCACCTCGAGATCTGCAGGAATTCTTTTCTATGGCCCCCCTGGCTGTGGCAAGACCCACATCGCACGTGCACTGTGCGGTGAACTCAAACAGGAAGCGCGCTTCGTCGCCCCGTCCGACTTGAAAGGCCTCTACATCGGCTGGGGCCAGGCGAAGATTCGCGAACAGTTTCAGTGGCTCTTCGATGACGACAACCGTGTTCTCCTAATCGACGAGGTCGACGCGATCGCCCGGTCGCGTGACACGGCGCAGATGCACACCGATGAGAAGGCCGACGTGAACGAGCTGCTCGTTCAGCTCGATAAGGCGAGCCGCATCGGAAGGCTGGTGTTATGTACGACAAACTACGTCTCTTCACTCGACGACGCAGTCGTCCGCACCGGGCGCTTTGGACATTTCGTCCCGGTGCCCCCGCCGAGCACGACAGCGGCCACGGCGATCGCGATGTACTACCTCGCTCTACTTGGACGGTCCCGCGATGGAAAGAGGGTCGAAGGTCTCGAGGTTTCGGTTCCCAACGAGGCGGAGGTCAGTGAGCTCTTTAAGCAAGCCGTCCGGCGTCGGAGCAAGGATGACGGTTACTTCTGCAACGCGGACATCCAACAGCTGGTGACGCAGACGTTCCGGCGGTGCGCACGAGCCGCCCAAGCGCGAGCTCTCGACCCGGAGACTCTGTGCGTGCAGGTCACCGCGGGCGATCTCAAGGACGGATTGGTGATGGCACGTCGCTCTATACCTGCTAATTCGGTACGCACTTTCCTCGAGGACGTGCGGGAACACTCGAGTCACGAGCTCCATGAGCGTTTCACGGCGTCGCTTTCATCCCTCGAGTGGTCGTCCACTGACTAGAGCCCTTTGCAAGCGCACGACAGTCCCGAATGCGACGGTTCGCATGCCGAGACGCAAACGTTGCCGTCGATTGCCGTGCCGATTAGGCCGGTAAATGAAACCGAGAAACACCTGCCGTTCGTCGCGCTCGACTTCGTCGCGCCGAGCGAAGCAGGCATGTTGTCTTCGGACAGAAGCTCTAACGGAGGTAGGGGACATGGAAGCTGCAGAAGCAAGGATCGAGAAGGTACTCGATGGGAACCAGCAGTTTCTCGTCCCGCACTACCAGCGCCCGTACTCCTGGCAGGAGGCGCAGTGGAAGACGCTGTGGCGCGATCTCGTGGAGTTGATCGACGAGACGGATCCCAAGCCACACTTCATCGGTTCGATCGTCACCTCAGCAGCGCGCTCAATTCCCGAAGGCGTCGAAAAGCGGCTCCTTATTGACGGGCAGCAGCGGCTCACTACGCTCCTCGTGCTGCTGGCCCTCATTCGCGATCGCGCACGCGAAACCGGCCTTCCCAAGCTTGCCGATCGAATTCATGATCTCATCACCAACCGCCACGAGGAAGGCAACGAGCACTTCAAGCTGCTGCCGACCCAAGGGGAAGATCCGACCGACAGCGACCGCGACGCCTTCGTTCGCATCGTCAGAGGCGAGCCTCCCGCCTCTCCGGATGGTATCGCTGCTGCCTACGCCTACTTCGCGAGCAAACTCCGTCGAGCCGATGCTCCCGACCTCGACGTGCTCTTCCGCACCCTCGTCGGCAAACTGACGCTCGTCAGCATAATCCTCAACGAGAAGGACAACCCTCACCGCATCTTCGAGAGCCTCAACGGCAAGGGCCGTCCGTTATCGCAGGCCGACCTCATCCGGAACTACTTCTTCATGCGGATGGACCCGCGCGAACACGACGCGGTGTATCGCGAGCTGTGGCGGCCGATGCAGAAGCGTCTCGGCGAGGATCTGCTGGCCAGCTTTGTTCGGCACTACCTCATGCGCGCTGGTGAAGTCGTGCGGGAGATGGACGTGTATGTGTCTCTCAAGGCACAGGTGGACGAGGACCCGCGGCGCAAGCCCATCGACCATCTCAAAGAGCTGGTTCGGTTTGCGGGCTACTACGAGGCGCTCGTTCGGCCGGATAAGATCACCGAGCCGAAGATCCGTGCACGCCTCAATCGCCTGAACCGCCTCGAGGTCACGGTCGCCTACCCCTTCCTCTTGGTGGTGATGGCGGACCACGCGACCGGCGCTCGGACCAGCGACGAAGTCGTCGAGGTCCTTGACGTACTCGAAAACTTCCTCATACGCCGCTTCGTCTCAGGCGTACCGACCCACGGCCTCAACAAGGTGTTTCCCACGCTTCACGGGAACGCTTGCAAGGGAGAAGTGTACGTCCCCGAGGTGCGGCGACTGCTATCGATGAACGCGCGCGGATACCCGCGGGACTCGACGTTCCGGGAGGGGCTCGCGTCGGCTCGACTGTACGGCAGCGGAGAGCGCAGGGAGAAGACGAAGCTGATCCTCGAGCGTCTCGAAGCGGCAGCCGGCCACAAAGAGCGGGTGGACCCAGCCCCGCTGACGATCGAGCACGTCATGCCCCAGACGATCACCGATGAATGGCGAACGCAGCTTGGCTCGAGCTGGGAGGACGATCACGAGGAACTCCTGCACACGCTCGGCAACCTCACGCTGACCAGCTACAATAGCGAGCTCGGCAACGCGCCCTATGCTGAGAAGCGCGCCCGGCTCGCGGAAAGCCATCTCGAGCTCAACAAATACTTCGAAGGGGTCGAGCAGTGGAACGCAGCGGCCATCGACAGCCGAGCAGAGGCGTTGGTCGCGCAGGCACTCGAGATCTGGCCCTACTTCGGTGCGGCGCGCGCTGACGAAGACGAGGAGCCGGCCGCGGCCTCGGAGCAGGTGACGGGCTCATCCCCGACGCTGCTCCGGATGCGTGGTGTCGAGACGATTGTGCGGTCATGGGTAGACGTGGCCGTCGCGACGGTCGAGGGCACCATCGCAATCGGGGACGACGAATTCCGTCGGGTGGTTGACGAGCTGCCGAAGTTTGTCAACACGGACGCGACCGCGTTTCGCCGCTCGAGCCGGCTGCGGCGACTGTCCAATAGCGCCTACCTCGAGACGAATCTCAGCGCCCGTGGGATTCACCGCCTCTGTGTCCAAGCGATCCAGGCCGCTGGGATAACAGCCGAAGACTGGGTCGTCACCTACGACGGTTCCGGAGGCACGGCGACCTCTGCGGCTCCACGCTCGGCTAAAGATCACGCGTACCAGACCTTCTTTCAGCTACTGATCGATGATCTCAGGGAGAAGCACCAGTTCACGAACGCCCGGGCCGCGCAGCCACAGAGCTGGTACTCGTTCACGTCGGGGGTGCCCGGGTTCAACTACAGCTTCAACTTCCTTTCTGCAGGACGTATCCGCGTCGAGCTGTACATCGACCACCGGGACCAGGCGACCAACAAGGCGCTGTTCGATCGGCTCGCGATAGAACGCGAAGCGATCGACATAGAATTCGGTGTTCCACTGACTTGGGAGCGCCTCGACGAGAAGCAAGCCAGTCGTGTGGCATTCTACAGCATCGGCAGCATTACCGACGCGACGGAGAAGCTGGCCGAGCACCTCCGCTGGGCTGTCGATCGGTTGCTGCGCTTCAAGGCCGTCTTCGCTGGCAAGTTGAAGAAGCTGTCGCCTCGCTCCGTCGTTGCCTCCGATGGCGAGCCAACGAAGGCGTGATGACCGCCACGGGGACTGAAGCAGTACCAGTGACCTGCCCCTCAGTCTTCGGACCATTTGAAGCTTCCCTCGTCGGTAAAGATCTTCCTGGCCGCGGGCCCAGTCGATTTGCGCCGCAGCATCGATGGCCTCGGCGCGATCGTCCGTGCCCGCGGCCACGATGTCTTCAGCTGCCACCTCTTCGTCTTTGGCAGCCGGCGTGGCGACCGCGTGAAGATCCTGACGCGGGATCGCGGTGGCTTCGTTCTGTACCCGACGTCTGGATGCGGTAGGCCAACAACGCCTCTGAGCGGTCGCTCCGCCGGATTGCGCTCGGCCGGAAAAACTACCTCTTCATCGGCGACGTGGCCTCAGGCAAGAGTCTCGCTGGCCTGTACTCGCTCGTCGCGACGTGCGAGTCGCGTGGGATCAATCCCTTCGACTACCTCGCCGACGTGCGCCCGCGCGTGCAGGATCACCCTGCGAACGCGATCGACGCCTTGCTCCCCGCCGCCTGGGCCGCGGGCTGATCGCCGGGCACACCCCCGGTCACGACGGTGGTGGCCGGACGGTTACTGTTTACTACGTTGCCGAGCGCGGACAGCGCTCACAGGATCGTCGGTGAGGTGCTTTCAGGAAGCGATTGGTTCGCAGATATAGGGCAGGTCACCTCGATCAACCTCAGTTTCGCGTTTTCCGTGAAGGAACGTTCCTGGGAGAGTGCTGTAGCATCCGACTCAACGCCGCGGCCTCAGCGCAGCACGAAGTGCGTATTCCGCGCATCGTGATCAAAGAGATCGGCACATCGTGATCACCGCGATCGGGTCATCGTGATCGGAGCGAAGCGATGAGGTTTGGTCAGGTCTTGGGTTGGTCGTTTTCCGGCTTTCTTCGTGAGGCGCCCTTTAGCACGA
>JBDTCO010000272.1:0-4442 GCA_039923495.1 Polyangia bacterium
CATGGCACGCCGCGCACCTGCGCGGCGTGCCATGCGCCGCCTGGATCCAGAACGACGACGGCAAGTGGGGCGGCAAGGGATGCTGAGCCCGCACGCGCTGCTCGTCATCGGCTTCATCGCCGGGCTCGGCGCCTCCGCTGCGGCGCAGGACGACCGGGACGGGCTGCAGCGCCCGGAGCGGCTCACGATCGGCACGGCGGATCAGCTGCTGGGCTCGCTCTCTCCCGACGAGCAGACGCTCTACTTCGCCAGCAACCGCAACACGATCATGGAGATCTTCGAGCAGCAGGCGACTGCCGGCGCGCCGAAGCTCCTGTTCGACGAGGAGGCCGAGGTCACGTGGCCTCGCGTCTCGCCCGACGGCAAGCAGCTCCTTTACGTCTCGTTCCGGCGCGACGCCTCGGGACAGCTGTGCGCGCGCGCGCTGCCGAAGGGCGACGCGCGCTGCCTGTCGGGGAGCCCGGGCGCGGTGCAGGCGCAGTGGGTGAGCGCCTCCACCGCGGTGTTGCTCTCACGACCGAGCGCGCAGTCCGACATGCGCGTCTCGCTCGTCGACATGAACGGCGGGCTCTCGGCGAAGACGCTCTTCGACCGCAACGTCACCAGCCTCGCGGCCTCACCCGATGGTCGCTGGCTCGTGTACACACCGATCGAGCGCTACGTGCCGCGCATCGGTCCCGGTTTCGCCGCGCGCGCGGGCCGAGATCTCGTCGCGCAGCGGCTGGACCGCCCCGGCGACCAGCCCGTGGTGTTGAAGCTCGACGCGCCCGGCCTCACCGGCCAGGCTGCGTTCTCCACCGACGGCAAGATCCTCTTCTTCATCCAGTTCACCAGCGACTCCAACCACGACGGCCTCATCGATGGCGACGATCACGGCGTGCTGTTCCGCGTGCCATTCGACACCTCGAAGGACGACGCGCCCGGCAAGCTCATCGGCGCGAGCCCGGAGCAGCTGACCGATGCCTCGTGGAACTGCCAGTACCCATCGCCGAGCGCGCACCGCGTCGTCATGACCTGCGACCACGGCGGGCACCTCGACGCGTACTCGCTCCCGCTGTCGGGCATGGTGCCGGACGACTGGGACGTAAAGCGCCTGCGCGCCGAAGCCGACGTCACCACGTCCGACTACAAGCTCATGCTGCTGCACACGCAGATCCTTCAGCTCGAAAAAGACCCGGAGCAGCGCCGGAGCGAGATGGTGAGCCTCCTGCGTCTGCACCTGCGAACCGGCGAGTTCGAGGCCGCAGATTTTTACTCCACCCACATCTCCAGGGAGAAGAACCCGGCGACCGCGGGCGTGGGCTCCGCGCTGCGAGCGCTTTGCGAGCACCGCCGCGCCTTGCGCGCACGCGAGCGAGGGCGGCTCACGCTCGATTTCGCGATCGACTCGAAGGCGCGCTTCGACGCGCTCGGTGAGAGCAAGGCGCGCAGCCCGGTCGGCAACGCGGCGAGGCACATCGTGCGCAGCGAGATCGCCGACGTCATGGGCGACAAGGACGCGGCTCGGGCCGAGATCGAAGCGGTCGATGTGGACGCGGTCGATTCACCGGGCGTGCTCGAGCTCTACGCCGATCGTGTCGACGCGCTGTACCGCGAGCTGGACGACCTTCCGCCGCTCATCGAAGCCTACCGTCGCCTCTCCACGCACCCCTCCATCGGCACCACCGACCACATCGGCTACGCGCGGTCCGCGCTGCGCAACGTCGTACGTGGCCGACCGCGTGCGGAGGCCCTCCGAGCGCTCGATGCCTTCAAGGCGGAGCCCGGCTCCGACCTCGCGTTCTCCGTGACGCTCGCGCGCGGGCTCCTCGACATCGTGGATGCGTGGCCCACGCAGGAGATCAAGGATCGAGTGCTCGCGCTGTACAAAGCTCAGACGACGCCCGAGCGACGGCGTGCCGTCGTCGTCGACGTGATGGAGAAATCGTGGGAGCGCGGTGCCGACGACATCATGCAGTCGCTCGTCGAGCTCTACGTGAAGGACGTCCCGAAGGGCACCGTCGAGCGCCGTCGTGCCGCACGCATGTACCGGCGCATGATCGAGGATCGGGCCTACGCGCGCTTCGGCAAGGGCGACGACAAGGGTGCGCGAGACGACTTCTATGCCGTGGCCCACAACGTGGGCTCGCTCGAGAGCTGGGGGGGCTATATCGACCGACGGCTGCACGAGGGCGCGACGATCGCGCAGCTCGAGGCGGACATCGCGAAGGAGGGGTTCGACCAGGACGGTGGGGTCGCGCGCTACGTGCGTGCCTACCTCATCGCACGCAGGCTCCCCAAGCTCGGCAAGGACGAGGCGAATCGCGAGGCGGACGCTGCGCTCGCGCTCATCCGCGGTGCCTGGGGGCAGCTCAAGGAGCAGCCCGAGGCGCTGGCCCTCATGGGCGCGGTGCTCCACGAGAAGTACCTGCACTCGGGGAATCGCGAGTTGGCGCAGCGCGCGACGGCCGTGTACCTCATTGCCCTGGACCTCGCGCGGCGCAACCCTCGGTACAAGGCGCTCCTCCTCACACAGCTCGCGTTGATTCAGGCCCAGGTGGGCAACTGGCGGATCGCGATCGACTACTTCGACCAGCGCGAGAAGCTGCCGTTCGTCGACAACCTGAATGGCCTCACCCACCGCCTCACGAAGGCGCGCACGCTCCTTCACCTCGATCGCGATGCCGAAGCGGCGAAGCTCGTCGAGCAGGCGCTCGCGACCGTCGACAAGACGCCACGCATGGAAAAGTTCCGGGCGCTCGTGCTCGATCGCGACGCGCTCTATCACCTGTCCGCGGGTAAGTTCGATCGCGCGCTCGCGCTCTACGATCAGCTCGTGCCGATGCTCGTGGCCGACAAGACCACCGTCGGCGCTCGCAACCGGCTCGTCGTGCGGCTCGCGCAGGCCGCCGCGGCGCTCGGGGCGGGCAAGCCGCAGCTCGCGCTCGAACGGGTCGATGGCGTGGAGAAGCTCCTCGAGACGCCGAACATCGGCGCGGTGCTGCGCTGGCCGCACGCGACGGAGCAGCAGGCCATCTGGACCTATCGCGTCATCGCCACCGGGCTCATCGGCAAGGCGTTCCTCGCGCTCGGCCGACTGCCCGAGGCCCACACCGAGCTGGTCGAGCGCGAGGGGCTGTACAAGGCTCAGATCAGGCGCAGCCCGGCGGACGCGCTCATCCGAGAGCTCGCACTCGCAGAGGCGCAGCTGGGCGAGCTGGCGCTCCAGCGGCACGACGGCATGGAGGCGCTGGCCCGCGCGAAGCTGGCGGTCGAACGTCTCGATCCCGTCATGAAGCGATCGAACAAGGTCTTCGACACCGACCAGCTCGTGGCGCTGTGGCTCGCGGCCGACGCCAGGCTCGCGACCGACGCCAGGGCCGGCCTCAAGCTCCGGCAGCGCATCGGAGACGGCATCGACAAGCTCTCGGCACAGGGCGACCGAAAGACGAACAGCCTCCTGCACTGGCTCGAGATCGAGCTCGCGCTCCTCGGCGAGCGGCCGGGAGCGAGCCGCAACGCCCCGGCCGTCAAGCTTCCCAAGTAGGCACTGGCCCACATCCGCGTACCTCGCCTTCGCGACTTGTGGTGCCCACGAGCCGCCGTGTCGGCTATCCTGATGAGCATGGAGTTTCTTTCGAGCGCCGATCACCAGCACTCCGCAGGCGGGCTCGAGGAGGCTGCCAACGAGACCAAGCCCAGCGCGGCCAAGTCGAGCGCCACCGCTGCAGCAGGCAGCCTCCTCACCGAGAAGATCTCGCACGCGGCGTACCAGACCGGCGACGCCTCCTACTACGGCACGGGCACGCCCGCCGAGAAGAGGGCGGGCAAGCACGCGAACGGCATGCTCGTGGATGGCTTCGCGACTCGCAAGATGGCCAACGGCGAGCCCATGAATCCGAACGCCCTGTCCGTCGCGCACCGGACGCTCCCGCTCGGCTCACACATCCACATCCGCAACGTCGCCAACGGCAAGGGCGCCGACGTCGTCGTCGAGGATCGCGGGCCCTACGCGAAGAGTCGCATCCTCGACGGCTCACCCAAGGTGGCCGAGGAGCTCGACTACCTGAGCCGCGGCCACGCGAAGATCGAGATCTTCAAGAAGTAGGTCAGGTCTCACCCGAGAGGCGAGCGCGACCACCGCGCTCGAGCCGGTCGAGGCGCCGCGCGACCTCGGAGTACAGCACGTCCATCTTCTCGTGCATGGTCGCGATCTGCATCTCGGCCTTCAGGTTCACGTCGTACTCGATGTTCGCGCGGATGCGGTCGCGCTCGCCCTGTCGGTTCGAGGAGAACAGCAGCAGCGTCGAGAGCATGATCGCCTCGAGCGAGACCGCCATCGTGAGCAAGCCGAATGGGTACGTGTCCCAGTCGCCGAATGGGAAGACGTGCAGATTCAGGATGATCCAGAAGAAGAAGATCACCATGTGGAGGACCAGGAACGTGATGCTCCCCGAGAACGC
>JBDTCO010000273.1:0-4921 GCA_039923495.1 Polyangia bacterium
TTTCACCGCGAGCGCCGAAGAATCCATGGCATTGAACCAGATCTGGTCGGGCGCCATCATCGACCGCAGGCTCGCGCTGCTCGAGGCCGAGGGTGTGCGCTTCGTGACGGGCGCGCACGTCGGCAAGTCGCCGAGCTGGAGCGCGCTGCGCAAGGAGCACGATGCTGTCGTGCTGGCGATCGGCGCTGCGCGTCCGCGCCTGCTCGACGTGCCGGGCGCAGACCTGTCGGGGGTCGTGCTCGCGATGCCGTACCTCGAGGCGCAGAACCGCGCGACGGTGCCGGCCGCGCTCGATGCGCGCGGCCGGCGCGTGCTCATCCTCGGAGGCGGCGACACAGGCTCGGACTGCCTGGGCACGGCGCACCGTCAAGGCGCGTCCGCGGTGTCGCAGGTCGAGCTCCTCGCAGCGCCACCTCCGACGCGCGACAGCAGCAACCCGTGGCCGCAGTGGCCGATGGTGTTTCGCACCTCCACCAGCCACGAGGAGGGCGGCGCCCGGCTCTTCGCTCGTCGCACCACGCGGCTCGAAGGTGAGCACGGTCAGCTCGTCGCGCTGCACTGGATCGAGACCGTGCAGAAAGACGGTCGCGTCGTCGATGTGCCTGGCACGGAGCAGCGCATCGAGCTCGACCTGCTCGTGCTGGCGCTCGGCTTCGTCGGACCCGACCCCGGCACGCTCCCCGACGAGCTGGGCGTCCGCCTCGATCCGCGCGGGAACATCATCGTGGATGCGCAGCGCCAGACCAGCGCGCCGGGCGTGTTCTGTGCGGGGGACGCCTCACGCGGCGCGAGCCTCATCGTGTGGGCCATCTCGGACGGACGCGAGGCCGCACACCACGTCGACGCGTCGCTCCGCGGCGGACCATCCGCGCTGCCCACGCGCGGCCTGCACCTGCCCTTCGGAGGACGCTCATGACCACGTTCGAGACCCCATCTTTCATCGGCGACGAGTGGCTGTTCAACGACGGCTGGTCGTTCGGTGGCGAGCCCGACGAGGTCGCCCCTGGCTCCGCGTGGGCTCGCTTCCTCGACGTGCTCGCCGAGAATAGGCGCGGCAACTTCGAGCACGTCGCCGTCCTCGCCCAGCTGCTCGCAGAAGAGCAGCCGCACCCGCTCTTCCTCGGCGCGATGTACCTGTGCGCTGCGGCAGGCGACGTGCGCGCGCTGCTGCCGTGGATCGACTCCGACGCGTTCACGCAGGCCGCGTCCGCGGTCGCGCTCGCCGGCGACGTCTCCGTCGTCGACGCGTTGCTCGAGCGACGCCGGGGCGCCGGGCCCGAGATCGTCGAGGCCATGGAGAGCACGCTGAGCCAGCTGCTCGAGCCGGAGCCGGAGCGCTTCTACGAGACCGAGCTCGATGACGACAGCTACGACGCGCGCATCCGCGAGCACGTCGCTGCGCTCGTCGCGAAGCACGGCGCCGACACGCGCTTCGCGCTCGGGGCCCCGCTGCGCGTGAGCACGCTCGCCGACAAGCTCGAGCTGCTCGCCGACCTCGAGCGCGAGGAGCGCGACGCCGCGAGCGCGACCATCGGCACGCTCGCCTTCCACCTCGAGACGCTCACCGGCATCCCGAGCAAGGGCATCGTCACCACCGACGGCAGCGGCGCCGAGATCGTCGACCGAGCCCGCCTCGGCCGCGTGCTCGAGACGATCCGCACCTGGGAGAAGAAGCACAAACCCCGCTCCGGTCGCCGTCTCTTCTTCGCCCACCCCGTCCCCTAGACCGGGGACACGACCCACCTAGACAAGAGCCACATAGACCGGGGACACGACCCACCTAGACAAGAGCCTGTTTCCACACGGCACCAGGCGCAAAACGGCCAGGAGCCTTCCCGTGGCCTGCTGCGCGTGCCGTACGCAGCGTAACTCCCCTCCGCGCGGACCCGTCGAGGCCCGCCGATGGACGGGTGACCCAGCGCTACAGCGCCGCAGCGATCTCGCGCACCACATCGTCGATGGGACGCGCCGCATCGACGCGCAGCGCTTCCTTCGCCGACGGCACCTCGAGCGTCGCGAGCTGACTTTGCAGCAACGACGGCGGCATGAAGTGGTCGCGCGCCTTCATCCGCGCGGCGAGCGTGGGCTCGTCGACGTCGAGGAACACGAAGCGGACACCCTGCATCGCGAGCGCATGCCGGTACGTCCCCTTGAGCGCCGAGCAGGCCAGCACCGTGTCCGTATCCGACGAGGTCCAGCCGGTCATCGCATCGCGGATCGCGGCGAGCCACGGCGCGCGATCTTCGTCGGTGAGCGGGGTGCCTGCTCGCATCTTCGCCACGGCGTGCGCGCTGTGGAAGTCGTCTCCGTCGGCGAACTGCCAGCCGAGCCGCGCCGCGAGCGCGCGTCCGACGGTCGTCTTTCCGGAGCCAGAGACCCCCATGATCACGACTATCACCGCCGGACCGTTGCTACTTCGCGGCGAGGATCGTGAGCTGCTCGATCACCGGCGGCTTCGCGAGCAACGCGTCTGCGTTGGCCATGAGCGCCTTGGCGATCTCGCCACCGAGGTGCGCCTTGCGGCGCTCCTCGTCCTCGAACGTGTCGAAGATGCCGAACGTCTTCGCATCGATCTTCCACGCGTACCACGTGCGGGTCTGCTTCTCGGCCTGCGCGAGCGGCAGCGCGCCAGCGAGGAACTTCTCGACGTCGGCTTCCTTGCCCGGCTTGGCTTCTACACGAGCGAGCAGTGCGTACTTGACCATGGTGATTCTCCTTCAGCGTGGACCGAGCAGCGTGGACCGACAAAAAGCGAAGAGCGCCGCACAGTGAAGTGCGACGCTCCCGTTGAGATGCGCTCTCTGCGCCGTTCGGCGCGACAGAGTACGAGCTACGACTGCTTGCGCGCGCGCTCGAAGCCCGAGCGGACGTGCGTCTTCACGTCGCTCCACGACCGGCCCGACTTGAGGCCTTCCCAGTCGGTCGAGAGCTTCGTCTCGAGCTTGTCGTCCCACGACTTGTGGTCGGCGAACTGGCTCGACGCGCCGTAGCCGTAGCGTAGCGCGGGCTCGGCCGCTTCGTAGTCTTCGTGGATCTTGTGGTCATGCACCGGCTTCGCGTTGGCGACGTTGTCGGGTGGGATGACTTGCTTGCCCGCGGCCTGCTTGACCGTGTCGGCGACGTTCTGCTTGAGCTCCTGGCCCTTGGTCTTCGAGAAGTCGGCCTTCGTCTGCTCCCAGTCGCGATGAAAGGCGTCCTTCGTCTTGTCCCACGCGCTCGTGTGCTTGTCGTTCCACCAGCTCGGGTTCTTCGTGTTCGTCGTGTTCATGATCAGCTCCTCGTCAGAGTGGATAGGTGAGTCCGTGTTGCGAACCCGATGAGGAGCAGGACGCGGACCAGCTGTGGCCTCGCAGATTCGCGCGCTTGCAGCCACAGCGACCGAGGCAGAACGGAGCGACGTGACAATCGGCGACAGCGCGATCGCGCGCGGGATCAGAAGGTCATGAAGCGGCGGATCTCGTTTTCGAAGAGGACATAGAACACGCTCGCCACGGCCAGGAAGGGTCCGTACGGCACCTCGCCCGCACCGAGCAGCCGCTTCCTGCGCCACAGCAAAAGCGGCACGATCACGAGCAACCCGACGAACGGCGCCATGAAGAAGGCGAACACCGGCGCGCGCCAGCCGAGGGCGGCACCCACGACCGCGAGCAGCTTCGCATCGCCGTAGCCCATCGCCTCGCGCTTGAGGACGAGGTACCCGACCTCGGCGACGATGAAGACGAGGCCGTAGCCCACGAACGGTCCGAGCACGAGCTCGAGCGGGGAGACCTGCTGCAGCAGCAACGCCACGACGAAGAAGATCGGGATCGCGGGGTACGTGATGCGATCGGGGATGATGAGGTGATCGAGGTCGATGCCGGCGAGCACGAGCAGCGTGCCGCACAGCGCGAAGTCGACGAAGAAGCGCGCGAGGAGGTGCACCGGATCGTCGGGCTGCCCCTGCAGCCGCTGCCAGATGGCGAGCGCGACGAAGAGCGACAGCAGCTCGACGAGCGGATAACGAACCGAGATCGGCAGCGCGCAGCCCGCGCACTTGCCGCGCAGCAAGAGCCAGCTGAGGACGGGAATGTTCTCGAGCGCGTGGATGCCGCGACCGCAGCGTGGGCAGCGCGAGCGCGGGTGCACCACCGACTCGTGGAGCCCTATGCGGTGGATGCAGACGTTGAAGAAGCTGCCCCACAGCGCGCCCCACAAGGCTGCGAACGCCGCGAACAACCACGCGCCCAGCGGCGTGGCGAGCACCTGCCCGAGGGCGGCGGAAAGCGAGTCGTCCGTCGGGTTCATGCGCCGTTCCAGCGTACAACCCCGACGGTGCCGCGACAATTCCGTGCTAGCTTCTGCGCGTGCGCCTCACCGTCCTCACCCTCTCGATCGTGAGCGCTTTCTCGTCCGTGTTCCTGGCCGCGTGTCACCGCCCCGCCGAGGACGATCTCGGTCTGCCGCAGCAAGGCAGCAAGGTCGTGGCCGTCGACAAGCTGACCCAGCCGAGCGAGCTGGTGGCGGCACTAACGCAGCCGGGCTCGGCGATAGACGACAAGCTCGGCGCGCGCGGCCTCGACGTCGAACAGACCACCACGCTGACGCTCGGCACGATCACCGATCGCATGGAGCAGCACGCGACGCTCGATCTCGACGGCAAGGGTGGGTTCCACCTCGTCCACGACCTCGACCACCCCGACAAGGTCGGCCAGACCGTGGCCAAGAACGACAGCGACAGCGGTCCCCGCGACAAGGTCGCCGTCGCTGCGCAGGGCATGGAGGCGTACGCGCTCGCTGGCACCGTCTACGTGCGCCCGCGCTACGGCAAGTTCATCTCGCGCCGCCCCGAGCCGGGCGAGCTCGACCGTCTGCGCGAGACCGCCGAGACGATCCTCGGCGACGATCTCGAGCTGCTCTCGCCCGGCCTCGCCGTGCGTGACGT
>JBDTCO010000274.1:0-20639 GCA_039923495.1 Polyangia bacterium
ATGCGCGCGTCGTGACGCAAACCCGGGCTCCCCAGCTCGATCTGACCCCACGACGCGCGCACGACGACTGTATGACGAATCTAGCACTGAACACGCGTACAGTCAAGATCGGGCAGACCTCCGCTCCTGTTGCTCCCCCATGGGCGCCGATCTACGATCCCTGGACGATGGCCGACGCGGAACGCCTCGCCATCCGGCGCGCCAGACCGGGTGACTCTGCCGCAGTCCGCACGCTGGTGAAGCAGCTCGGGTACTCTCCCGACGATCGCGCGTACGACGAGACCTTCACGCAGGTCGCGCGGCACCCAGAGGCGGCGGTGTTCGTGGCGCACCGCAGCTCGCGCGTCGTGGGGTACCTCGCGATGACGCACAGACCCCAGATCCGCATCGGCGGCCGGGTCGCCTCCGTGGACGAGCTCGCGGTGGATGGCGGCGATCGCGGCGCTGGCGCGGGCACGCTGCTGCTGGAGGCCGCGGTCGCGCACGCGCGGAGCCTCGGCTGCGCGCGCATCGAGGTGCTTTGCTCGCGCGCACGCGAGAGCTACACCCGCGGCTTCTACGAGACGCGCGGCATGGCCGAGATCGAGACCGCGGTGTACCGGCTCGACCTGCGCGCCCCGGGGCCCGCCGCAGGCCCGCGATGACGTTCCTCGTCGTCGACGACACCTGCTTCGCACCTGCCTGGTGCGCTCGAGGCGCGGTCCAGCGTGAGCTGCTCTACAGCAGCGAGGTCTGCCGCGGCGGTTGCAAGCCGAGGTGCTCGCAGGCTCGACGCGTCGCCACGCGGCCGCGCGGCGTGCGCATGAGCAACCCCTCCTGGATGAGGTAGGGCTCGACGACGTCCTCGAGCGTCTCGCGCTCCTCGCCTAGAGCCGCAGCCAGCGACTCCACACCGACGGGACCACCATCGAACTTCTCGACGAGCGTGCGCAGCATCGCCCTGTCGAGATCGTCGAGCCCGAGCGCGTCGACCCCGAGCCGTGTGAGCGCGCCCTGCGCGACCTCGCGCGTGATACGGCCGTCGCCATCGACTTCGGCGAAGTCGCGCACGCGGCGCAGAAGGTGGTTCGCGATGCGCGGCGTGCCCCTGGCGCGACGGCCGATCTCGGCGGCACCGTCGCCGTCGATGTCGACGCCGAGGATGCCCGCGGAGCGACGCACGATGACGGTGAGCTCGTCGGCGGTGTAGTACTCGAGCCGGAGCACGATGCCGAAGCGCGAGAGGAACGGCGCGGACAAAAGGCCCGTGCGCGTGGTCGCCGCCACGAGCGAGAAGCGTGGCAGCTTGAGCGGAAGCATCTCCGCGTTCGGACCATCACCGACGGGGATCTCGAGCCGAAAATCCTCCATCGCCGGATAGAGGTACTCCTCGACGACCGGCTGCAGGCGATGCACCTCGTCGATGAACAGCACGCCGCGAGGCTCGAGCGACGTGAGGTACGACGCGAGCGTCCCCTTGTGCTCGATGGCCGGCGCACCGACGGAGCGCAGGCCGACGCCGAGCTCGCCCGCGATGAGGTGCGCGAGCGTGGTCTTGCCGATGCCCGGTGGTCCCGAGAACAGCACGTGGTCGAGCGCCTCGCCTCGCTTGAGCGCGGCCTCGACGAAGACCTTCAGGTTCGACAGGACCTTCTTCTGGCCGATGTACTCGTCGAAGCTCTGCGGGCGCAGCGCGAAGTCGTCGCGCGAGTCGCGCGCGTCGACGAGGCGGACCTCGCTGGGTGGCGCCGCGGCGGCCCCTGCCTCCTCGATGTGCTTCTTGCGCGCCATGGTACGAGCCAGCTTACTCCGCGAGGCCGCGCAGCGCCCGGGTGAGCAGCAGCTCGACACCCTCGGTCGGTGCTGCGGCGAGCGCTTCCTTCGCCGCGCGCTCGGCCTCGGACGCCTTGTAGCCGAGGTTCGAGAGCGCAGCCGCCACCGTTGCTGCGGGCCCCGTGAGCGCGCCCGGCCTGGGCGGCGGCGCGACGACCCTGTCGCCCGACAGACCGATGCGATCGATCTTGTCCTTGAGCTCAAGCACGAGGCGCTCGGCGGTCTTCTGCCCGACGCCCGGGATCTTGCGCAGGCGTCCGTGATCTCCGCCGCGAACCGCTGCACCCAGGCCCTCCGCGTCGATGGTCGACAGGATCGACATCGCGAGCTTCGGACCTACCTGGTTCACCGAGATGCACAGCAAGAACGCCTGGCGCTCCTCGGGCGAGCGGAACCCATAGAGCTGCAGCGCGTCCTCGCGTACGGCGAGGTACGTGTACAGCGAGCACTCCGCCCCGACGGCGGGCAGGTGCGCGCGCGTCTGGAGCGAGATGGTGATGTCGAGCCCGACGCCGCCGACCTCGACGGTCACGCGATCGAGCTCGCGATCGAGCAGCGCGCCGCGGACGCGCGTTATCATGCCTGGCCCACGCGCACCTTCGTCGAGAACGCGTGGCAGATGGCCACCGCGAGCGCATCGGAGGCGTCGAGCTTCGGCGAGCCCTCGAGCGTGCAGAGCACACGCACCATACGGAGCACCTGCTCCTTCGTCGCACGACCCGAGCCCGCGACCGCGCGCTTCACCGTGGCGGGTGCGTACTCGCTCACGCCGAGCGACGCCTCACCGCACACGAGCAGCGCGACGCCGCGCGCGTGGCCGAGCTGCAAGGCGGAGCGTGCGTTCTTGCCGTGGAACACCCCCTCGACGGCGACGACGTGCGGGCGCAGCTCGCCGATGACCTCGCGCAACCCCGCGCCGATCTCGACGAGGCGCAGGTGCAAGGGCGCCGTGGGCCGGGCCTCGACCACGCCGCACTCGACGTAGCGCACGCGCCCAGCCGCGAGGCGCTCGACGACGCCGTAGCCGCAGCGGAGGCTGCCTGGATCGATCCCGAGGATACGCACGACCCGCGAATCGTACATGCCCGGGTGCCACGTCCGACAATTTCTCGCGCGCGAGAGGCAGCCCGCATGCGGTACGCTTTGCCCATGCAGAGACTTCGCGCCGTGCTCCTCGCGTCCGCCGTGCTGGCGATGGCGGGGTCGGCCCACGCCTTTCCGCCCGGCGGCCCCGAAGACCCCGCCATCAGCGACGACGCCGGCGCCGACGGCGGCGAAGAAGCGAAGGACCTCGCGACCACGCCTCCTTCGAGCCACGACGGCAGCGCGACGCAGGACGACATGGCGCACCGCCCGAAGGCAGCCAAGGCCGCGCTGCCGGGTTGCTCTGCCGCGGGTCCCGGGCGTCAGGCGCCGGCCGGCACGCTCGTGCTCGCGGCGGGCCTCGTGGCCGTGGCGCTCACCTCGCGCAAAAAAGCGTGCCACCAGAGCTGACACAGCTCCCCGCGGGGGCACAGTCCGTGTCGCTGGTACACCGCTTCGGCGAGCACAGTGTCGTCGTTGTGGCCTCGCTCGAGGGCAGCGTATAGCCGAGACCGCCCACGCCTGGGCCCTGGCAGGTGAGCAGCGGATCGACGCAGTCGCTCGCGCTCTCGCAGCGCAAAAGGCAGCGCGAGCCGATCACCGGGATGGCGACGCACGCGGCCGAGTCGGGGCACGGATCATCGGTGCTGCACGCCTCGGTGCAGAGCCCGTCCGCGCCGAGCGGATCGCAGCGCCCCGTGAGGCACTGGCCGGGGTCGGGGTTGCCGTCGACATCATCGCAGCTGTCGCCGACGTCACCGAGCACCTCGGCAAAGCAGGCCTGCGTCCACGAGTAGGGCGCGTGCTCGTCGGCGCCGACGGCGACCTGCGGGAGCGTCCGACACGAAAATCCCGTGCGACACGTTGCGCTGGTCGAGCACGACGGCAAGCACGCATGGACGCGGAAGCCACCTTCGACGCCACCATCGGGCACGCCGCCGTCGACGTCGCTGCTCGTGCCGCCGCGCGCCAGATCGATGCACGCCTCGCCGAAGTGGCAGCTCGTGGTCTCGCAGAGCCGAACGCAGAGGCCCGCGGAGAGGCCCGCGGGGCACCCCTGCTCCGCCGAACAGAGGCACGTCAACCCGAGCGTCGCGTCGCAGTCGTCCGGTGCGAGGCACGGAGCGCCCGCGGCCCCTTCGACGATCTTCACGGTCCCGCTCGACAGCGCGGAGCCCCCGCTGCCACCGGTCGCGAGCATCACGGCGTAGGTGCCGACAGCGCTCCACGAGACGGTCGGAGAGGGGAGCGCCGACGTCGCCGGATCGCCACCAGGGAGCGTCCACACGAAGGCCTGCACGCCGGGACCGAGCGGCACGAACATGAGCGCGCGATGCGGTCCGGCGATGCACGACGGACGAGCCTCGACGTCGAAGGTCAGCGAGTCGCAACCGGTGATGGTGAAGATCGCCGCGACGGGGATGCCGCCATCGAGCAGAGTGCCTTCGTCGGGGATGCCGGCGTCTCGCTGGACCGACGCATCGAACTCGGCGAAGCCGCTCGAGCAGCTGGTCGCGGCGAGGAAGACGAGGGTGAGGAGCAGCGTGCGCACGTTCACACGGATCCTATCATCGCGTCGCCACGAGAGAGCCGCTCGCGGAGGCCACTTCGCCGGTCGACGTCGCCCTCGTTCTCCACGGCGCGACGGAGCGCGCGCGGCTCGACGACGAGCACGACGAGGCTGCGCGCCCGCGTGATCGCAGTGTAGAGGAGGTTGCGCCGCAGCATGAGGTGGTGGCCTGCGACGAGCGTCACGACGACGGCCGGATACTCCGAGCCCTGGCTCTTGTGGATGGACACGCAGTACGCCAGCTCCAGCGCCGACGAGGACTCGCCGTCGTACTCCACGGCCCGCCCATCGAAGTCGACGACGAGGCCCGTCACGTCGCCGTCCGCGTCGCGGAGCGGGCCCGAGATGAAGCCGATGTCGCCGTTGAAGACGTCGCGGTCGTAGTCGTTGCGGACCTGCATCACCTTGTCGCCGACGTGCAGCGCGCGCGGTCGATCTTCGCGATCGCGACCGCCAAGCTCGAGGGGATCGCGCTTGCCCGAGAGCGCCTGCGCGAGCGCGGCGTTGAGGCGCGCCGTGCCGGCCGTGCCTCGATGCATCGGCGCGAGCACCTGCACATCGCGCAGCGGATCGAGCTCGAACGCACGCGGGATGCGCTCGCGCACGAGCCGCAGGACGCGGTCCTCGGCCTCCTCCGCGCGCTCGACCTCGATGACGTAGAAGTCGCTGGTGCCGCCGTCCGGCGCGGGCCTGCTGACGGGGACCTCACCGGCGAGCACGCGATACGCCGCGTCCACGATGCCGGAGCCCTCGGCCTGCCGGAACACCTCCGTGAGCCGCGCGACCGGCACGGCGCCCGAACAGATGAGATCGGCGAGCACCTGCCCCGGGCCCACCGATGGCAGCTGATCGACGTCGCCGACCCACACGAGCGTCACGCCGAGCGGACACGCGTCGACGAGCGCGCGTGCGAGTAAGAGGTCGATCATGGAGGCCTCGTCGACCACGATGAGGTCAGCCTCGAGGGGGTTGGCACTGTCTCGCTGGAAGCCACCTCGCCCCGAGCCGCGCCCCCACTCGAGGAGCCGATGCAGCGTGAGCGCCTCGCGCTGCGTCGCCTCCGACAGTCGACGAGCCGCGCGGCCCGTCGGTGCCGCGAGCAGCACCCGACGGCCTTCCGCTTCCCACGCGTGCACGAGCGCGCGCGTCACGGTCGTCTTGCCGGTGCCCGGTCCGCCCGTGAGCACCGCGACACCCGAGCGCCCGAGCGAGTCCAGCGCCGCTCGCTGTCCATCGGAGAGCGGCACGTCGTCGCCGATCGTCGGCGCAGCGCGACGCTCGGCATCACGCAGCGCGAGGATGCGCGAGGCCAGCCCGACCTCCGCCTTGTGGAGCCGCGACAGGTACACGGCTTCGCCCTCGCGGACGACGGCACCCTCAAGCGCGAGCCGCTCGATCGCGCGTCCGCTCGCGTCCACATCCACGGGCTGCGACTCGCCACCGAGCAACAGCTCCACGCGCGCGAACAGCGGCACCCGCGTCATCCGCGCGTGGCCGTCGTCGGCAAAGGTCTGGAGCGCGTGCAGCATCGCGGCCTCGCGGCGCTCCGGTGCATCGGGCTGGACACCCATGCCGCGCGCGATGCGATCCGCGACGAGAAAGCCGATGCCGTCGACGTCGCGCGCGAGGCGATACGGGTTATCGCGCACGCGCGCGATCGCGTCGTCTCCGTAGGCCTTCCGGATGCGTGCGGCGTACGCCCGCGACACGCCGAGGCCCTGCAGGAAGACCATGACCTCGCGCTCGCGCTTGCGCTCCACCGCCGCCCTGCCCGCCCGCTCGGCCCGCGCTTTACCGACCCCCTTGACCTGCGCCGCACGCCACGCCTCGCCCTCGAGCACCTCGATCGCCGCGACGCCGAAGCTGCCGACGAGCCGCTCGGCGAGCGCCGCGCCGAGTCCGGGCAGCCCCTCGAGGTAGCGACGCACGCCGGCCTCCGTACGCGGAGGTGCGGCCACGGCACGAGTCGCACGCAGCTGCTCGCCGTGCGCCGCGTGCTTCTCCCAGCGTCCGGTGACGACGACATACTCACCGTCGCGGAGCTCCCCGAGCGCTCCCACGACCGTCACCGGCTGCTCACGATCGGCGACGTCGAGCCGCACGACCGCGAAGATCCCGTCGGCAGCGCGGTAGACCACGCGCTTCACCAGACCTTCGACCTCTTGCTCGCTCTCCATCGACGGTGAGCACGCAGCCTTTCACCCTCACCCGATCAACGCGAGGCCATTTTCGTTCTTTCGCACCGCTTCCGCGCCGCCCTCCTCCAAGGCCGTGCGTCACGTCGGAGCTCGAAGAAGCTGCGTGCGTCTTGTTCTCGTGGTCGACGTGCCGAGGCCAGGAGCTGCCTAGTACTTGTAAAACCCCCGACCCGACTTGCGCCCGAGCCAGCCGGCGGCGACGTACTGCCGGAGCAGCGGCGCAGGACGGTACTTGTCGTCGCCGAGCTCGGCGTGCAGCACCTCCGAGATGGCGAGGCACGTGTCGAGCCCGATCAGATCCGCGAGCTCGAACGGGCCCATCGGGTGGTTGAGCCCGAGCTTCACGCCCTGATCGATGTCGTCGATGGACCCGAGCGACTCCTGGAGCGCGAAGCATGCTTCGTTGAGGAACGGGATGAGCAGGCGGTTGACGATGAAGCCCGGGATGTCCTTCGCCGTGACGAGCTTCTTGCCGAAGCGCTCGCCGAGCGCGATGATCGCGGCGTACGTCTCGTCGCTGGTGGCGAGCCCACGGACGACCTCGACGAGCTTCATGACCGGCACCGGGTTCATGAAGTGCATGCCGATGACCTGCTCGGGACGCTTGGTCTGCGCACCGAGCAGCGTGATGGAGATCGATGACGTGTTCGACGCGAGGATCGCGCCGGGCTTCGCGACCGCATCGAGATCGCGGAAGATCTTCTTCTTCAGCTCCTGGTTCTCGGTGGCGGCCTCGACCACGAGGTCGCAGTCGGCGAACGCGCTGTAGCTCGACGCGGGGTGGATCTTCTCGCCGGCGACCGCGCGCTCCTCCGCCTTGAGCTTACCCTTGCCGACGAGGCGCTCGAGGCTCTCGAGGATCTTCTGCTTGCCGCGCTCTGCGAACGCCTGCTCCGCGTCGACGAGGACGACCTCGAGGCCTGCGAGCGCAGCGACCTGCGCGATGCCGCCGCCCATCTGGCCTGCACCGATGACGCCGACCTTGTTGATGACGTTGGCCATGTTCAGACGCGCTCCACGCAGAGGGCGACGGCTTCGCCACCGCCGAGACAGAGCGAGGCGACGCCGCGCTTGAGGTTGCGGGCGGCGAGCGCGTGCAGGAGCGTCACGAGGATGCGCGAGCCCGAGCAGCCGATGGGGTGGCCGAGCGCGACGGCGCCACCGTTGACGTTCACGCGCGCGGCGTCGAGGCCGAGCAGCTTGTTGTTGGCGAGCGCGACGACCGCGAACGCCTCGTTGATCTCGAAGAGGTCCACCTCGCCGCGCTTCCAGCCGGCCTTGCCGAGCGCGCGATCGATCGCGGCGGCGGGCGCGGTGGTGAACCACTCCGGCGCCTGCGCTGCCATCGCCTGCGCGACGACGCGTCCGAGGATCTTCGCGCCGCGCTTCTCGGCCGTCTCGCGGCTCATGAGCACGAGCGCTGCGCCGCCATCGTTGATGGACGACGAGTTGCCCGCCGTGACGGTGCCGTCCTTGTCGAACGCCGGACGTAGCGTCTTCAGCTTCGCGAGATCACCGCCGCGCGATGGCTCCTCGTCGTCGACGATCTGGCGCTTCTCCTTCTTGATGGTGACCTCGACCGGCGTCACCTCGAGCTTGAACGCGCCCGCCTTGTGCGCGGCGGCCGCACGACGGTACGACTCCGCGGCGTACGCGTCCTGCTCCTCGCGACCGATGTGCAGCTCACGCGCGCACAGCTCGGCGGCGTTGCCCATCGCGTAGTTGTTGTAGATGTCCCAGAGGCCATCGAACTGCATGCCATCGACGAGCGCCGCGTTGCCGAAGCGCAGGCCGGTGCGCGCACCGGGCACGTAGTACGGCACGTTCGACATCGACTCCATGCCACCTGCGACGGCGATGTCGACATCACCGGCGAGGATCGCCTGCGTCGCCATCATCACGGTCTTGAGCCCGGAGCCGCACACCTTGTTCACGGTCGTGCACGGCGTCTCCTTCGCGAGGCCCGCGGAGAACGCGGCCTGGCGTGCGGGCGCCTGACCGAGGCCGGCGGGCAGCACGCAGCCCATCAGCACCTCGTCGACCTCGTTCGGCGCGACACCGGCGCGCTCTAGCGCAGCCTTGATCGCGATGCCGCCGAGATCGGTGCTCTTGATGCTGGAGAGCGCCCCCTGGAGCGAGCCGATGGGGGTTCGAGCCCCGGAGACGATGACCACTTCACGCATGCTGCCCTCCCTGGCTGGATTGATGCGCGTGCATTAAAAGCATGACGCAGGTGTACGGTCAACGCCCGTGGCGTCAAGGCACAGACCCATCCCGGCATTGACCCTGCGACGGTGGACGTCTACGGTGAAACGGCGTGCGTCCACTCCGCCTCGCCACACTCTCGTTCCTGGGCGCCGTCGCGCTGAGCCCGGCGTGCAGCACACACAGCGGTCCTTCCGTGCCGCTGCGCCTCGCGGGGAACGCCGACCCCGTCACGCGCTGCGCGAGCGCCAGCGCGACCGAGGGCGAACGCCTCTCGACCGTCGTCAGCAAGGTGCGCGTCACCCTGCTGGCGCGAGGCAGCGACGGCGCCACAATCGACTTCTGCGACAAGCTCCTCGACTTCCCGGGCTCGGCGAAGTCGTTGCGCCTGCCCGCGGCCGGAGCGAGTAGCGTCGATCTGTACGTCGAGGCGTACGGCCCCGCAGACGCGGCCGATCCCAGCGCCGCCGGCCACGTCCGGCGCGTCGCGTTCGGCAGCCTGCTCGGGGTCCCTCCCGAGCAGGCGACGCTCGGCGCGCTGCGGCTGTTCCCATCGGAGGCCTTCGCGTGCAACCCGACACGCGCCACGTTCCCTCGCGCGTTCCACACCGCCACGTTGCTGCCCGACGGCCGCGTGCTGTTCGTCGGTGGCCTCGTCGGTGATCCGACGAATGCTGCCGCCGTGAAGTTTCCTACGGATGGCGCGCGCGTGACCGGCGTCGCCGAGCTCTTCGACCCGCGCACGCAGACGTCGACGCTCGTGCAGGAGTCTCCGCCCGGCCGGCCACGCGCCTTTCACAGCGCCGCGCTGCTCGCGGGCAACGGTCCCTGCCCCGCGAAGCAGGTGGCCGTGCTGCTCGTTGGCGGCATCGCGCCCCCCACGGCAACGCCCGACGCGCCGGTGCTCAACCCCGTCGGCGGGGCCGGCGGCAACCGGCTGGTCCCGGCGAACAAGAGCGCCCAGCTCCCTGTGCAGGCCGTCGGCAACGAGGTGCTGTGCCTCGATCCTGCGACGAACAGTGCGACGCGCGTCTCCGTCGCCGGAGACCCATCGATGTACGGAGCCTCGGCGGTCACGTCGAAGAGCCTCGCCGTCGCGGGCGGCAACCTCTACGACTTCGCGACGCTCAACCTCGAAGCGGCGCAGGCCAACCTCACCGTGTTCCCGCTGGACGGCTCGGCGCAGAAGGTGTCGTCGCTCGTCACGCCTCGCATCGCGCCGACGTTCACCTCACTGGGCGATGGGCGCGGGCTGGTGTGGGGCGGCGGCCGCACCACCGACCCCGTCGGCGAGATCGTGAGCGGGCTCGATGGCACGCCGCTGTCCGCGGACGTCTCGGTCACGGGCGCGCTCGTCACGCGGTTCCATACCGCCACGCTCATCTCCGACCAGACCACCCCGACCGTGCTCGTGACCGGCGGCTTCGAGGTCAACCAGAAGGCGTCGGACCCGCCGATCGCATCGAGCGCCGTGCGACAGCTCACGATCGACGCGGGTGTGGTCAGCACGGCATCGGTCACGCTCGGCGGTGGCTACCCGCCAGTCGCGTCGTGCACCGACCCCGCTCGCTATCGTCCCGCGGGCTGGGAGAGCGCGCTGCCTCTGCCCGGCGGCCGCGTGATCGTGGCGGGCGGCACGCCATCGTCGAGCGGCGCCCCATCGCACTGCCAGGACTGTCCGGGCGTGGCGAGCCAGCTCTGTGCATCGGGTCAGGCCTCTGTCTACGAGCGCGGCCAGCTCAGCGCCGCAAACCCGCTCCAGGTGCCGCGGTTTGGCCATGCGATGACCCGACTCGCCGACGGCAGCATCCTCGTCTCGGGCGGCATCGGCAACCAACCGGTGGACGCCATGTCGTTCGACGCGGTGTTCCTCACCGACCTGGAGATCTACAACGGCCGCCCGCTCGTGCCGGTATACGACGCGACGACGACGCCCATCGATCCCGACGACCCGATCGCCGTCGAGCTGAAGAACGAGATGCTCGTCCGCGCACCGGGCATGCAGGCCGTCACGGTCGGGGCCACAAAGCCTGCCAAGTCCTGCGGCAACCTTTGACGCGTTCCAGCTAGGAGCCCGTCCCCGTAAGGGGCCGTGTCGCGGGCACAATTTTGAGCCGCGGCACGGTCGCGTTTCTTCCGAAGCGTGCCGCGCCGTCAGCGACGCGCGAGCTTGAGCAGGTTGTGGGCCGTGCAGAGCATCGTCCACTCGGCCTTCACTGCGGTCAGCCCGCGCAGCGCGAAGCGTACGTGTTGACGCGCAGATTTCACGTGGCCGAACACGGGCTCGACGGTGTATTTGCGAAGTCGATAGCGTGAGCGGTGGCCGCCGCGGTCGATCCGTCGGCGCATCTCGATCGCCAGCGGTCCGCGGGCCAGCGCTCGTCGACGAGAGTTCACCGAGCGCTCTCGCTTCACGGCCACGTAGCCGCGGATTCTCCGCCGGTGCAGCACCCGAAGATTCGCTTCGGAGAAATACCCGCTGTCCGCCGACAGCTCGCGCGGATTCCGGCCGACATTTCGTCGAATCTGGTCGAGCATCGGCACGAGCTGACCGTTGTCGTTCTGCTTCGCGACCACGTCGCACGCGACGATGACCTGGGCTGTGCTGTCGACGGCAGCCTGGCAGTTGTAGCCCTGGATGAAGCCGTCGCTGGTCTTCATGATCTTGCTCTCGGGGTCCGTGAAGTTGAGCTGCGTCTTGTCCGCGGGCTTCGTCTCGTTCGACGAATCGGTGTTCGGCTTCGGCGCTCCTCTCGTCGGAGGCGCGGGATCGTCGTCCGGTGATTTCGCTTCGGCCTCGAGCTGGGCCATCGCAGCTTGAATGCGTTGCCGACGCTGCTCCTTGTTCACGACCCAGCCGGGAAGCTCCTCTCCTGAGCGTTGGGCGCCGTGCTTTCGATCATCTTCTGCGTCGAGCGCATCGGCCTGATCGAACCAGGTCTGCACTTCTTCGGCGAGGCGTGGATCGGTCTCCTTCATGCGGCCGTAGCTCATCGCCTTGTGCTTCGACGCGTTGGCCTTGATCTTCGTACCGTCGAGCGCGACGTGACCGAGCTGGACCATGCCCGCACGCTGGCAGAGCTTGAGCACCTGCTGGAAGAGCGACGCGAGCGCGCCGAGGTGGCGCTTGCGAAACTTCGCGACCGTGCGGAAGTCGGGTTGACTGCGCCCTGTGACGGCCATGAAGTCGACGCGCTCGATGCACGCCTTTGCGATGCGCCGCGACGAGTACACGCCCTGGCAGTACGAGTACATGAGCAGTGCCGTCATCATCACCGGATGAAACGGAGGGAAGCCACGCTCCTCGCCGTACTCGGACATGATCGTCGAGAGATCGAGCTCGTCACGAAATGTGTCGCGAACGAAGTGCGCGAGGTGACCGTCGGGAACGAGCTCGTTCACCGACGGTGGTAGAAGCCAGCGCTGCTCGACATCCCAGGGCCGAAACGTCTTCGCCATACAATGAAGTGATCACAGCCGAGCACACTCTGTCGATCGGGAACGAGCGAGGCCGTGTCAGCGGGTGCAGATCGCGAGCGCGCCCGGAGCGACCGACCGAGCGCTACCTGTGGTAGCGCGACCGAAGGAGCGAGGACGTAAGCCGCGAGATGCGCCCGCTGACACGGCCGGAGCAGGTCCCTTACGGGGACGGGCTCCTAGCGCAGGCGCTCGACACGCAGGCGCGTGACGATCGCGGCGCGCTCTGCGGGTGAGAGGGAGTCGAACTTCGGCATCGCGTTCTTCTTGCCGAAGTGAGTGCCCGGATCCGCCAGCAGCGCCTCGATCCACGCGACGCTCGCGTGACCACCGAGGTTCGGGACCCCATTGCCTTCGCTCGTGCCGTCGCGCTCGTGACACTCGGAGCAGCTCTGGGTGTCGAAGAGCTTCTCACCGGCCTGCACACGGGCGACATCCGTGCCTTCGCTGCCCCCTTGCGCGTACACCCACTCGACGAGGTCGCGCCGATCTTCGACCGAGACGGTGACGGGCTTCATCCCGCGGATCGGTGTGCGGCCGAAGAAGCGTTGTGCGTCCGGCGCGAGCAGGAACGAGTCGATCCAGGCGCGCGACGCCCAGCCGTCGAGCTCCGGCGCGTGCGCCTCTCCTCGACCACCGAGGACGTGACAGCTGGCGCAGCGTGCATCGAAGAGCGCATCGCCGAGCTCGAGCGTTTGCGCGGACGACAGCAGTGCGACGCGCGCGCGGAACGAGAGCCGTGCGACGCGCGCCTCGGCCTCTGCGCGCGCGCGCCCACGCTGGTACGCCCCATCGCCGCGATCCTCGACAACGGCGGCGAGCCCGAGCAGGACCGTGACGCCAACGATCGCGCCGACGACCCCCACGGCCACGCGTCGCGATGGATCGAGGAGTGGCAGCGCGAACAGCACCGCGCCGGCGAGAAGCGGCGCACCGAGCGCGCCGACGAGCTCGAGCGATCCCGGAAGGTGGCGCAGCAGCTCGAACAGCGGCAGGAAATACCAGTCGGGTCGAGCCTCGTACCCGGACCCGGCGTCTGCCGGTGCAGACAGCGGGGCGCCGTGATCCCGCACGACGAGCGCGAGCATCACGACGAGACACGCGACGACGGCGAGCGTGTCGAGCGCGAGCTGCTTCGGGTAGAAGCGCGCGGTCTTCGCGATGTTCTCGGGTGGCGTGATCCCATGACGTCGAAACAGCGCGACGTGTCCGACGATCAGCACCACGATGAGCGCCGGCAGCACGAGCACGTGCAGCGCGTAGAAGCGCGTCAGCGTGAGGTTGCCGTACTGCGAGCCGCCCTGAACGAGCCGCTGCAACGACGGGCCGACGACAGGTGCGGCCCCCGCGAGATTGGTCGCCACCTGCGTCGCGAAGTAGCCACGCTGATCCCACGGCAGCAGATAGCCGGTGAGCCCGAAGGCGAACAGCAGCGCGAGCAGGAACAGCCCGACCCACCAGGTGACCTCGCGCGGCTTTCTGTAGGCGCCGGCCCACACGACCTGCAAGAGGTGCATGATGACGACGAGGAACGCCGCGCTCGCACCGCTGGCGTGCAGCCCGCGCACGAGCCAGCCGAGCGGTGCGACCTCCTGCGTGTACGCGACCGAGGCCCACGCGTCGTGGACCGAGGGTGCGTAGCCCGCCGCGAGCAGTATCCCCGTGACCACCTGGTTCACGACGAGGAACACGAGCACCGATCCGAAGACGTAGCGCGCGCGTGCGCCGCCCGGGAGCTCCTCGTCGAGCGCGGCCTTCACGAGCGCGCGATAGCCCGTGCGGACCTCGAGCCAGTCGAGGATCTTCACACGGGGACCCGATCCGCGCGGCCCGAGCGATAGCGGCGGTAGCGCAGCAGCACGCGGCCACCCTTCACGGTGGCCTCCTGCGGGTCGAGGCCGCGCTGCGCTGGACCGCCTGTGCGCTCGCCGTCGATCGTGAACGTGCTGCGGTGACAAGGGCAGCGAAACGCGCTGGCCTGCTCGTCCCAGTCGACGGAGCAGCCGGTGTGCGGACAGGCGCTGTCGAGCACGCGCACGTCGCTACCGGTGCGCACGACGAAGACCGATCCCATGGTCTCGCGCGTGTGGCTCCACGCGTCTGTGCGCTCGGCGATGACCGGCAGGCGCACGGGCCTTCGCTCCGGCAGCGCGGCGAGCGGGCCCAGGTCGGACGCGATCTCGCCCTCGCTGCGCCGGCGCCGCAGGTAGATCGCCGCAGGAATCGCATACACCAGCGCGAGGCCCGCGGTGGCCGCGCCGACGATCATGCCGAGGACGCTACGACGGGAGTCAGCCACGCTCGGGCTCCTTCCGCCTGAGCCACGCCCACAGGATGCCCGCGGCCACGAACGTGACGATGCCGATGAACTGCGACGTGGAGAGCCCCCACAGGCCGCCGCGCTGATCGTCGCCGCGCACGAGTTCGAGGCAGAAGCGCAGCGCGCCATAGCCCATCGTGAACGCGACGAGCACCTCGCCGCGCTGGCGACGCCTGCTCCACACCCACATCGTGAAGCCGAACAGCAGGAAGCCGACGAGCGACTCGTAAAGCTGAGACGGATGCACCGGGAGCGAGCGCAGCGCGTGCTCGGGCAGCAGCCCCTCGAGGCGCTGGTAGTTGTACGCGGGGGATTCGAAGGGAAACGTGATGGCCCACGGACCGCGCCACGGCTGCCCGTAGTCGCAGCCGTACAGGAAGCAGCCGATGCGCGTGATGCCGAGGCCGAGCGCCATCGACGGCACGGCGGCGTCGCCCCACGCGAGGATCGAGAGGCGGTGCGCGCGGCAGTAGGCCCAGCCACCGACGAAGCCGCCGAGGAAGCCGCCGTACGCCACCAGGCCACCGTCGGAGAAGCGCAGGATCGACAGAAAACCCGAGAAGCGATCGAGGTTCGTGACGATGTAAAGGACGCGCGAGCCGACGATGGCGGATGCGATGGTCACCGCGTAGAGCCAGCCGCTGCCCTTGTCGGGGAAGCCGTCGTGCCGCTCGGCGAGCGCGCTGCTGACGAAGTACCCGACGCAGATCGACAGCCCCAGCATGGCGCCGTAGCTGTAGATCGGGTGCCCTCCCGGCAAGCGGAAGAGGACCGGATACACGCGCCCCTAGACGCCGATGAAGAGGCGGTTGCCGAAGTTTCGCTCGAGCTTCGTCGCGAAGATCTTCTGCGCTGCCGACTGCACGTCGTACTGCACGCGCTTGAACTCGAAGAGGCGCTGCTCGTCGTCGTAGATGGTGTAACTGGCGCGCGGATCGTAGTCGCGCGGCTGACCGACCGAGCCGACGCTGATGATGTACTTGAAGCCCGGGCGCAGGTTGAAGCGCGTGGCCACGACCTCGTGCACGTCCGTCTTCGACAGCGCGAACGACTTGCAGAGGTGCGAGTGGCCGATGAACGTGACGTCAGCGAGACGATCCCACTCGGGGAGGCAACGTGCGGCCTGCTCCGGCGCGAAGATGTACTCGAACTCCTCGATGTTGACGGGAGCCCCATGGCAGAACGACACGTGGCCCTGGCGAACCTCGTACGGCAGCGACTTGAGCCACGTCATGTTGTCGGACGTGAGCATGTCGGCGTGGAGGTCGAGCGCCTGGCGCGCGGCGTCGTAGTAGTAGCTGTAGTCCATGCGGCCCGCGACCGCGGCGTCGTGGTTGCCGAGGATCGTGTGACCCGCGACCTTGCGGACCATGTCGCAGCACTCGTTCGGGCTGGCGCCGTAGCCGACCGTGTCACCGAGGCAGACGTATTGATCGACCTGCTCTTCCTTTAGCGCGGTCAGGACCGAGCCGAGGGCTTCGACATTAGAGTGGGTGTCCGAGAAAATGCCGATTCGCATACGTCTGTACAGAACGGTAGCGGAGATTCACCCGTCCGCGCAACCGTTCTCGACGGGATCGTCATGTGGTCGGTACACGTACCCGGACCTCGTCCCTCAGCGCGATGCGTGCGTCCGACACTTCTTCGATGAGCTCGTCGTCGAGACCGTCGGTTTCTTCCGGTGCTGTCTCGAAGGCGATGAGGTCTTCCTCGTCGAGCTCCGAGATGTCGTCGTCGTCGACCGCGGGCTTCTCCCCGGTCAGGATGTCGTAGAAGCGGCGTGTGAAGGCGCGGACCAGCGTCTGCTCGCGCTGGGGTGCGCGGACCTGCTCGTGCGCGTTGAGGATCTCGGGGGCAAGCACGAGCGCACGGCGCGCAACGTTCGCGACGAGCGCGTCCCGGCCGGTGGCGAGCGCCTCGACGGCGGAGCGCGCGGCCGGCTGCCCCGCACCGACACGTGCCGAGATGTGCGCGAGCGCGTGAACGATCCGCTCGCGCTCGTCGCCTTCGACCTCGCGCATTCGTGCACAGAGCGGCACCACCGCAGGCGCGCCGAGATCGCCGATGGCGCGCGCGACCTCCGTCCATATCTCCGTGGGCTCGTCGAAGAGCAGGCGCACGAGCGCATCGATGGCCAGCGGCGAGCCGAGCCGTCCGAGCGCGAGCGAGCAGCCCTGTCGCATGAACGACTGCTTGGAGCGGAGCCCGTCGACGAGCCAGCGCTCCGCGGGACCACCGAATGCGACGAGGAACGGCAGGAGCGCCGAGGCCTCTGCGCGGCTCATGCGGCGCAGGAGCGCGAACAGCGGCGCGAGCGTCGAGTTCTCACGACGTCGCGCGAGCGCCATGGCCGCGTCCAGGCGCAGGTCGCGATCCTCGAGCAGCGAGAGCAGCTCTACCGAGCCCAGCGACGAGAGGTCCTTGCTCGGCTGCGGCGGACGCGGCGTGGTCAGCCCCGGCGTGCGCGCGCGGGTCGGCGTGATGCTCGGACGCGGGCGACGGGAGGGACGACCGCCGGCGCGCTGGAACGCGGCATCGGCGAGGCGCTGCACCGCGTCGTCCACGGAGAGCCGCAGGGAGTCGGCTTCGCGCAGCAGCAGCTCCCAGTTCGTGGCCTCCTCGGCGGGTTGCAGGTCGCTGGGCTTGAGGCGCGCGGACAGCTCGGCGAAGCGCCTGATCTGGAGCTCGATGAGCTCGCTCCACGGTGGCAGGTCGAGGGCCTCGACATCGACCGCACGACGCGCTGCACGCTCGGCGAGGCTGCGCGGCACGAACAGCCCGATCTCGACAGCACGGCGTACCACTGCCGCCGCGAGCTTGCGCCACGTGGTGAGCGGGAAGCCGCGGATCTCGAGCAGGTAGGTCTCGGCCGCGGCCTCGCTCCAGCGCGCGACATGAGCAAGCGCGGCGCGGACCTGCGCTGGCGTTCCGCGCACGACATCTTCCAGCAACGGCAGCTCGATGACGGTGCGACCGAGGCGATCGTAGTTCGAGGCGAAGAACGCGGCGCGCGCGCGATCGAAGTCGCGCGTGGCGACCGGGAGCTTGTCCATCGCCTGCTTGGCCTCGACGACGAGGTGCCGCACGTGATCCTCGAGCGGCACGGTGACGGTGTGCGACACGACGGGCAGGTAGTCGCCGTCGAAGAGCTCGAGCTCGATGGTGCAGCGACGCTGCAGCTGATCGAGCGCCACGCGATGCGCCGCACGCGACAGGTCGAGCGGCACGTGGACCACGCGGTTCTCGTCCGGACGCTCGCCGTCCTCGTCGGCGACGAACGTGAGCACGAGGAGCGGGAAGCTCGCCATCCGATGCAGCTGCGGGCGGAGCGAGACGTCGATGTCGGCGCCAGCGAAGCGCTCGAGCTGGGAGTCTGGCAGCGCCGCACACACGACCACGTGCTCGTCGACGAAGAGCGCGGTGGCGACATCTCGGGCTGCGATCCACCGCTCGATGACGGCCGTGCGCGGGTCCGGGACGTTCATCGTGGCGCGCGGCTGCGTGAAGTCTCGGTCGATGGCAACGGGGACCTCCGCGACCTTCGGTTCCGCGACGTTGGTTTCGGGGACCCTGGTCTCGGGGAGCTTCGCGGCGACGGTCTGCACCTGCGCCGAGCGCGCCAGGATCGCGTCGAGATCGGGCACCGTCTCGTGCACGACGGTGGGCTCGGACCGCGGCGGCAGCACCGATACCATGGCGGTGATGGCCTCGGTCACGCTCGGCGGCGCGAGCAGCTGGCTGAGGCCCGCCGAGCCGAACACGACCTGCGCGGCGAGGACGTAGTCAGGCGCGGGCACCCCGTCGGCGGCGAGCAGTGTGTACAGCTCGGCACGCAGCGCGAGCTCGCGGTGCCTATCGGACGACGGCGCGACGTACACGAGCCGCTGCACCAGCGCGTCGTGGAACAGCACCGAGAGCTGCACGTCGGCCTCGGACTCGCAGCGCGGACAGCGCACGCGGTTGAGGTCCCCCTCGATGAGGCGGCGACGGAGCGCGCCGTCCTCGGCGGAGATCGCGCGCCACACCTCGGCGGCATAGCGCTCGCCACACGGGCAGCTGTACACGACCTGCTCGCGCCGGGGGTGGACGCTGCGACCCGAGTAGCTCTTCACCATGAGGGGCATAACATGCGCGCGCTCCGACGGTAAAGGCACGCCATTCACACGGACGCCTTTACCGCGAGCACCGCGTGCCCCACACTCCGCCGCCGTGGATCCCCGCATCGAACCCTATGTCGAGGCCGCTCGCGGCTACGTCCGTCGCGCGCTGTCGCTCGAGCTCGACACGAGCCCAGAGTCCCTCGCGTACATCGACCATTATGTGCGCTCGACGCGGGGTACCACCTTCGAGCCCGACGTCCTGCGCCTCACGGCGGCGGCGCTCGGCGCCTACTTCGGCGAGGTCTTGATCGCCAGCTTCGGCGGGGGCTGGGCGCTCGAGGGCGGTGAGGCGTCGCCGGAGCGCTGGCGCGTGGAGCTCGATCCCCCGACGCTGACGCTCTCGCCGGTGTCGATGGCCGCGTATGCGCTCGCCGGTGCCAAGGCGGCCGAACTCGGTGCCTTCGACGACCACGTGACGCCCCCGATGCGCGATGCCGCTGCGCTTGCACAGCTCCTCGAGTCGAGCGCGCCCGTCGACGCCGATTACTTCTACTCGCTCACGGGCCGCTTCGAGGGCGTGGAGCAGATGCGCGAGCTGCTCGCCGAGATCGACCGCCGTCGTCAGGCAGGGCCGCCACCGGACGAGGTCGATCCGGATGCGGACGCGGACCCCGATGCGAACGACGATGACGAGCCGTCGACGCCGCCGAACTGACTACCTGAGCTCGAGGTCCTGGCCGACGTCGGCCTCGAGCAGGCGCGCGGAGCCCGGACGATCGAGCTTCCACACGTGCTCGCCGTGGACCATCGACGCGTCCAGCCTACGACCCGCGTGCAGGACCAGCGACATGGGCACGCCCTCGAGGGTGATGCGGGCGCTGCCGGTGGGCGCGCGGAGTACCCAGCGCCCCCCCAGCGGCAGGCCGCCCGCGAGCTGGATGTCACCGTGGGCCGCGACGATCTCGACGACGCGGCTGTGGATGCGCCGCGCAGCGACCGGGCCGCTCACGACGGTGGCGTGCAGGACGGCACCCTCGATGGAGTCGAGCTCGAGCGCGCCGGAGAGGACGTCGGCGTCGACGTCACCGCGGATCGCGGCGAGGCGCTGACGACCACGCGTGGCCGTCGCGTGGACGCTGCCGTCGATATCCGTCGCGTGGATCGCGCCACCGGTGGTGGACAGCACGACGCCGGCGCGCAGCCCGACCGCGTCGAGGTCACCATCGAAGGTGGTGGCGTCGACCTGCACTTCGCTCGGTACATCGACAGCGAGATCGATGAGGTAGCCGGCGTCCGTGGGGATGGGCCGCAGCACCTCGCCGACGCGCACGCCGGTCACGATCTCGAGGCGTCCGCTCTTCAGGTCGACGCGCACGCGCAGGCGCTCGAGCCCCGCGTGATCGGGCGCGCGCTTGGTGGCCGCGATGCGGACCTCCTGGCGATCCCAGCCGCGTACCGTGAGGCGCCCGAGCGGCTGCACGACGACGACCTTCTCGACGTTGGGCGTGGGCACGTACGCGAACGTGACCTCGGTTTCATCGGCGGAGGCCGTGGACGCGACCAGGACAACCGCGAGAGCGAAGACGCTCTTCACTGCGTCACGCTCTGACGCAGCAGCGCGTTCTCGTAGTAACGCACCTCGGCGCGCCACGCGGAGCGCAGCAGCGCCTCGCGCTCGGGATCGGCGCGCTTCTCGGCGACGAGCTTCTCGGCCTGCTCGCGCGCGGCTTCGAGCACGCGCGCCCCCGCGGCCACCTTCGGGTCGCCCTTGCGCGACACCTCTTCGCGAAGCAGCGCGACGGCATCGCCGTACTCGCGCTCGGCGCGACGGAAAGCGGCCTGCGCACCCGAGACGATGGCCTCATCGGTCATCG
>JBDTCO010000275.1:0-7757 GCA_039923495.1 Polyangia bacterium
CAGGCTCGCGAGCGCCTTCGTGATGGCGTGCGAGCCACCCTCCGCGACGGGCCAGTCGACGACGTGACCGGTGAGCAGGAACATCAGCCCGAGCGCACCGGTGAGCTTGCGATCGAGCGGCAAGATCGAGTGCGCCGCGCAGCCGGCGAGGAGTGCGCGCGCGCGTGGGTCCTCGAAGCGCGCCGCGAGCGACTCCGCCGAACGCAGCGCCAGGAGGCCGAAGCGAGCCATGCGGAACGGGTGCGACGGTATGCGCAGCGGGGCGAGGGCGTCCGCGAACAGCGCCCGCGGATCGCGCAGGAACGGCGTCACGAGCTTCGTGTAGGTGCGCGCATCCTTCGCGGAGAGCTGCGCCGCGGTCTCCTCGACGGAGCGGAGCAGCAGCGTGGCTGGCCCGTCGTCGAGCGGGTGCGCCATGGACGAGGTGCCGTGCAGCCAGCGCAGCCCGTGCTGCTCGAGCGGCAGCGTCGATAGGTAAGGCGACAGCTCACCCATCGGATGAACGGCCGAGCAGACGTCGTGGTGGAAGCCCGGCAGCGTGAGCTCCGCGGTGCGCGTGCCACCACCGAGCTGATCGCGCGCCTCGAGCACGAGCACCTTGGCGCCCGCCTGCGCGAGCGCGACGGCGGCGGCGAGCCCGTTGGGGCCCGAGCCGATGACGACGGCGTCGGTCACGGGCTCACCCACGCCTGCCGCGCGCGCAGCTCGTCGATGAGCACCTTGCCGCGCGCCAGCTCGCCCGTCGCTGCATCGCGGATCCGATACGCGAGCGAGTCGCCGCCGAGCGCCTGCGGCTCGACGAAGATGCAGCGCAGCTCGCCGGGCGAAAAGCCACACTGCGCCTGCACGTTGCCGAGCAGCTGCTCGTTGTGCAGGTGACCGTCACCGAAGTTCCAGCCGAGGATCATCCCGGCCACGAGCTCACCATCGAGGTACTCGTAGTCCTCGAGCCGGTCGACCGCCTTCGGCAGCAGCACCGAGAGCGCGCGACCGTGGAGGTGCATCAGGCGGAAGGCCATGACCTTGCCGACGAGGCCGATCGAGGTCGGCCTGTCGTAGAAGCGATCGAGCTGGTCGTACACCCACGCAGCGCTCGTCTTGCATGCAGCGAGCTTGCGGTACGTCTCGCCGCGGAACAACCAGATCGTGTACGGCCAGTTGCCCGCGTAGTAGCGCATCGCCAGAAGGAAGCTCACCTTCGACGGGAAGAGGTTGCCGACGAGCGGGATGATGAGGAGCATCACGCCGAGGAACACCGCGACGGGCCACGGCGACACCGACAGCGGCGAGACCTCGGGGTGCGCCCAGAACAGCGCGAACGCGCCGTAGACGACCATGAAGTTCCACTCGATGGGCACGCCCATCGGCACGTTGCTCGTGATGAAAACGTGCAGCCCGATGACCAGCGCCATCGCGAGCAGCATCGACGGGCCGGGAGAGGCGAGGCACACCACGATCGGCACCGACAGCTCGAGCAGCGTGCCCGCGTGGCCCATCCACGTGGCGACCTTCGAGGCGTGGAGGTCCGACGGATAGCTGCGGTACATGAGGCGGCGGAACCACGGGAAGCGGGCGAGCGGACTGTTCGAGATCATCACGCCGACGACGCTGGGAAAGTGGTGGTTGAGCTTCGAGAAGCCGGCGAAGAACCAGAGCGCGAGCTGCACGCATTTGGCGCCGCCGATCCAGTCGTGCGCGAAGGTGAGGACCACGATGGTGGTGAAGTAGTGCTCGGCGCGCAGCGCGAGGAAGATCGTGCGGTCGAGGATGCCGATGATGGGCACGAGGATCACGAGCGGGAGCAAAAGCTCCGACGTCATCACCGGGGAGAGCAGCGCGCGCAGCGAACAGGCGACGAGCGCGACGTACAGCGCGACATCGAGCCAGGTGCGCGTCCTGCCGCCGAGCATCGACAGCTTCGTCGTCCCGGGTCGCAGCCAGTAGAGGAAGCCACCGAACGGCGGGTAGTAGCGACCCGTGAGCGGTCCGCTCCCGCATCCGAGGCCGAGCCCCTCGAAGAGCATGCTCCACACGATCGCCTTCTCGAACGCGATGGGGGAGAGCCACGGCACGGGGCCCGTGAAGACGCGCCACATCCACACGTAGAAACCGACCTTGAGGGCGTAGAACACGTATGCCCCGACCGGCGTGCCGTAGCCCTGCACGGCCCACGACTCACAAACCATCCGCGCGCGCTCGGCGAACGGCAGCGCGCGCCAGACCACGGGATCGTAGGGAGGCCTGGTCGGCTGGAGGAGGCCCATGGCCTACAGCGTAGGCCTTCGTCCCGGCGTGAGGTTGGCGAGCTTGCAGATGATGCCGAGCATGATCTCGTCGGCGCCTCCGCCGATCGAGATAAGCCGGTTGTCGCGATACGCGCGGGCCGCGATGTTTTCCCACGTGTAGCCCATGCCGCCCCAGTACTGGAGACACGTGTCCGCGACCTCGCGCACGAGGCGGCCGGCCTTCAGCTTCGCCATCGACGCGAGCAGCGTGACCTCGGCGCCACCGACGTACTCCTCGACGGCGCGGTAGACGAGCGAGCGGAGGAGCTCGACCTCGGTCTTGAGCTCGGCGAGGCGAAACTGGATGACCTGGTTGTGCAGGAGCGAGGTGCCGAACGCCTTGCGCTCCCGGCAGTAGTCGGCGGTCGCGTCGATGAGCCGCTCCATGCCGCGCAGGGAACCCGCGCCGCCGCAGAGGCGCTCCTCCTGGAACTGGATCATCTGCATCGTGAAGCCCGCGCCCTCGTCGCCGATGCGATGTCGCTGCGGAATGCGGACGTTGTCGAAGAACACGGGGCACGTGTCCGACGCGAGCATGCCGAGCTTCTCGATCTTGTCGCCGATGGTGACGCCCGGCGTCTTCGTGGGCACCACGATGAGGCTCTTGTTGACGTGCGGCTTGCCGTCGGACGTGGACGCCAGCACGCACATCCAGTCGGCCTGCGCGGCGTTGGTGATCCACATCTTCGAGCCGTCGAGGATGTAGTCATTGCCGTCCTTGCGCGCGACGGTCTTGATGGCTGCGACGTCGGAGCCGCCGGAGGTCTCGCTGACGGCGACCGCGGCCACCGCCTCGCCCGAGATGGCCGGCGCGAGGAACTCCTTCCGCAGCTCGTCCGAGCCCCAGCGCGCGAGCGCGGGCGTGGCCATGTCCGTCTGCACGCCGATGGCCATGGGCACGGCGCCGCACGCGATGGTGCCGAGCTCCTCGTTCACGACCATGGAGTACGAGTAGTCGAGCCCGAGGCCGCCGTACGCCTCCGGCTTGCTGACGCCGAGGATCCCGAGATCGCCGAGCTTGCGGAAGAGCTCGTGTGCCGGAAACGCCCCCGCGCGCTCCCAGGCGTCGACGTGCGGGTTGATCTCCTTGGCGACGAAGTCGCGCACGGTGCGCCGTAGCTGCTCGTGCTGTTCGGTGAGCTTCACGTTTTGCCCCTTTGAATGACTAAGCGCTTGCTTAGTCATTCCACGAAAGTATGCTTCGTGGAATGAAGAGTCAACCTCCGGTGGACGCGCGCGCGCGGCTGCTCGATGCCGCGGTCGAGGCGTTCTCGAAGCATGGCTTCCACGGGACGACGACGCGCGCCATCTCCACGGGCGCCGGGATGAGCCCTGCCGCGATGTACGTGCACTACGCGTCCAAGCAGCAGCTGCTGTTCGACATCGTGAAGGAGGGTCACGAGGCGGTCATCGAGCGACTCCTCGAGGGCGCACGCAGCGCGGAGCACCCGCGCGAGCAGTTCGTGGCGGCCGTGCGTGGCTTCGTGAAGTGGCAGCTCGACAGCCACACCCGCGCGCGTGTCATCACGTACGAGCTGGAGGCGCTCGAGCCGGAGCACCTGCGCAGGATCGTCAGGCTCCGGCGGCGCGGGGAGCTCGTCGTGCGCCAGCTCGTCGTCGCGGGGGTCAAGGCGCGCAGCTTCGACACCGAGAGCCCACACCTCGCGACGCTGGCGGTCATGTCGCTCGTCATCGATCTCGCGCGCTGGTATCGCGAGGGCAAGAGCTGGACGCGCGACGAGGTCCTCGATCACTACACGACGTGCGCGCTCCGGCTGGTCGGCGCGAAGCCTCCGGCGTCGTCCACCGGGAAGACGAAGCGTCCCAGCACGGCGGCGACCTCGTCGCGCTGAGTGGCATCGGCGACGACGGCCTTCACGACCGCGGCGCTCGGGATGTCGTGCGCGAGCAGTCGAGCAGCTCCTGTACGCGTATTTCAGTGCGCCATCGAATCTCGCGGGCTCTCGGCGCCGCGTGCGACGCGGAGTGGCGTGAGCTTGCCGAGACGATCGCGATCGAGTCGGCTGCCGTGCGACGGGAAGCCGAGCCCGCGGCTGCTCCACTCGGGGACGAAGAGGATCGGCGTGGCGTCACCGTCGTAGCCAAGCTGCACGAGCTGGCCCACCTCGAACGTGTTGCAGGCGTCCTTGCAGCAGGTGAAGGCCGCCTCGACGCGGTAGAGCCCCTCGTCGGGCACTCGCTCGAGCGTGCGGGTCCACGCCGGATCGAGCACCGTCGTGCCGCGCTCGTGCCACTCGGCGCGGTTGAGGTTCCACGTCCTTGGCAGGTAGATGCCGGGGCCCGGGTCACCGTGATCGTGGAAGAACACGAGCCGCGAGGCGGGGATCGAGTCGAACGCGCGCGTCGTCCGGTAGAGGCCACAGGGTGGATGCGAGGACATGCACGAGAAGTACGCCGAAATGGCGCGCGTGCAACCCGTCCCTGCTCGAGTGGCGAGCTGTCCCCAGATCAACGGCGCAGGGCACGACGATGCTCAGGTAGCATGCCGGCATGTCCGGTATCGACGACCGCCTCGACGAGCTCGAGATCCGCTACACCCTGCAGCAGGACCTGCTCACGCAGCTGAGCGAGGTCGTGGCTCGGCAGGGCAAGGAGCTCGAGCGACTGCGTGCGTTCGTGGACGAGATCCGCTCGCCTCGCGACGCGGGACAGCTACCGTTCGACCCGAACGAGGCGCCGCCCCACTACTGAGCGGCCGTGCGCTTCTTGACGAGGCCCCGAAGGAACGCCAACATCGACAGCTATATGACGACCACAGCAGGGGCACAGCGGCGTATCGGTTCGGCGAGCACACTGATGCGAATCGCCTGTGCCTCGACGGCGCTGAGCATGGCGTGCGCCACGGTTGGCGCGAGCGAGGGCGCGGCTCCCATCGAGCAGGATGCCCTGGTCAAGATCCACGACAACATGTTCCCGCCTGTCGATGTGGGTTCGTGGACCTGCGAGCCGAAGAGCTGGAACGATCAGCATATGGCGCTCCTGCACTGCAAGGGCGTCGAGGACAGCGAAGATCTCGCGGGCGCGCTGGTGCAGGATCCTGCCGTCGTCAGCGTGGAAGAGGTCATCGGCAAGCGCCGCGCTGTGCGCAAGCGCGCCGCGCAGTCCACGACGGTCGTGACGAGCTCCTCGATGAACCTGACGAGCGATGGTGAGCACGGCGTGGCGCGCTTCGGCTATCCGATCGTGTTCGCGGGCCTGACGGCGATCACCGCGGCCACGGGCATCGGCATGCTGGTCCTCGCGCACAAGACCGATTCGAAGACCTGCCCTGCGATGGGCATGGGTCCCGCCGACTGCCTCACGGACGGCGCGGCAAAGGCGCGAGGCGAGCGCAAGGCCGGTGCAGCCAGCCTCGGCATCGCCGGCGCGTTCCTCATCACCGACACGGTGCTGTGGATCCTCGCCACGCGTCACCCCGCCGTTGCGCACGCGATGAAGCTCACGCACTCGTCGATGAGCCAGGGGCTGTCGATCGGCTGGTAGCTCGTACTCCCTCGCATGCTCGGCGCGCGCTCCATGCGATTCGCACGCCGTGGGCCATCACCCCCTGATGCGTGTCGTCAGCGACCGGAGGAAGTTGCGGAGGAACTGGTCGCCCGCCGCGCGGAAGTTGGCGTGGGTGGAAACGCGACAGAGTGCGCTGAGCTCGGACTTCGAGACGGGGCAGCCGCCGTCGGCCATCATCGTGATGACGTCGCCGTCCTTCAGCTCGAAGGCCACGCGTAGCTTCTTGAGGACGACGTTGTTGGTGACGATCTTCTCGAGAGGAGCGGGCCCAGCGCCTTCCTGACGGCCGCGGCGGTGGACGATGAGCCCGTCGAGAAAGCACGCCATCAGCCGGTGCGAACAGACCGTGTAGCCGGGCTCGTCCTCCTGCTTCATGAACGCGGAGATCTCGTCGCGCGTGATGGTGCCGCCCCCGAGCCCGACGATGGTGGCCACGGTCGCGTCGTCGGTCTTGAGGATGTAGCGCAGGCTGCGGAGCACGTCGTTGTTGAGCATCGGGCTCACTTCTACCGCGAACGTGCAGGGAGGACGCGAGCAAGCGCTGCGCTGCACCCTTCGTTTCATACGGATACCGCATGTCCAATGCGGACTATTTCATTCATGAAATTCTCTTATTCTTTCTGATTTCAGGTGGCTAGACGTGTCGCCCGCCAGCGGCGCACCGGCCTGCTCGCGCGTAAACGAAAGCAAGTGCCTGCCACCACGCCACTTTCTGGATTGTATGTCGCGAATTTTAAACAAGAATGTGGCCGGAGTAGCTTTCGTCAAACGCAAGTTCCGCAGCCATAAGTTATCGAATTCATGTAATTCGCTCGCGGTCCATGCGTTGCAGAGCCACATGGAATGAAATTGCACACGATCCTTGGCAGCGCCTGCGTCGCGCTGTCCCTGTTTTCGAGCGGCGCTGCGCACGCGACACCCGCCGCCAAGCCGGGTCTGACGGCTCCGCTCTCGGCGCCCGTCACCGCGAAGAAGCTGGCGATCGTCACGCAGAAGGTTCGCGCACTGGCGGCTGCCGGCCGCACCCCGGTCGCGGTGTTCGACATCGACGACACGCTGCTCCACAACGGCCGGTTCACCCCGAAGCCGCTCGTGAACACGGCGGAGCCGGGTGCGGTGTCGTACGTCAAGTCGCTGCGCGCGGCCGGTGCCACCATCGTGTACCTCACCGGACGCAAGGCGAGCCAGGAGACAAAGACGGTCGCGGCGCTGAAGGAGGCCGGGCTCCCCACCGGCGGCACGACGAAGCTGATGCTCAACCCGAGCAGCAAGATGTCGTCCGTCGACTGGAAGCGCTCCGCGACGCCGGCCATTGCGAAGCTCGGCAAGACGGTCGCCGTCTTCGACAACGAGTTCGAGAACGTCCGCATGTTCCGGCTCGCGTATCCGCGCAGCTCCATCTTCCGGCTCGCGACGAGCTCCAACAGGCCGGACCCGGGCGGCAAGGGGTCCATCTACGTCATCAAGGACTTCCTCTAGCCCGACGCGCTGTTCATCACGATCACGCTGCCAGGAGACCCGCTCATGTCGCGCAACCCCCTCGTCCTCGTCTGGTTCGCCCTCGCGCTCGCCTTCGCCCCGGTCGCCTACGCGAAGCCATTTCGTGCGGACGACAAGGAGTACAAGGTCGTGCAGGCCGCGATCTACCACCATGTCGGCAAGACGGGCGGCGTCATGGACTTCATGACCAAGATGGCGAAGGACGGTCACGTCGTCACCGACAAGGGCAACATCACGCTCAAGCAGTTCGAGACGGTGTGGAAGGACAAGAACGACTCGAACTGGGTCGAGGAAAAGTTCCGTGGCGTCGACAAGGGCAAGCACGAGTGGATCCCGTCGAACTACATGGTGAAGGTGATCGAGCGCGCTCGCACCTCACGCGAGGGCATGAAGTGGGTCACCCTGCAGGACAAGATGCGCAGCCCGACGAACCTCATCCTCTTC
>JBDTCO010000276.1:0-16314 GCA_039923495.1 Polyangia bacterium
AGGCCTCCGGGTTGCAGCCTCTCAGGGTAGGAGGCTCACCATGCTGTATCCCGCTGCAGGCTTCATCATTTGGCTCTTCTTCGGTGGCCTGATCGGCTTCATCGCCGGCAAGGTCACACGCTCTCACGGTGCTCATGCCCAGAGCGCCAACATGGGCGCGGGTGCGGTCAGCGCCGTCCTGGCTGGGTTCGCCACCACGTTCTTCTTCCACGGGGGCCCGAGCATCGCCGGCTTCTGGACGAGCATCCTCAGCGCCGTGGTTGCTGCGCTGCTCGGTGTGACGGTGTTCCGTTTCGTATCGCCACGCGGCGTCGGCACGGTTCGCTAGTCCCCGCACCACACGACGAAGCGCCGACGACCGCGAGGTCGCCGGCGCTTCGTCGTTCCTGCAGTCCGATGGGACGTGGAGCTGCGCTCTATTGCCGGGCCGCAACGCGAAAAAAAGCGCCGGCGGTCTCGAGGTCCGCCGGCGCCATCGTGCTGTCAGGTTGTTACGAGTGCGACTCGAAGCCCTTCGTCGACGTCGTCGCCGGGACCTCGTGCGCGATACCACCCTCGCCGCTCATGCGGTCGAGCTGCTTGCCATCGGACTCCTCGTTGGCGTCGTCCTTCTTGACGAGTTCCTTCACGAGGTTCCGCAGCTGCATACCCGTGAACGGCGTGAGCGCAGCGACGATGCCGGCACCCACCACCAGCCCCCCGATGCCCCACAGGAAAGACAACCCCACCGACGACCTACGCTTCTCGAACAAAGCCATATCCGCACCTCCGGCCCTCCAACGGTGCACACAGCGTGCCGACCGTGCCACCAGTGTGCGCGGTCACTCCCAGCGGAGGCCGGCGACGGGCTCGAGCGCGGCAGCGCGGTAGGCGGGGTAGATGGTGGCCAGGAGACAGATGATCATCGTGACGCCCGTGGTGTAGGCCATCTCGATGTAGCTGATCTTCACGGGGAGCTTGTCGATGAGATAGACGTGCGGGTCGAGCGCATAGCCAAAGCGCGCGACGATGGCGCACAGGAGCAGGCCGAGGCCTACGCCCATCAACGCGCCGACGGTGCCGATGGTGAGACCGGCGACCTGGAAGATGCGGGCGGCGCCCCACGGCGGCAGCCCCATGGACTTCAAGATCGCGACCTCACGGGTCTTGTCGACGACGAGGACGGTGAGCGCAGCGACGATGTTGAAGGCAGCGACGACGACGATCAGCGTCAGCATGATGATGAGCACGACCTTCTGTGTGCGCACCGCGGAGAAGAGGTTGTGGTTGAGGTCCTGCCAGTCGATGACGCGGTACGGAGAGCCGCCGAGCTTGTCGAAGAGCGCGGCGGCGACCTGCGGTGCGCGGTCGAGATCGTCGAGGCGCATCTCGACGCCGGTGACATAGTCGCTACCACCGAGGAGCGCCTGCGCGTCCTTGAGCGCGACGTAGGCGAGGCGGCGATCGTACTCGTCGAAGCCGGCGTAGAAGATGCCGACGACCCGGTACTCGCGCGACTCGGTACGACCTGCGCCCGACGCTTGATCGCCCATCACGAGGTCGTTCGGGACCACGACGCGCAGACGATCGCCGACCTTCACCTTGAGGGTCTTCGCGAGCTCGCGGCCGATGAGCATCGGGCGCGCATGATCGTCGGTCTGCGGTGCGTTCAGGTCGGAGAGCTTGCCCTGGACGAGCTTGTCGGCGACGTCGAGCACCGCGCCCGCGCTGTCGGGATCGATGCCCTTGACGAGCGCGCCGGACGTGCCGCGCCCCGAGCTGAGCAGCATCTCGTCGAACGTGAAAGGGGCGGCCGCAACGACGTGTGGCGAGCTGGCTGCGGACTTGAGCACGTCGCGCCACTCGCTGAAGTCGCGACCGTACTTCAGCACGACGACGTGGGCGTTCACGCCGAGGACCTTCTGCTTGAACGAGAGCTGGAAACCGCTCATCACGGAGAGCACGACGGTGAGCGCCGCCACGCCGAGCGCGACGCCGACGATCGAGACGGTCGTGAAGATCGAGCAGAAGTTCAGCACCGCCGAGAAGATGAAGACGATGGTGCTCGGCACCAGCAGCGCAGCACCGAGCTTCACCTGCGAGAACGCGAACAGCGCGACGAGGCCCGCCACCATGCCGAGGAAGCTTCCCCCCGCAGCGATGGCCGCACCACGCCCCGCCTGGCGCCGGTACAGGTAGCGCCAGCCGAGGAACAGCTCGTAGGACGAGCTCGACACTAACGGCCCTTCCAGACGGGCGCGCGCTTCTCGAGGAATGCGGTGAGGCCTTCCTTCGAGTCCTCGGTGGCGATGACCTGCGCGAGGCCCTTCTCGAGCTCGCGCAGCGACGCCTCGAGATCGCGATCGAGCAGGTCGTGGAAGGCGCGGAGGCCCATGCCGAGGATGATCGGGCTCTTGCTCGAGAGCTTCTCGACCAGCGCATCGGTCTCGAGCTCGAGCCTGTCGCGCGGGACCGCGCGCGTGATGAGGCCCATGCGCTGCGCGCTCGCGGCGTCGATGCGATCACCGGTGACGAGGAGCTCGAGGCCGTGCTTGCGGTTCACGTTCCGGAAGATCGTCGCGGTGATCATCATCGGCCACAGCCCGACGTTGATCTCGGGCGTCGCGAACGACGCATCGTCGGCCGCGATCGCGAGGTCACACGCGACGACGAGGCCGAGTCCGCCGGCCATCGCGTGGCCGTTGACCATCGCCACCGAAGGCTTGCCGAGGCGCGCGAGCGCGAGGTTCAGATCGACGTACGTGCCGGGCAGGCTGAACTCCGACGCCGTTGCCTCGAGCGGCGTGCCACCCTTGCCCATCGTCCCGAGGTCACCGCCGGCCGAGAACACCTTGCCCGCGCCGGTGATGACGACGACGCGCACCGCCTCGTCCTTCTTGGCGACGTCGAGCGCGTGGAGCAGCTCGCCGATGGTGGAGGGGCCGATGGGGTTGCGACGCTCGGGGCGGTTGAGCGTGATGCGCGCCGCCGTACCGACGCGCTCGTACAGGATGTCGCTATAACTCATGACGCGGCGACCGTAGCAGGAAGCCCGTTCCTTGACACCTCTTCCGACGGGACGCTAGCGTCGAGCCATGACGTTGCGGCCGAGCTCGCGCTGCACGCGGACGCTCGTCGCGTTGCTCGCGGTCAGTCTCGGCAGCGCACGAGCGGACGACAACGACCTCACGCTCGAGACGCTCATCGGGCATCCCGCGTTGCCGGGCACCGCGCCGACGATCACGACGGCCACGCGCAGCCGCTACGTCGGCCTCGTCTCGCAGCTCGGCGTCGCGCTCGCGCCGCGCCTCGTACAGCCCGCGGACTCGCTCGGCTGGTCCGGCTTCGCGGTCGACTTCGATGCGAGCGCAACGCAGATCGATCGCGACGCCGACTACTGGCAGCGCGGCGTCCAACGCGTTCGTGGCGCGTACCTCTCCGTGATCGGTGCGACGGTGCGCAAGGGTCTCTGGCTGGGCGCGCCGCAGCTCGAGATGTCGTTCGGCGGCCACCATCTGAGCAACTCGCGCATGTACACGCTCGAGCTCGGCGCAAAGCTCGCGCTGCACGAGGGCTTCTGCGGCTGGCACGTCCCCTCCATCGCCGCGCGCGTCGCCGTCGCGCAGCTGTTCGGCTCACCCGAGCTCGGCCTCACCGTGCTCGACGCAGGGCTCGTGGTCTCGAAGCGCTTCGCCATCGCCGGCACGCTGCAGCTCGATCCGTACCTCGGCGCCGACCTCCTCGTGATCTTCGCGCGCAGCCGCGTCATCGACACCACGCCCGAGGTCGATGCGTACGAGCAGCAGCCCAACGCCGTCGACGAGAGCGCGAACGTCACGCTGCCGAACCCCGGCAACCTGCCCCGCGTGCGCGTGCAGGCGGGCATGCGCATGCGGCTGTCGCTCTTCGCGGTCACCGTCGAGGCCGCCTACGCGCTCTGCAACGGCACCGGGAGGAGCTGCGATCGAGGCGGCGACAGCCACGTCGTCGATCGCAGCCGCGGCCAGCTCCAGATCAACCTCGGAGCCGGCCTGGTGTACTGAGGACGACCGCTCGCTACTTCTTGTTCCTGTCCTCGAGCTGCTTCTCGAGCTCGGCGACGCGCTCGCGGAGCGCGCGCAGCTCCTTCTCGGCACCACCGTGCGGCGTGACGGCGCCGACGACCTTGTTCACGCGCTCGTCAATCTTCTTGCCCCACTCGTCGAGCGTCTGCGAGGAGCGCTCGATGAGCTGCTTCACCGCGCCGGGCTCGGGCGCCTCGAGCGTGATGTCCGGCTCGCTCGGGTGATCGGCGTCGACGACGATCTCCTCGCCATCGCGACCGTCGCGACGGAAGACCGCGCGCACCTTCTCACCCGCCGTCGTGGCGAGCTCCTGGATCGACTGCCCGCCCGACTGGATGATGTTCCGCAGCGCGGCCAGCGGCAGGAAGCCGCCCTTCTTCTCCTCCTCGAAGAGGATCTGCGTGAGCGTCAGCGCGGTGAGATCGTCCTTCGAGTTGTTGTCGACGATCTTCACGTCCTCGCCGGCGCGGATCATCGCCGCGATCTGGTCGAGCGTGACGTAGCGACTCCGCTGCGTGTCGTACAGCTTCCGGTTCGCATACCGCTTGATGATTCGGGTATCCGCCACGCCTCCCTCAGAAGTCACACAGGACCTGCCTCTCGTCGGAACACTCGCGCCGAGATCGACGGTACCATGAGTCGATAGCCCATGAGTGACAGCGAGCTTCAACGCCTTCTGCGGCGTCTCGCCGCGCTGCCCGAGCCGGGCATGCGCGAGGCCGTGCTCGCCGAGCACCTGAGGAGCGTGCCGACCGAGGAGGCCGCGTCGCTCGCGGGCGAGATCGTGCGCCGCGCGCCGAACGGCCGGCCTTACGACGTCGCGCTGCTGGCGCTGAGCGGGCTCCTCGACGCCGGCCGCCTCAGCTACGACGAGCGCCGCGAGCTGCACGCCATCGCGAGGGAGCGCGACGACATCGTGCTCGTCCGTCTGCTGCTCTCGCCGCAGGATGCGCCGCCGGGCACACCGCAGCCCGTCACGGTGCCGGGTCGGCCGGACATCACGCTCGGCGAGCGCAAGTCGCTGGCGCGCACGCGGGACCGACCGCTCATCGATCGCTTGCTCCGCGATCCCGATCCCTCGGTGCTCACGATCCTGCTCGGCAATCCGTACCTCACCGAGGCGGATGCGATCCGGGTCGCGGCGCGCCGGCCCACCACGCCGGAGGCACAGCGGATCCTGTTTCGCTCGCAGCGGTTTCGCGTGCGCTACGCCGTGCGAAAGGCGCTCATCCTCAACCCGTACACGCCGACCGACATGGCCGCGCAGCTCGTCGGATTGCTGACTGCGCCCGACCTCGGGCAGGTCGAACGGGACGCACAGCTCTCCGACGCCGTCCGCGCCTCAGCGCGAGCACAGCTCGCCGTCCTTTCGCTGCAGCGAGCAGCGCGACGGACTTCGGAGGACTAGTGTTTCTCGACGACGTCAGCGTTGGACTTCGAGCTGATCTCGGGCGACTTGGGCGAGACCTCGATCTCGTCCTTGCCGGCCGAGGCCCGCTTGAAGTTCTTGATGCTACGACCGAGTGCGTCGCCGATTTGTGGAAGCTTCCCCGCCCCGAAGATCACGATGACGATCACCAGGATGATGAGAAGCTCGCCCATTCCGAGGCCCATGCCACAGAAGCTACCACACGACTGTGTCGCGGCCTTCAAAACTTGAGGGCACCCACAGGGAGCGATAGCGTGGCGAGGTGAGACGCACGACGACGATCTGGACCGCGGGCTGGACTGTCGCCTTGGCCGCGGGGCTGGTCGTGCTTCACCTCGGTTCCGCGGTCGCCGCACCGGCCGAAGACGACCTCGTCCAGCGCCGGGCGATCCGCGGCGCGCCCGTGGAGGGCGTGCACGAGTCCGACGAGCTGCGCTCGATGCGCGAGTTCGACGAGTCGAGCTTTCCACGCCCGCTTCCCGTCGGGGATCTCCTCGACGAGGCGGCCGACGATCAGGCCGTGGTTCATGGAGGGGCGAGCGCCGACGTGCACCCGGCCGAGGGCGGACTCGGTCCCGATGCGCTGGCCGCATCACTGCGCTCGCCGGTCCCGCATCCCGAGGCGGTGCCCACGTCGATCCCCTGGCTCTCGTCGCTGAAGCTGCCCGACATGCAGGTGCGCCTCGACCCGCGAGTCGTCCGCTACCTCGAGTTCTACAAGTCGGACCCGAAGGGCCGCAGCATCATGACGTCGTGGCTGCGGCGTCAGGGCCGCTACCGCGCGCTCATGGAGACGGCGATGGCAGACGCGCACCTGCCGAAGGCGCTGCTCTACGTGTCGATGATCGAGTCGAGCTACGACCCTCACGATCGCTCGCACGCCGGCGCCGTCGGGCTGTGGCAGTTCATGCCCGAGGGCGCGCGCATCTACGGCCTGCGCGTCGATCACTGGGTCGACGAGCGCAAGGATCCCGAGAAGGCAACGCTCGCCGTCATGCGCTATCTCGGCGATCTGAAGGCGCGCTTCGGCACGTGGTCGCTCGCGCTCGCGGCGTTCAACGCGGGCTACGGCGCGGTGCTGCGCTCGATCCACAAGTACAACACCAACGACTACTGGGAGCTCTGCCGCCACGAGAACGGCATGCCCTGGGAGACGACGCTCTACGTGCCGAAGGTCATGGCCACCGCGATCGTCGGCGAGAACCGCGCGTTGTTCGGCTACGACGACCTGCAGGTCGATCCTGCGCTGATGTGGGACCGCGTGTTCGTCGACTCGTCGATGAGCACCGCCGCCATCGCGGCCGCGGCCGGCGTCTCCGAGGCGCAGATCGTCACGCTGAACCCGCAGCTCCGTCGCGGCCGCACGCCGCCCGAGCCGCGCTTCGAGGTGCATGTCCCCCGCGGCACGGCGCACGCGTTCCTCGCCGGCTACGACCGGTCGAAGGAGGCCGTGCGGCCGTACACGATGCGCTACGGCGAGCGGCTCGAAGATCTCGCCGCATCGCTGTCGATGACCACGCGGCAGCTGAAGGCGCTCAACGGTCTCACGGACACGACCGAGGTGCGGCCGGGCCTCACGCTCGTCGTGCCGTCGAACAAGGAGCCGAAGGCGCCCACCGTGTGCGACACCGTCATCGTCGCGGTCCCCGACAAGGACGCGGTCGTCGCAGGAAAAAAGCGCGTCTTCTATCGCGCGCTGCCCACCGACTCCCTCGCCGACCTCGCGCACTTCTTCGACATCAAGCCGAGCGACGTGCAGCGCTGGAACGACCTCGATCCCGACGCGAAGCTCGCCGGGGCGATGGTGCTGCAGCTGTGGGTCGACAATGCCTTCGACTCGAGCAAGGCCGCGCTCGTCGATCCGAGCCGCGTGCGCGTGGTGACAGTCGGCTCCGACGAGTTCTTCGAGCTCGAGGAGACCAAGCGTGGTCGCGTCCGCCTCTCGTACACCGTGAAGAGCGGCGACGACCTGAAGCGCATCGGCAAGAAGTTCGGGCTCACCGTCGCGGACATGGAGCGCATCAACCGCTTCGGCGAGAAGCACGCGCCGATCGTCGTCGGACAGAAGCTCGTCGTGTACCGGACGATGAGCGCGTCGGAGAAGACGAAGGCGATGTGCAAGCTCGTGCCGGGTGGCACCGATGCGCCGATCGCGAGCCCGGACGATGCGGACGACGGTGAAGAGACGCCGGAGCCCGCGCTGCGCGAGACGAGCAAGGAGGCGGGTGACGAGCCGTCGCTGCCTCGCCTGCCGCAGCCGTGATCGACTTCACCGTCGAGGACCACGAGGTCGGGCAGCGCATCGATCAGGTCGTCGCGAGGCGCATCAGCGTCAGCGTGAACGAGGTGCGCCGCCTCCTCGACGCCGGCAAGATCCGCGTCCACCCGACGCTGGGCGCGCTCAAGAAGAGCACGCTCCTGCAGCGCGGCACGCACGTGCAGGTGCTCGCGTCACCGCAGCAGGAAGGCGCGCGCGTCGTCGCCGAGACCTACGTGCCAGTGCCCGAGACAGGCCCGCTCGAGGTGCTGCATCGTGACGAGGCGATCATCGTCGTGAACAAGCCCTTCGGGATGGCGACCCACCCGCTCAAGGCCGGTGAGCTCGGCACCGTCGCCAACCGGCTCGCTGCGCTGTACCCCGAGTGTGCCGCTGCGTCGGCGGATCCACGCGATGGTGGCTTCGTGCATCGGCTCGATCGGCAGACGTCGGGTGTCCTCGTCGCCGCGCGCACGGCCGCTGCGTACACGGCGCTGCGCGAGAGCTTCTCGAAGCGCGAGGTCGACAAGCTGTACTGGGCGCTCGTGCATGGACGCCTGCCGGGCGAGCGCACCATCGACGCGCCGCTCGTGACGCGCGCGGGCCTCGCGAAGATCGATCACGAGGATCCCAAGGCCCTCGAGGCGACGACCCACGTGCGTGTGCTCGTGAGCTCGGCTCGCTACACGCTCGTCGAGGCGACGACCTCGACCGGGCGGATGCACCAGATCCGCGCGCACCTCGCGTACATCGGGTATCCGCTCGTGTACGACGGCCGCTACGGCGCGCCGGACGAAGACAGGGACGACGCGCAGCTCCACGCCCGATCGCTGTCCCTGCCGCACCCGATCGATGGCCAGATGGCGGGATACACCGCGCCGCTGCCCTCGCTGCGGCACGACCTGTTCGAGGCGCTCCTCGGTGACAAGGTGCCTACGACGTGGTGACGAGCTCTGCTTCGATGAGCAGATAGAGCGTGCGACACAGCGTGACGAGCTGGTCCGGCTGGTCGTAGCGCTTCATCCACTCACCGACGGTGCGCTTGCCGTCCATGCGCGACATCAGCTCGCGCGGACCGGCACCGACACGGAAGTGCTCGGGCGTGGGCCGCGCGGTGTCGCGCTTCACGGGCCGACGATCGGCGACGAGATCGAGCGCGCCACGCACGCGCGTCAGCGGAAGACCTGCGACTCCGGCACCGATGATCTCGAACGCGTCGAGGCCGAGAGGGAACGACTCGCGCGAGTTCAGGTTTCCCCGAACGTAGCGGAAGGTTCCATCTTCCCACGAGAAGACCTCGAGCATCTTCTCGCGTACCTGACGGGTGAGATAGCGGAACACCTCGAGCGGACGCAAAAGGTTGAGCCCGACGAGCGTGTCACCGAGCTTGCCGCGAAAGCGCGGGAGGATCGCGAGCGCCATCGACAGCTCGCCGGGAGAGATCACGCCCTGCTGCACGAGGTACTCGCCGAAGCGCTCGCTCGGGCTGTTGGACGCGATGAACTCGGGTGCACCGTCGACGAGGAAGATCTCCTTGATGATGCCCGCGCGCTGCACGACGAGCTGTCCCGTCTCGCGCGCCGCGGCGAGGCGCGAGAACAGCCGCACCGGCGAGGTCACCTGGAAGCCCCCGCTGAAGTCGGCCGGCAGCGCGGACTCCTCGCGACGCGGAGGCGGCTGGGTGGTGGACGGTGCGCTCACCATCGGGTGCGCCTTCACCGGACTCACGGCAGCGGGCGTCGGGGCTGCGGGTGCAGGCTGCTCGATGACGATGAGCGGACCCGAGTCGATGCTGGGCTCGATGCCCGCCTTGCGGTCGGCGTCCTCGCGCGCGATCTGCAGCGCGCGCGCCTTCACGGACGGCTCTTCGGACGCCTTCGCGACGGCGTTCTGCATGCGCGCGGCGGCCTCTGCCTTCGCACGCGTGTCCTCCCCCATGAGGTTGCTGTCGGTGGTGCTCGACGGCGAGCGTGGCTGATCGACCTCGAGCGACTCGAAGTACGCGGCGAGATCGGCGTTGGTCACGCGCTGCCGCGAGTCGAAAAGGAAGTCGTACAGGGCCTCGCGCGCCTGCTCGGCACGCTGGTACCGCCCCTCGAGATCCTTCGACAGCAGCTTGTCGAGGATCGCGCGCAGCGGCGGCGGGATGTCGGCGCCGTACCGATCGAGGCGCTCGAGACGCGCGTCGCGGACCATGAGCAGGACGTCGAGATCGTTCGGCGCCGTGAAGAGGCGGCGTCCCATCAGCATCTCGGCGAGCACGATGCCGACGGCGAAGATGTCCGCGCGCGCGTCGAGCGCGCCGCCGATCACCTGCTCGGGTGCCATGTAGCCGTACTTGCCCTTGAGCGTGCCGGCCTGCGTCTTCGACTGCCGCTCGCGCTCGGCGGCGTGCGCGATCCCGAAGTCGCCGAGCTTCACGTCGCCGCGCCTGGCGAGGAGGATGTTCGATGGCGAGATGTCACGGTGCACGAGCCCGAGCGGACGACCGTCTGCACCGCGCTTGTCGTGGGCGTACGCGAGCGCATCGAGCGTCTCGGCGGCGATGTGCACCGCGAGCCGGACAGGCAGGCGCTGCCGTCGGTGCGCGCACGCACGCAGCAGGCCGAGCGAGTCCATGCCGTCGACGTACTCCATCGCGATGAAGTACTGGCCGTCGACCTCGCCGAACTCGAAGACCTGCACGATCTTCGGGTGCTCGAGCGCGCACTGCAGCTTCGCCTCGTCGACGAACATCGCGAGGAACTCCGGATCCGACGCGAGGTTCGGCAAGATCCGCTTGATGACGACCGTCTTCTCGAAGCCGTGCGCACCGGACTGCTTGGCCTTGAAGATCTCGGCCATGCCTCCGACCGCGATGCGCTCGAGGAGCTGCCAGCGCCCGAAGGGGCCTGGTCGAAAGGCAGGTTGAGCGGAGGTCATGCCCGGGTGCAGCGTATCACGCGCTCCTTCGATCCCGCGCGAGTCTACTCGTGCGACTCGGTAGCCGCAGGTGCAGGTGCAGGTGCCGCCGAAGGCGCCGGGCTGGCCTGCGCGACCTGCTGGGCGCGCGGCCCGCCATTGCGGTTGTCACCGCGGTTGTCGGGACGTGCGCCCCGGCCGCCCTGAGCCTGCGGGTTCGGGGCACCGTTGCCCTGGTTGGATCCACCGCGACCTCGTCGACGGCGATTTGCTTCGCCACCACCGCCACCGTTGTTGCTGTTGTTGTTGTTCGGGCGCTGAAAACCACCGCCACCGCCGCGGTTCTGCGGAATGGACGGCGGGTTCTGATCGAGATTGCGAACGTACTCGATGAAGTTCGCGCGATCGTCGAGGAGCTGTGGATTGCCGCCGCGACGCACGTTGCCGCCACGGTTACCATCGGCGCGGTTGCCATCGGCGGTGGAGTGACGTGGCGCCTCGACGCGATTGCCGATATCATCGGAGAGGACGCCGCCCGGCTGCTGCTTGCGCGAAGGTGCGCGCGTGCCCTGGCGCTGCGCCAGCGCGAAGGACAGCAGCTCGCCGACGAGCTGGTCCAGCTCGACGCCCTCGGACTGAGCCATGTAGTAGAGCTCGCGGTGCAGGCTCTTCGAGATCTTCGCGCTCACCTCACCCGAGTGGTCGATCTCGTCCGCGGCCTTCGGTGGCTCCGATCCGAGCGACAGCATGTTCGCGAGCTGCGCGTCGATCTCTTCCTCGAGCTTCGCGATGGCGTCCTTGCGACTCGCGCCGTCGCCGGTGAGGTGCTCGAGCTCGGGCGCGCGCGCGCTCCAGCTTGCACGCCGCGGATCGAAGGAGACGACGACTCGGTAGTTGGGTTTTCCCATCGGGGACCTAGCTTACGTACGTCCGCCCTTTGCGTGTCAAGGCGATGCGCTAGACTTCGCCGATGCGCTTCGGAGACTTCGACCTCACCCTCGTGAACGGTGGCAATTTTCGCCTCGATGGTGGCGCGATGCACGGCGTCGTCCCGAAGTCGATCTGGTCGAGGCTCACGTCTTGCGACGAGCACAACCGCTGCTCGTACGCGACCAACTGCCTGCTCATCGAGCGCGTGTCGACGGGCGAGCGCACGCTCGTGGAGACCGGCAACGGCGGCAAGTTCTCGCCGAAGGAGATGGACATCTTCGGCATCGACCACGACCACTCCACCGAGAAGAACCTCGTGTCGATGGGAGTTCCGCCCGAGTCCATCAACCACGTCGTCATGACCCACCTGCACTTCGATCACTCGGGCGGCACGACGCGTCGCGAAGGTTCGATCGTGACGCCCGTGTTTTCGCGCGCGCGGCACCACATCCAGGCTCGCGAGCTCCACGACGCGAAGCACGCGCACGAGCGCAACCGCGCGAGCTACCTCGCCGAGAACTTCCTGCCGCTGGAGGACGCTGGCCTGCTGCAGCTGGCCGAGGGCGAGCAAGAGGTCGCCCCCGGCATCCGCGTCATCCCCACGCCCGGCCACACCGCGGGCCATCAGTCCGTGGTCGTTTCCGACGGCAGCGGACACCATGTCGTCTTCTTCGGCGACGTGATCCCCACCGCCGTTCATCTGAAGCTGCCCTTCATCATGGGCTACGACCTCGACGTCGTCGCCACGCTCGAGACCAAGCGCGTCCTGCTCGACCGCGTCGTGAAGGAGAAGTGGCTCGCCGTCTTCGGTCACGAGCTCACCACACCGGCCGGGTATCTCGGGCTCGATCAGAAGGGCAACGTCATCGTGCAAGAGCCGGTCGACCTGACGGCGCCGGGCGCGATCCGACCTACCAACTGATCACGACACACCCGTGCGTTCCGCCGTCATCGGCGTCCATGTTGTTCCCTGCCGCCGTACGTATCGACGAACAGCACGCACTTCCCGTCGAGCGCACCCGACGCCGCGTCGGCCATCAGCGCGGCGAGCGCCTTGCCGGTGTACGTGGTCTCGAGCGCGAGACCGCAGCGGCGCCCGGCCTCGACGGCAGCGATGGACGCCTCGGTCGCATATCCGTAGCCACGCCCGATCTGATCGTGAACGACGAGCAACTCGGTCGGCGGAAGGTGGGCTGTATCGCGCCACGAGACGATGGCGTCTTCGAGTCGACGCGCGGGTCCGTACCCCGAGAACGGCCTGTCGACGACACGCACCCCCACGATCGTCGGGGCATGCGCGACCTCGCGGTAGCCGGCGAGGAGTCCCGCGACGGTGCCGCAGCTCCCGAGCGCGAGGTACACGAGGTCGGGCTCGAGCTGCGATGCGATCTCGTGCGCCGCATCGACCCAGCCGAGCGACCCCAGCACCGACGAGCCACCGGCTGCGACGTAGTACGTGTCGGCATCGAGCCGCGCGGCGAGAAGCGGCACGACGAGCGCAACGTACGACGCGAGCTCACGAACGTCCGCACCTGTCTCACGCATGCGCGCGAGCCGGGTCTCCACCGTCGCGTCGCGAGGCTGCGGGAACAGCAGCAGCTCGCACGCGAGCCCGAGCTGCCGGGCGTAGATCGCCGTGGCGAGCGCGTGGTTCGATCCCCAGCCACCGATCGTGACGACTCGCTTCCTGCCGAGCGCGAGCGCGTCGCAGAGCAGGTACTCGAGCTTGCGCACCTTGTTGCCGCCATACGCAGCGCCGGAGAGGTCCTCGCGCTTGACCCACAGCTCGATGCGATCGGAGACGAGCCCACGCAGCCGTTCGATGGGCGTCGGAAACGTACCGAGCGAGAGCTTCGGTGCTACGGCCACGTCTCGCGCACGACGGTGACGACCATCTCGACGAGCCGCGTGTACAGCCACTCGCCTTCGTCGATGGTGGCGCCCGCGGGGTTGCCGAAGTACGCGCGCGTCGCGCCCGCTTCCTCGAAGCGCGTGGCGCCGGCCTTCATCGCCTTCGCGAGGTTGATGTCGAGCGCCGGCAGCGCCGCGCGCTCGGCATCGCGCACGAGGTGACGCGCGCCCGGCGACGCGAGCAGGAGCGAGGTCTCGTAGCTGCCGGCGTGGCACGCGGCGCGCTTGTACTCGTCGGAGAGCGTGCGAGCCCAGCGTGGCTCCAGCTGATCGGGGAACGCGACCTTGAGATACGTCGCGACCTCGATCTCGTTGCGCGCCGCGCGCAGCACGTCGACGTGCGCGGGATCGAGGTGGCTGTTCACGAAGCAGAGCTTCGAGAAGCCCATGCGCACGAGCCCGATGCCCACGTCGCGGAGGAGCGCCTGCGCCGTGGCGGGCGGGATCGACAGCGTGCCCGCGAAGCTCGACGCATAGCCCGCCGCGGTGAACGGTATCGGCGCCGCGATCGCCGCGTTGCCGAGCGCCTCGGCGGCGCGCTGCGCGAGCTCCATCGAGAGCAGCGTGTCGGTCTCGAGCGGCAGGTGCGGCCCGTGCGCCTCGATCGCCCCGATGGGCACGAGCAGCACGGGGTTCCTCTCGAGGAGTTGCTCGACCTCGGGGTAGGTGAGCTCCGGCAGGTAGGTGATCACTTGCCGAGCTCCCTGCGCAGGATCTTGCCGCGATCGGAGCGCGGCAACGCGGCGACGTACTCCACCTTGCGCGGCGCCTTGTAGGCGACGAGCTCGTGCTTGCAGTGCGCGAGGATCGATTCGGTGAGCGCAGCCTCCTCGCCCGCTTCGAGATCCTTCGCGACGACGTACGCCATCGTCTTGATGAGCCGCTCCTCGTCCTCGTAGCCCATGACCGCGACCTCGAGCACGCGTGGGTGACGCATGAGCGTGCTCTCCACCTCGACGGGCGAGACGAAGATGCCGCCGACCTTCAGCAGATCGTCGGCGCGGCCGGCGTAGTAGAGGTAGCCGTCCTCGTCGCTGCGGAAGAGATCACCGGAGACGACCCAGTCGTCGTGGAAGGTCTGCTTCGACTTCTCGTGCGCCTGGAAGTAACAGAGCGCCGCGGAGTCACCCTTGACCCACAGGTTGCCGATCTCGCCGGGCGCAGCCTCCTTTCCATCGGGGCGGATGATCTTCGCCTCGTAGCCGGGCACGACCCTGCCGAGCGAGCCCGGTCGCACGTCGCCTGGGAAGTTCGTGACGTAGATATGGAAGAGCTCTGCGGAGCCGATGCCATCGAGGATCTCGCCTCCGTATTTCGTCGTGTAGCGGTGGTAGAGCTCCTCGGGCAGCGCCTCACCCGCGGAGATCGTGGCGCGCACCGTCTTCATCGCCGCGTCGTCGCCTTCGTGCGCGCACATCTTGTTGATCATCGTCGGCACGCTCGTGAGGATCGTGACGCCGTGCTGCTTCGATAGCGCCTCGATGCGCTCCGGCGTCGCGCGACCGCGGAACAGCACGACCTTGCCACCGACGGCGCACGGGAACATGAGGTTCGAGCCCGTCGCGTACCCGAAGAAGAGCTTGGGCGCGCCGAGCGTGACGTCGCGCTCGGTGATGCCGAGCACGCGCTTGGCGTAACACTCCGTGTTGAACGCGAAGTCGTGCTGCAGGTGCACCGCGGCCTTCGGCTTGCCCGTCGACCCCGACGTGAACAGCCAGATCGCGAAGTCGTCCCTGTGCGTGTCGCGGTTGGAGAACTCGGAAGAGGCCGTCTTCACCGTGTCCCACGACACGGCCTTCTTCGAGGTGCCGACGTCTCCCACGATGATGGCGCGCTCGAGGTGGCGGGCCTCGTCGAGCTCGCGTCCGGCCTTGCGCGCGACGTCGGCGTCACACACGAAGACCCGTGCCCGCGTGTACTCGAGGTACTGCGCGTAGTCGGGGCCGGGCAGCTCGGGGTTGACCATCGCCACGACGGCGCCGGCCTTGAGCACGCCGAAGAACGTCGCGGCGAACTCGATGCTGTCGTACAGCCCGATGAGCACACGCTCCTCCTGTCGCACGTTCGCAGCGACGAGCGCACTGGCCACGCGGTTGGCGAGCCGCTGCAGCTCCGAGTACGTGACCTGGCCGTCATCGTCGATGATCGCGACGCGCTCGCCGAAGCCTTCGGCGATCCGTCGATCGAGGAAGTACTCGGCGAGGTTGAAGCGCTCGGGGAAGTCGATGGCAGCACGGAGGGCGTCGTCCATGCTCGGGGTCATCGGGTTCATGGGTCCTAACGATGCCACAGAGGCGGCACGAGGCGGCGGTGTCCCGTGGGATCGAGCGGCGCGCCGGCTTCCTCGACCTCGAGCCGGTCCCACAGCTTGCACGTCACGGCCTTGTGCCGCTGGTCGAGCGCCTCGCAGTAGTTCGTGTAGTTGCAGCGCCGGATCTCGTCACCCCGACCCGCGCGCAGCTTCTCGAACCAGTCGGGATCGGCGAGGCTCTGGCGCGCGGAGCCGATGAAGTCCGCGTCGCCGCGGAGGAGGATCGACTCGCACAGCTCGAACGTGGACAGCCCGCCGGCCGCGACGACCGGCGTCGACAGCCCCGCGTCCACCAGCGCGCGCTTGATCCGTGCCGTCGCTGCGAGGTTGCGTCCGAGCGGACCGAGGGCATCGGAGACGTACGTCGGCATGCACTCGTAGCCGCTCTGCCCCGTGTACGGATACGCGGCCTCGCCGACCTTCGGCTGCGCGGCGTCCTCGAACTTCCCGCCGCGCGACAGCGACAGGAAGTCCGCCCCGTCGCGCGCGAGCGCAAGGCCGATCGAGATGGCATCGTCCACCGTGTTGCCAC
>JBDTCO010000277.1:0-28653 GCA_039923495.1 Polyangia bacterium
CTTGTCGTTCGCTAAAGTGCCGCAGGGCAGGGTCTACCTCATCATCGCGGGGGACGCGCCGGACACCACGAGCAGCCAGTCGTCGGGCTCGGTATCCGTCGCGATCTCCGGGCTGCCGTCTCCGTGAGGTAGCTCGCGCGGACTACGCGTAGCGAACGCGCGCGCCGGCGACGATGATGCGCACGCACTCTGCGATGTACTCGGGCGTGACAGGTTCCGAGAAGTTCACGACGCGCGAGTAGATCGCCGACGAGATCAACTGCAGGACGAACAGCGCGTCGGCCTTCTTCGGGAGCTCGCCCCGCTTGACCGCGACGTCGAGCCGCGGACGACGGATCGCCGCGCTGCGGTCCTTCAGCTCCTTCACGATGGCGTCGACGTCGGGATCTCCTCGCTCGGTCTGGATCATGCGCATCACTCCACGCATCACGTCGGAGTTGAACGCGCACACCGACTCCTCGAACATCGTGACGAGGTCGCGCACGAGGTCGCCCGTGTCCGGCGCCGCCTTGATCACCTGGTGTTGCCGCAGCGCCGCAGCAACGAGCAGGCTCTTCGTGGGCCAGCGTCGGTAGATGGTCGTCTTGTTCACGCCCGATTGTGTTGCCACCTCCTCGACACGCAGCGCGCCGTAGCCCACACGGCCGAGCTGCTCTGCCGTTGCGGTGAGCACGTCGTCGACGACGCGCGCCGAGCGTCCGCCGGTGCGGATGCCACCGACGGCGTGGGGCGCGAGCGGTGTGGCGCGCACGGCTGCGACTCGCTTCGTCATGGGGATGCTTTCTCGGGAGTGCGTCACCAAACTTAACGCAACTTCTAGTTGCAATCCAGCGCGCCGGTGCTTAAATGCAACTAGCAGTTGCTTTTGAGAGGACGAGATTCATGGCCGCTCCCGCGCGCACCGAAGTCATCGAGACCCCCAAGCCCCTCGTCGCCGTGCCGGTCGAGGTGCCCTCCGCGAGCATCGAGGTGACCGAGCCCCCGAAGGGGCGGCGCAACCGCATCCTCGCGCTCGTGGTCGCGGCCGCCGCCGTCGCCGGCAGCCTGGTCTGGGTCTTCGAGCACGGACGCGAGTCCACCGATGATGCGCAGGTAGACTCCGACGTCGTGTCGGTGCCGGCGCGCCTCGGCGGCATCATCAACAAGGTCGAGTTCGTCGAGAACCAGCGCGTCACGGCGGGCCAGGAGCTGGCCACGATCGACGACGCGGTGGCGAAGGCGAAGCTCGCGCAGGCCGAGGCCGCGCTGCTGCAGGCCATCGCGAACGCGGACGCTGCGGACGCCAACGCGTCGCTCGCCGAGCGTTCGGCGGTGGGCAACAAGTCTGCGTCGCGCGCAAACCTCGCCGGCTCCGTGGTCGGCGAGAAGACCTCGGCCGAACAGCTCAACGAGGGCCAGGCGCAGCTCGCGTCGGCGGACGCACAGCTCACGCAGGCGAAGCAGGACGCCGAGCGTGCGCGGACGCTCGCGCAGTCGAATGCGGTCTCGAAGGCGCAGCTCGATCAGACCGAGACGCAGCTCCGCCTCGCCGACTCCAACGTCGCGCTCGCGAAGGCGCGCATCGAGACGCTGAAGTCCTCGGTGATCGCAGCGCACAGCCGGGTCGACGAGGCCTCGGCGCGGGCGGCCCAGAACTCGGACGTGTCGAGCTCCGTGAAGCAGGCGCGCGCGCAGGCCGACGCGGCCAGGGCACAGGTCAAGGTGTCCATCGCGCTGCGCGACCTCGCCGCGCTCGACCTCTCGTACACGAAGATCCTCGCGCCGATGGCGGGCGTCGTCTCGAAGAAGAGCGTCAACGTCGGACAAGGCGTCGCGGCCGGTCAGTCGATCGTCGCGCTCGTCCCCGACCAGATGTGGATCACCGCCAACTTCAAGGAGACGCAGATCGGCGACATGCGCGTCGGGCAGCCCGTGAAGATCGAGATCGACGCGTTCTCCGGAAAGAAGCTCGAGGGCCACATCGAGAGCCTCTCCGGTGGCACCGGCTCGCGCTTCACGCTGCTCCCGCCCGACAACGCGAGCGGCAACTTCACGAAGGTCGTGCAGCGCCTGCCGGTGCGCGTGAAGATTGATCACATCCCGGACGGGCTGCCGCTGCGCACGGGCCTCAACGCCGTCGTCACCGTCGACACCCGGGTCCAGCCGACCAGCAAGTAGGTTCGTCATGGCCACCGCCACGCCAGCTACACCGCAGGCACGCAAGAGCGCCAGCAAGTGGGCCATCGCGGTCGCCGTCTCGCTCGGCGCGCTGCTCGAGGTCGTCGACACGAGCATCGTGAACGTCGCGCTCACGGACATGCAGAACGCGTTCGGCGCGACGCTCACTCAGGTCAGCTGGGTCATCTCGAGCTACGCCGTCGCCAACGTCATCATCCTGCCGCTCACGGCGTGGCTCGGCATGCGCTTCGGCAAGAAGCGCTACTTCGTGTTCTCGCTCGCTGGCTTCACGGTGGCGTCGATGCTCTGCGGCATCGCGCCGAACCTGCCGACGCTGATCCTCGCGCGCGTGCTGCAAGGCCTCATGGGCGGCGGCCTCCTCGCGAAGGCGCAGGCCATCCTCTTCGAGACGTTCCCGAAGGAGGAGCAGGCGATGGCGCAGGGCTTCTTCGGCGCGATCGTCATCGCGGGCCCGACCATCGGCCCGACACTCGGCGGCTACCTCACCACCAACGTGAACTGGCGCTGGATCTTCTACATCAACGTCCCCATCGGCATCGCCGCGATCTTCATGTGCATCGCGACGCTGCCCGAGGATCCCGATCAGCACGACACGAGCCCCGTCGACTGGACCTCGCTCGGCCTGCTCGCGACCGGCCTCGGCTGCCTGCAGACGCTGCTCGAGGAAGGTCAGAGCGAGCAGTGGTTCGAGTCGCCGTTCATCATCATGATGGCGATGCTCGCGGTCGGCGGCATCGTCGGCTTCGTGTGGCGTCAGCTCCATACGACCAACCCCGTCGTCGATCTCCGCGTGCTGCGCTATCGCTCGCTGTGGTCCGGCTCGATCCTGTCGATCGTCGTCGGGATCTCGCTCTACGGCGCCATCTTCGCGGTGCCCATCTTCGCGCAGAGCATGCTCGGCTTCACGGCCCAGCAGACGGGCCTCCTGCTCCTGCCCGGTGCGCTCGCCTCCGCCGTCGCGATGCCGGTGGTGTCTCTCCTGCTGAAGAAGTTCGATCCCCGGCACCTCCTCGTGCTCGGTGGGCTGACGCTCGTGGCCGGCATGCTGTGGCTCGGTCGCCTCTCGCCACAGACCAGCGCCGACGACATGTTCTGGCCGCTCATCGTCCGCTCGTTCGGCACCGTACTCATGTTCCTGCCGCTCTCGATGGCGACGCTGGGCCCGATCGCCAAGGGCGACATCAGCAAGGCGAGCGGCATCTACAACCTCACGCGTCAGCTCGGCGGCTCGATCGGCGTCGCGTTCCTCTCCACGCTGCTCGAACGTCGCGAGGCGTTCCATCGCTCGGTCATCGTCGAGAAGCTGGTCACGGTCGATCCGCACACGATGGAGCGCGTGCGGATGTACGCCGGCCGCTTCCTCGCGCTCGGCTACCCCGCTGCCGAGGCCACCTTGCACGGTGAGAAGCTCCTCGACATCGCCGTGAACATCCAGGCCGCCGTCATCTCGTTCGGCGACTGCTTCTGGGTCACGAGCATGCTCGTCCTCGCCACCCTGCCGCTCGTGTTCCTGCTCGGCAAGCCGCAGGCCGGCGTGGTCGTCGACGCCGGGCACTGAGCCGCGGCACCCGCCCATTCAGGTATTACCGTCTTTCTACGTTGCACCCCTCAAGCGACGGGCGCCTCGGTCGACACCCTTTCACGTCTACCGACTTTCCCCACCTCTCGTCACTTCCGCCTTCGTGCCCCTGCACGTCGGTCGTCAGGAGCACCGTGTCGCACACCCTCCCCTGGTCCTACGAGCTGCTGGACCCGCGCAATCCATCGCGGTCCACGCTGCACCGGCTGAACAGCGCCTACGACTGCTGGCACGAGAGCTGGAGCGCGATGCTCGAGCAGCTCGACGGCAACGCGCTGACGCACGCCGACGACTTCTCGCGCCAGCACCAGATCGGCGCGCTCTTTCACGGCGACGATTGCGCGGGCGTGAGCGCGTTTCGCTGGGTCGATCCGTCGGTACCGTTCAACCTCGAGGACTCCTACTTCTCGCCCTGGCCGCGCCCGATGCTGCGCCGCGTACTCGGTGGCATGACGCGCGTGTGCATCGGCTCGAACCTCGTCGTCGCGCCCGAGTTCCGCGGCACCATCGACGGCTCGCGGGTCTCCGAGATGCTGCTCAGCCTCGCCGTGCGCCGCTTCCACGAGTCCGACGCCCAGCTGATGGTCGGCACGATGCGCAACGATCGTCGCATGAACGACCTCAGCTATCGCCTCGGCGCGCGGCCGATCTTGCAGGGCGCCAACCACCACAACGTCGAGGTCGACCTCGTCATCTTCGAGCGGAGCGCCGCGGTGTCGCTCGACCTCCCGCCCATCCACTTCGCTTCCAGCATCGTCACCCAAGGAGCTTCGTCATGATCAAGGATGCCCTCACCTCATGCGTCGCCGAGCTCGGCGCTGCGCTGCGCGAGTTCCCGTGGGCGTCGCGTGAGGCCTACGCCGACTGGCTCGCGCAGACCTACTACTACGTGCGTCACTCGACGCGCCTCCTCGCGGCATCGGCGTCGCGATTTCCTCAGGACGAGGAAGGCAACGCGCTGCACGTGCGCTTCATCGCGCACATGGCCGAGGAGAAGAAGCACGAGATGCTGTGCATCCGCGATCTCGCGTCGCTCGGCGGCACCATCGACAAGTTCCCCGAGCTGGCGTCGACGCGCATGTTCTACGAGCCCCAGTACTACAAGGTCGAGCACCAGGCGCCGATCGCGCTGTTCGGCTACATCCTCGCGCTCGAGGCGATGTCCGCGGAGCACGGCCCGTGGGTCCTCGACGAGGTCCGCAAGAACCACGACGGCATGAGCTTCGTGCGCCTGCACGCAGCCGACGACGAGGACCACCTCGAGAAGGCGCTCGCGACGCTCGACCGCGCACAGGCACACCACGAGGTCATCGTCGCCAACCTGCGGCAGTCGACGCTCGGCTACACCAACCTGCTCGCCGAGATCCGCCGCAACGCGAGCGGCGCGCGGCGGCTCAGCGCCTGAAGACCTGACTCACGACCCGCTCGACCTCGACGAGCGGGTTCTTGCGCTGCGCGTTCGGCGGCATCTTCGTGTCGAGCCACTTCACCGCATCTTCGATCGTGGTCGTCACGTGCGTCACGTAGGGCTTCTTCTGGAAGATGCCGAGCCCGACGAGCACCGCGCGGACCGTCGCCACCTTGAAGCCCGAGCCCTCGACCACGTACGCCAGCGCCTTGATGCCGATGCGCGCCAGCATCTGGCGCAGGTACTCGCGCACGTCGTCGGGTGGCGGTGCCGAGCCCTGCGGGATGATGACGAGGCAGCCGAGCCCTCCGGGGTAGCGCTTGCGCTGCGCGTCCAGCACCGTCTCGACGCGGGCGTACTCCGCGGCCGTGACGAGGCCATTGTCGACCACGATGAAGAGGTCACACCAGTGGGCGGCGATCTCGGCTGCAGTTCTAGGCACGGGTTCATCGAGGTTACGCTCTCCGAGCGGGCTGTAAAGCTATCGATGGCTGTGCAAGGGCCTGGCTGGTCGGCGCACCCACGCACGACGAGGTGCGCTCGGACGACACAGGCGCGGTGCTGCAGGCGCGCCTTCGCCAGGCAGCCAGAACGTCACACCGGTTGTGCTTGTCGAGTGCGAAGGGGACTGTAAAGGTGAAGGCAGCATGACCACGACACTCCGCGCGCTCGCCCTGTCCCTCCTCACGGTCTGCGCTGCGGCGTGCCATCACAAGAAGGGACCGGGCGACGGCCAGGACGGCAGCGTCATCACGGGTGATGGCGGCATGATGGACACCGTCGATGCCGGCGACGCCGATCTCGCGGGTGCGGACTTCTCCTTCCCGACCGTCGACCAGGGCCCGTGCTCCACGGCCGTGACATGCGACTCCGTCGGCGCGAACTGCGGTCCGGTGAGCGACGGCTGCGGCGGGATCCTGCAGTGCGGCGCGTGTTCCAGCAACGAGTCGTGTGGCGGCGGCGGCACGCCGAGCGTGTGCGGCACCGCGTGCATCCCGACGACGTGCGCGCAGCTCGGCTTCACCTGCGGCCCGGCCGGTGATGGCTGCGGCAACCAGCTCGACTGCGGCACGTGCACCGGCAACGACACGTGCGGCGGCGGTGGGGAGCCGAGCAAGTGCGGCTACATCGCGTCCTGCATGCCGACGACGTGCGCGCAGCTCGGCTACACCTGCGGCCCGGCGGGCGACGGCTGCGGCAACCAGCTCGAGTGCGGCACCTGCAGCTCGCCGCAGGTCTGCGGTGGCGGCGGCCCGAGCAAGTGCGGTGCGGCCGCGTGCACCCCGCTCACGTGCGCGTCGATCGGCACCGCGACGTGCGGCCCCATCGGCGACGGCTGCGGCGGCATCCTTCAATGTGGCGACTGCTCGCAGCCGAAGACGTGCGGTGGTCAGTCGCCCGGGCAGTGCGGCATCCCGACGAGCTGCACCAACCTGTGCCAGCAGCAGGTCACGTGCAGCGACACGTCCGTCACCACGACTGTGACCGGCACCGTGCTCGCTCCGAACGGGGTCGACCCGCTGCCCAACGTGCTCGTCTACATCCCCAACGGTGCCGTCGCCGCGTTCGCGCCCGGGGTGCAGTGCGACCAGTGCGCGAGCGGCGTGAGCGGCGCACCGCTCGTGAGCGCGGCCAGTGACTACGCCGGTCACTTCACGCTCAAGAACGTGCCGGTCGGCTCGAACATCCCGCTCGTCGTCCAGACGGGGCGCTGGCGCCGGCAGACCGTGATCCCCACCGTCGCCTCGTGCACGAACACCGCGCTGCCCGCCACGCTCACGCGGCTGCCGAGGAACCAGAGCGAAGGCGACATCCCGCTCATGGCCTTCGCGACCGGCTCCGTGGACGCGCTCGAGTGCGTGATGCGCAAGATCGGCGTCGACGACTCCGAGTTCACGAAGCCGAGTGGCACGGGCCGCATCCAGCTCTACGTCGGAGACGGCACCATCAAGTACCAGGGCGTGACGTACCACCTCGGCGGCGCGAACGCCGGCTCGAGCACGCCAGCCGAGAGCACGCTCGTCGGCTCCGCGACCAAGCTCGCGAGGTACGACATGGTGCTGTTCCCGTGCGGCGGCGCCGAGCACGATCGCACCTCCACCGAGCAGAGCAACGTCATCGACTACGCCAACGCCGGAGGCCGCGTCTTCGCCACGCACTTCAGCTACGGGTGGCTCTACAACGACGCGCCGTTCAGCTCGACGGCCGCATGGGACATCAACCAGGGCACGCTGCCGGATCAGACCGGCTACATCGACACCGACTTCCCGAAGGGCCAGCTGCTGTCCGACTGGCTACAGGTCGTCGGCGCGTCCACGACGCCGAGCCAGATCCCCCTCAACACGCTGCGCTGGGACGCAGACAGCATCGTCGCGCCGGCCCAGCGCTGGATGAGCATCAACGACGCGAACTACGGCGTCGTCCCGATGCACTACACGTTCAACACGCCCGTGGGCGTGGCGAGCGACAAGCAGTGCGGCCGCGTCCTGTTCGACGACTTCCACGTCGAGAACCACGGCGGCGTGAACTACGGCAGCGCGTACGGCCTCACGTTCCCGAACGAGTGCGACAACAACCCGATGACCCCGCAGGAGAAGCTGCTCGAGTTCATGATCTTCGACCTCGGCTCGTGCGTGACGCCCGACGTGCCCACGTGCACGCCGGTCACCTGCGCGTCGCAAGCCATCTCGTGCGGTCCGGCGGGTGACGGCTGCGGCGGCTCGCTCGATTGCGGCAGCTGCCCGTCGGGCCAGAGCTGCGGCGGCGGCGGCACCCCGAGCGTCTGCGGCGCACCGAGCTGCACCGCGACCACGTGCACAGCGCAGGGCCTCAACTGTGGCCCCGCCGGCGATGGCTGCGGCGGCCCGCTGAGCTGCGGCACCTGCGTCGCGCCACAGACCTGCGGCGGCGGCGGCAAGTCGGGCGTGTGCGGCAACGGCAGCTGCACCCCCACCACGTGCACAGCGCAGGGGCTCAACTGCGGCCCCGCAGGCGACGGCTGCGGTGGCTCGCTGAGCTGCGGCACCTGCCCGTCGGGCCAGACGTGTGGCGGCGGCGGCAAGGCGGGCATCTGCGGCTCGCAGTGCACGCCGAAGACGTGCGTCCAGCTCGGCTACAGCTGCGGTCCGGCCGGCGATGGCTGCGGCAACCAGCTCAACTGCGGCGACTGCACCTCGCCGCAAACCTGCGGCGGCGGCGGCAAGCCCAACGTCTGCGGCGGCGGCGTGATCAATTAAAAGGAGGAGTTTCGCCTCGCCTCACCCTGTGAGCATGAGCGCGAGGGCGAGCTTCAGGGTCGGTCGTCCCTGGCGTCGAAGCGGGAAACCGCGACTTTCACGCGCTCCTCGGGCGTTGACGCGCTTGACGCGTATGTATCGGTGCGTACGTTGCTGAGCGTCGCAGAGAAACGCCGACGTGATGGCATCTCACCGATGGGGGCAAAAACATATGCGGCTCGACAAGCTCACAGTGAAGACGCGAGAGGCGCTCGTCGCAGCGCAGCAGCTCGCGCAGGAAAAAGGTCAGCCCGAGCTGATGCCGGAGCACGTGCTCCTGGCGCTGCTCCAGCAGGACGAAGGCCTCGTGCCCGCGCTCATCGACAAGGCGGGCGCCGACTCGACGCGCCTCCTCGACAGCGTCTCGCGCCTGGTCGACGGGCTGCCGCGCCAGAGCGGATCGATCGACGTGGGCCTCGGTCGAAAGGGCACCGCGCTCATCGAGTCGGCCGAGAAGGAAGCCGGCAAGTTCAAGGACGAGTTCACGTCGACGGAGCATGTCCTGCTCGCGCTCCTCGGCTCCGATCACGGCGGCGCCACGCGCGCGCTCAAGGACGCGGGCCTGACCTACGACGCGCTCCTCGGCGCGCTCACCGCCGTGCGCGGCTCGCAGCGCGTCACCGACGAGAACCCCGAGGGCAAGTACCAGGCGCTCGAGAAGTACACGCGCGATCTCACCGAGCAGGCGAAAAAGGGCAAGCTCGATCCGGTCATCGGCCGTGACGAGGAGATCCGCCGCGCGATCCAGGTGCTCTCGCGTCGCACCAAGAACAACCCGGTGCTCATCGGCGAGCCCGGCGTCGGCAAGACCGCCATCGCCGAGGGCATCGCCCAGCGCATCGTCAACAAGGACATCCCGACGGGCCTCGCGGAAAAGCGCGTGCTCGCGCTCGACCTCGGCGCGCTCGTCGCTGGCACCAAGTACCGCGGCGAGTTCGAAGATCGGTTGAAGGCCATCCTCAAGGAGATCGAGTCCGCGAACGGCAACGTCATCCTGTTCATCGACGAGATCCACACCATCGTCGGCGCGGGTGCCGCCGAAGGCGCGCAGGACGCGGCCAACCTGCTCAAGCCCGCGCTCGCTCGCGGGGAGCTGCGCTGCATCGGCGCGACCACGCTCAACGAATATCGGAAGTACATCGAGAAGGACAAGGCGCTCGAGCGTCGCTTCCAGCCCGTGCTCGTCGGTGAGCCTTCGATCGAGGACACCATCGCGATCCTGCGCGGCCTCAAGGAGAAGTACGAGGTCCACCACGGCATCCAGATCCGCGACGGCGCGCTCGTCGCTGCCGCGCGGCTCTCCGATCGCTACATCCAAGATCGCTTCCTGCCCGACAAGGCCATCGATCTCGTGGACGAGGCGGCGTCGCGCCTGAAGATGGAGATCGACTCCTTGCCGACGCCCATCGACCAGCTCGAGCGTCGCATCGTGTCGCTCGAGATCGAGAACCAGGCGCTCGTCAAAGAGAAGGACGACGCGAGCAAGAAGCGCAAGAAGGTCGTCGAGTCCGAGATCGGCGAGCTGCGCGAGAAGGCCGACACGATGCGCGCGCGCTGGCAGCGAGAGAAGGACGTCATCGACGGCGTCCGCATCACCAACGAGGCCATCGACAAGGCGCGCACGCAGGCCGAGCTCGCGCAAAGGAGCGGTGACCTCAACAAGGCCGCGGAGCTGCGCTACGGCACGCTCCCCGAGCTCGAGCGCAAGCTCAAGGAAGCGACGGTCGCGATCGAGCAAAAGGGCGCCGATGGCAACTCGTTCCTGCGCCAGGAGGTGACCGAGGCGGACATCGCCGCCGTCGTCGCCAAGTGGACCGGCATCCCGATGGAGAAGATGCTCGAGAGCGAGGTCGCCAAGCTCAACGACATGGAGGACCGCCTCCACGCGCGCGTCGTCGGTCAGGACAAGGCCGTCACTGCCGTCGCGAACGCCGTGCGTCGCTCGCGCGCCGGGCTCCAGGATCCGAACCGGCCCATCGGGTCGTTCATCTTTCTCGGCCCCACGGGCGTCGGCAAGACGGAGCTCGCGCGCGCGCTCGCCGGCTTCCTGTTCGACGACGAGACGCACATGGTCCGCATCGACATGGGCGAGTACATGGAGAAGCACGCGGTGTCGCGCCTCATCGGCGCCCCACCTGGCTACGTCGGCTACGACGAGGGCGGTCAGCTCACCGAGGCCGTGCGTCGCCGCCCCTACTCGGTCGTGCTGTTCGACGAGATCGAAAAGGCGCACCCGGACGTGTGGAACACGCTGCTGCAGGTGCTCGACGATGGTCGTCTCACCGACGGCCAGGGGCGCACGGTCGACTTCAAGAACACGGTCGTCATCATGACGTCCAACGTCGGCTCGCAGTACATCCGCGACGTCGACGACGTGGAGCAGCCCGAGGTGAAGGCCGAGATCGACGCGGCGCTGAAGGCCGCGTTCAAGCCCGAGTTCCTCAACCGCATCGACGACATCATCGTGTTCCACAAGCTCGGGCAGAAGGAGCTGCGCGTCGTCGTCGAGATCCAGCTCTCGCGGCTCTACAAGCTCGTCGCCGATCGCGGGTTCACGCTCGAGGTCACGCCGGCCGGGCTCGATCTCCTCGTCGGCGAGGGCTACGATCCGGCCTACGGCGCGCGTCCGCTCAAGCGCGCCATCCAGCGGATGATCCAGGATCCGCTCGCGAAGCGCATCATCGCCGGCGACTTCAAGCAGGGTGATCGCATCGTGGCGCAGCCGCTCCCCGGCGGTGGCGGCCTCGAGTTCGCATCGGTGGTGTTCGACAAGCACGACGTCAACGGCGACCGCGCCGCGTAGAGGTACACTCACACAAAATGGCTGCCCCGAAGAACCACTACGCCACCATCGGCGTCCCCGAGACCGCAACGGCCGACGAGCTCAAGAAGGCCTATCGCAAGCTCGCGAAGAAGCTCCACCCCGACGTGAACGGCGGAGACAAGGCGAAGACGAACAAGTTCAAGGAGATCACCGAGGCGTACGAGGTCCTCTCCGACGACAAGCAGCGCCGCGAGTACGACGCCATGCGAAAGAACCCGTTCGCCGGACGCAGCAGCGGCGGGTTCCCGGGTGGCGGTGGTCAGCCCGACATGGGTGGAATCGATCTCGACGAGCTCTTCGCGCAGTTCGGCGGGCAGCAGGGTCGACGTCCACGCGCGACGCAGTCGGGTGCGCAGGGTGGCTTCGGCGACATGTTCGGCAACATGTTCAACCAGGGCGGTCGAACGCAGCAGCAGGCGCCGCAGAAGGGCGAGGACATCCAGGCCCGGCTCGACATCGACCTGCCCGAGGCGGCGCTCGGCACCGAGAAGACCATCAGCGTCGACGGTCACCGCTCGCTCAAGGTGAAGATCCCCGCCGGCATCGGGTCCGGCAAGACGATCCGGCTCGCGGGTCAGGGTCATCCGTCGGCGCGAGGCCCTGCGGGCGATCTCCTCGTCGAGGTGCACGAGCGTCCGCACGCGCGCTTCCGGCGTCGCGCGGACGCACCGCAAGACGTCGACGTGGAGGTCCAGGTGGCGCTCGATGTCGCGGTGCTGGGCGGCAAGGTCGACGTGCCGACGCTCGAGGGGACGAACGTGTCGCTCACGATCCCGCCGCTGTCGTCGAGCGGCAAGCGGCTGCGACTCCGCGGCAAGGGCGCGGTCTCGAAGGGCACCGAGCGCGGCGACCTCTACGCCGAGCTCATGATCATGCTGCCCGAGACGCTGAGCGACGATGCCAAGGCCGCGCTCGAGGCGTTCGCGAAGGCGACCAAAGCCTGACACATCCGGCGGGACGCGACGTCCGTACTGCGTTTTTTCGACCGACGCGCCCCGTCGCTGTGACGCGGCTCGTTGCATCTGTCGCGCCGCCGTCTTACGTTGCGTACCATGGCCACTAAAGCTCGCAGCAACGGCGCCCTCCCCGTTCTGCCTCTCCGCAACCTCGTCCTGTTTCCCGGCGCAGTCCTCACCGCCGAGGTGGGTCGCCCGAGCTCCATGAAGCTCATCGAGGACGTGCTCTCGCAGAGCCCGTCGCGCCTGCTCACCGTCACCCAGCGCTCCCCCGAGACCGAGGACCCCACGCCGGCCGACCTCCACGACATCGCCGTCGAGGCCGAGGTGTTGAAGGTCGTGCGCCTGTCGGCGCAGCGCCTGTCCGTCGTGCTCCGCGGCCTCGAGCGCCGCAAGGCCACGCAGTACACGCAGACCGAGCCGTTCCTCGTCGCCGAGAGCGAGAAGCTCACCGAGACCAGCGTCGCCACGCCCGCCACCGAGACGCTCGTCGTTTCGGTGCGTGAGGCCCAGAAGCGCCTCCACGAAGCGGCCGGCACGGGTGGTGCGGGTGGTGATGAAGCGCTGCGCCTCGCCGAGTCGACGCGCGAGGCCGGCCGGGTCGCCGACATCGCGGGCTCGCCGCTCGATCTGTCGGTGCCCGAGCGCGTCGCGCTCGTCGAGGAGCTCGACGTCGAGAAGCGCCTCACCGCGGTCCTCGGCCACCTCTCGCACCGCCTCGAGGTCCTCGAGGTCAAGGCGAAGATCGATACGCAGGTCCGCGACGAGCTCTCGAAGCAGCAGCGCGAGGTCGTCCTCCGTCAGCGCATGAAGTCGATCCAGGAAGAGCTGGGCGAGGGCGAGGAGTCGACCGAGCTCGACGAGCTCGAGGAGCGGCTGCGCGCCGCCGGCCTTCCCGAGGAGGCCGACAAGGCCGCGCGTCGTCAGCTCTCGCGGCTCCGCAACATGCCGCCGCAGGCCGGCGAGTACACCGTCGCGCGCACCTACCTCGAGTGGATCCTCGATCTGCCGTGGAGCAAGCGGAGCGAAGACCGGCTGGACATCACCGAGGCGCGCCGCATCCTCGAGGGCGACCACTACGGCCTCGAGAAGGTGAAGAAGCGCATCCTCGAGTACCTCGGCGTCCGCAAGCTCGCCAAGTCGAAGAAGGGTCCGATCCTCTGCTTTGCAGGTCCTCCCGGCGTCGGCAAGACGTCGCTGGGTCGCTCCATCGCAAAGGCGCTGGGTCGCGAGTTCGTGCGCATGTCGCTCGGCGGCGTGCGGGACGAGGCCGAGATCCGCGGTCACCGTCGCACATACATCGGCGCGCTCCCCGGCCGCGTCATCCAGTCGATGAAGCGCGCGGGCGTCCGCAACCCGGTCATCATGCTCGACGAGATCGACAAGCTCTCGGCCGACTTCCGCGGCGACCCCTCGTCGGCGCTCCTCGAGGTCCTCGACCCGGAGCAGAACAACACGTTCTCGGATCACTACCTCGAGGTCACGTTCGACCTGTCCGAGGTCATGTTCATCGCGACGGCCAACGACCTCAGCACCATCCCCGGTCCGCTCCGCGATCGCATGGAGATCATCGAGATCCCGTCGTACACCCGCGACGAGAAGGTCAACATCGCGACGACGCACCTCGTGCCCAAGCAGCTCAAGGAGCACGGCCTGCCGGAGACGGCGGTCACGTTCGGCCCCGAGACGCTGTCGTCCATCGTCGAGAGCTACACGCGCGAAGCTGGCGTTCGCAACCTCGAGCGCGAGATCGCGAGCGTCATCCGCGGCCTCGCTGTGAAGGTCGCGAGTGGCGAGATCCTGCCGAGCGAGGTCAAGGCCTCCGAGCTCGACGACTACCTCGGGCCGCCCAAGGCCTATCCCGAGATCGCGGAGCGTCTGGAAGAGCCCGGCGTCTCGACGGGCCTCGCGTGGACGCCCACGGGCGGCGAGATCCTCTTCGTCGAGATCACGCAGATGAGCGGCAAGGGCAACCTCGTCCTCACCGGGCAGCTCGGCTCGGTCATGAAGGAGTCGGCGCAGGCTGCGCTGTCGTACGTCCGCTCGCACACGGGCGAGCTCGGCATCGCGCCCGACTTCCTCGCCAACATCGACCTCCACCTCCACGTGCCGAACGGTGGCACCCCGAAGGAAGGCCCGTCCGCCGGCAACGCCATCGTCTCGGCGATGGTGTCTCTGTTGACGGGTCGCAAGGTCCGCTCCGACGTCGCCATGACCGGCGAGATCACGCTCCGCGGCGCGGTCCTGCCCGTCGGCGGCATCAAGGAGAAGGTCCTCGCTGCACACCGCGCAGGCGTCAAGCGCGTCGTGCTCCCCGAGCGCAACCGCAAGGACGTCATCGAGATCCCGAAGTCGGTCCGTGACGAGCTCGAGATCGTCTTCGTCAGCAAGATCGGCGAGACGCTCGCGGCGACGCTCGAGACCACGGTCGTGCCGTCGTTCGTCGCGGCAGGCTCGGGTCCCCCGCCCCACGCGGAAGCCGGCGCCTAGACCGCCTCGGACGCACCACGAAGGGCTCGGTTCGAAGGAACCGGGCCCTCTTTTCTATTCGTCGACAAGCCCGGCCAGGCCTGCCGGTGGCGACGAGGTGAAGTAGTATCGGGGGATGTCCGCCGTCCCTCACGCAGCCACCATCAACGCCGCGCGCGAGTCACTCCTCGCGCTCCACAAGTCGCTCATCGACAACATGCGCGCCGAGCACGAGCGCGCGACCGGGCGGCCGCTCACGCCGGGCGAGCTCCTCGGCCTGCTCACCGCGGACGCGGCGTTCGACTGGCTGCACCCCTTCTCGCAGCTCATCGTCGCGATCGACGAGCTCCTCGAGCGCGAGGCCCCTCCCACCGATCGCGACGCGGCGGCCGTGCGCCTCGAGATCGCACGTCTCATCGATGGCCGCGAGCCCCGCTACACCGCCGCGGCCGACCGCGCCACGCACGTCGCGCTCGAGCATGGCCGACTGCAGGCCGCGGTCGAGCGCCTTCCCGACTCCGCGCTCGACGAGCAGCCCAGCCTCCTCGAGCTGCGCTCCGGCTGGAACGGCCCGAAGCGCCGCCGCACGCTCAAGAACAAGCCGTCGGCGGATTAGGGTAGTTGACCACCCCCGTGCAGGTTACATACGCACGCGGGATGGTCGACGGAGCAGCCATGGACGACGCGGGCGCCATGTTGCGTGTGCTCAGCGACTCGCTCCCGCAGCTGCTGTGCATGGCGACGCCCGATGGCCTCGTCGACTACGTCAACGAGCGCTGGCCGCAATACACGGGCAGATCCCGCGACGAGCTGCTCGGCATGGGATGGATGGCGAGCATCCGCGCCGGCGATGGATCCACCACGACCGAGCAGCTCACCCGCGCGTTCTCCTCCGACGAGTCGTTGCAGGTCGACTACCGCGTGCGCCGGCACGACGGCAGCTGGCGATGGTTCCGCAAGGAGGCGAACCCGGTCCGCGACGAGAGCGGCCGGATCACGAGGTGGGTGGCGTCGCTCACCGACATCGACGAGCAGAAGCGCGTCCAGGAGCTGGAGCGTCGGCGCACACGCCAGGCGCTCCTCGTCGGAGAGGTTGGCCGCGCGCTCGTCTCGCAGGTGTCGTTGCGCGACGTCCTCGCTCGTTGCGCGCAGGGCTGCGTCGATCACCTCGATGCGGCCTTCGCGCGCATCTGGACCGTGGAGCCGCGGGGCCTCGTGCTCGAGCTCGAGGCGTCGGCCGGCATGTACACGCACCTCGACGGTGGTCACGCCCGCGTGCCCATCGGCAAGTTCAAGATCGGCGGCATCGCCGAGACGCGCGTGCCTCACCTCAGCAACGACGTGCAGAACGACTCGCTCGTCGATCACGCGTGGGCGGCGCGCGAGGGCCTCGTCTCGTTCATCGGCTATCCGTTGCTCATCGAAGATCGCGTCGTCGGCGTGATCGCGATGTTCGGCCGCAACATCATGCACGCCGACACGCTCGATGCAGCGCGAACGATCGCGGACGCGATCGCCGTCGGCATCGAGCGCAAGCGTGGGTCCGAGGCGCTCGTCCGCTCCGAGCAACGCTACGAGCTCGCGATGCGCGCGACGATGAACGCCGTGTGGGACTGGGACCTGCGCTCCGATCTCATCGGCTGGAGCGACGGTCTCGGCGAGCAGTTCGGCTTCGCGCGCGAGCAGGTCGGTCACACGTCGGAGTGGTGGCTCTCGCGCATCCATCACGACGACCGCGAGCAGGTGTTCCAGTCGATCCACGCGGTCATCGATAGCAGCGAGCGCGACTGGTCTGCCGAGTATCGCTTCATGCGCGGCGACGGACGCTATGCGTTCGTCAGCGATCGCGCCTTCGTCAGCCGCGACGCGAAGCAGCGTCCTGTGCGCATGGTCGGTGCCATGCAGGACATCACGCAGCGCCGACGCGCCGAGCGTGGGCTACAGCTGCTCGCGCGCGCCGGCGTGCGGCTCGCCACGTCCGCCGACACCCTCGAGGCCTGCCAGCGCATCGCCGAGATCGTGGTGCCCTGGCTCGCGGACTGGTCGATCGTGGATCTCGTCGTCGGCGAGAACCTCGATCGCGTCGCGGGCGCTCACCATGATCGCGCCAAGCGACCTCTCCTCGACGAGCTGCGACGCACGGCGCCGAACCGCGACGTCGAGAGCGGCGTGGCCGCGGTCGTGCGCACGGGCCAGACCGAGTACGTCCCGATCGTGACGCGTGAGTATGCGCAGTCTGCTGCCGCGGGTGACGCGCAGGTCGACATGGCGTTCGCGCTCGGCATGGCGTCGTACATCCGCGTGCCGCTCGTCGCGCGCGGACGCGTGCTCGGCGTGCTCACGATCGTGCGCGATGCGACATCGGCGCAGTACGACGCCCAGGACGTGCGCATCGTCGAGGAGCTGGCGCTGCGCGCCGCGCTCTCCATCGACACCGTCCAGGTCCTCACCGAGGCGCAGACGAGCGAACAACAGCTGCGCTCTCTCGTCGAGAACCTGCCTCAGCTCGCGTGGTCTGCGCGACCCGATGGCTACACCGACTACTACAACCAGCGCTGGTACGAGTACACCGGCACCACGTACGAGCAGGTCAAGGGGATGGGCTGGTCGATCTCGCACGATCCTGAGCTCCTGCCAGGCGTCGTGCGCACGTACACCGAGTCGATCCGCCTGGGCGAGCCGTTCGAGATGGAGTTCCCGCTCCGCGGCGTCGATGGTCACTTCCGCTGGTTCCTCACGCGCGTGATGCCGCTCCGCGGCCCCGACGGTCGCATCGTCCGCTGGTTCGGCACGAACACCGACATCGACGATCGACGCCGACAGGCCGCGGAGCTCGAGCGCTTCGCCGTCGAGCAGGACATGGTGCAGCGCCAGCTCCGCGAGGAAGCCGACCGCCTCGAGCTCTTCAACCGCATCGGTCGGCAGCTCGCGAGCGAGCTCGAGGTCGGCGTCATCGTGCAGGAGCTCCTCGACGTCGCCACGCAGCTCACGGGCGCCGAGGTCGGCGTCCTCTTCTATCGCAACGTCGACTCGCGCGGCGACAGCTCCCTGTCGTACGCCACGTCCGGGATGCTGCAGGATCGCGCCACGCGTCGAGTCCACCCGGGCGGCCTCGAGCTGATCGACGAGCTGGCGAACAGCGGCGTGCTGCGCCTCTCCGAAGAAGAGCTCGCGGCGCGCTACGACATGCACACACCGATCGCGCCGCTGTTGCGTGAAGGCACCGTGCTGCACAGCTACCTCGCCGTGCCGCTCGCCTCTCGTATGGGCGCTGCGCTCGGGGTCCTCGCGTTCGGCCACCGCGATCCGTCCGCGTTCACGGATCGCGCGGAGAAGCTCGTCGTCGGGCTCTCCTCACAGGCCGCGATTGCCATGGACAACGCGCGCCTGCTCGACGAGGCGCAACGGCTCATCGCGGCCCTCGAGCGCTCCAACCAGGAGCTCGACAACTTCGCGTACGTCGCGAGCCACGACCTCAAAGCCCCGCTACGCGGCATCTCCAACCTGAGCCAGTGGATCGAGGACGACATCGCGGCCATCGCGAGCCCCGAGACACGCGAGCACCTGCGGCTCATGCGCGGCCGCGTCGTGCGGCTCGAGGCACTCATCAACGGCGTGCTCCACTACGCGCGCGCGGGTCGCGGCAAGCTCAGCGTCGAGAAGGTCGACGTCGGCGCGCTGCTCGAGGACATCTTCGACGTGCTCGCGCCGCCGGCGGGCGTCGTCCTGCGCGTCGTCACGCCGATGCCGACGCTGACGACGTCACGCACCGAGCTACAGCAGGTGCTCATGAACTTCATCGGCAACGCGCTCAAGTACGGCGCGACGATCCCGAACGACCCTGGCAGCGTACACGTCGAGGTGAGCGCAGAGGAGTTGCCGACGCAGTGGCTCTTCTCCATCGCGGATCGCGGCAAGGGCATCGCGCCGGAGTTTCACGCGCGCATCTGGGGCCTGTTCCAGACACTGCAGTCCCGCGACGTCATCGAGAGCACCGGCATCGGTCTCGCCGTCGTCCGCAAGGTCGTCGAGAACCGCGGCGGCACCGCGTGGATCGACTCCGCCGTGGGTCCGGGCGCGACGTTCCGGTTCACGTGGCCGAAGTAGCGACCGCGGGTTCTTCCACCTTGGGCTCGTGGCTGTGGTCCTTCGCGATGAGCACGTAGACCGAGGGCACGACGAACAGCGTGAAGAGCGTGCCGATGGTCATCCCACCGACGAGCACGATGCCGATGGAGTTGCGGGCCGCAGCGCCTGCGCCGCTCACGAGCGTGAGCGGAAAGTGGCCGACCACGGTCGCGACGGTGGTCATGAGGATCGGCCGTAACCGCGTGGTCGCCGCCGCGCGGATCGATTCCAGCTTCGAGATGCCGGCCTCCTGCTGCGCGTTGGCGAACTCGACGATGAGGATGCCGTTCTTCGCGACGAGGCCGACGAGCGTGACGAGCCCGACCTGCGAGTAGATGTTGAGCGTCGTCGTCCACCCGTCGGTGAACGGGAAGTGCATGCCCGGCGGTCCGGAGAACTTGAGGAACGTGAAGATGAGCGCGCCGAACATCGCGAGCGGCACGGAGCCGCCGAGGATGACGAAGGGATCGCGGAACGAGTTGAACTGCGCGGCCAGCACCAGGAAGATGAGGACGAGGGCGAGCAGCATTGCCGGCAGGAACTTTCCGGCTTCGTGCCGGAGCTGACGCGACTCGCCTGTGTAGTCGACGCGATAGCCGGGCGGCAGGAGCTTCGCAGCCGCATCCTCGAGCACCTTCAGGCCACCGTCGAGCGAGCGCGGGGCGATACCCGAGATCTTGACCGCGTTGAGCTGCTGGAAGCGGTTGAGCGTGCGCGGCTCGACGCTGGATTTGTAGTGAGCGACGGCGCGGAGTGGCACGACGGTGCCTGCCGGTCCGCTCACGTGCACGTTCATGATCTGGTCGGGCGTGAGGCGGTCCATGCGCTCGATCTGCGCGATGACCTTGTAGCTGCGTCCGTCCATGCTGAAGCGGTTCACGAAGTTGCCGCCGAGCATCGCCGACAGATCCGCGCCGACGGCCTGCATGGTGAGCCCCATCGATGCGACGCGGTCGCGGTCGATCACGATCTCGCCCTTCGCCTGATCGATGCGCACGTCGGTGAGCGGGGGGAACGCGAACTGACCGCTCTTCACCGCCGCGAGCACGAGCTGCTGAGCGTACCGGATCAGCTCCTCGTGGCTCGCCGTCGACGCGATCACGAACTCCACCGGGAACGTGCCGGGGTTCGGGAGCGCGGGCGGCAGAAACGCGGGCGCGCGGACGCCGGGGATGTTGGCGAGCTTCTTCGCGATCTCCTCCTGGATGGAGAAGATGGTGCGCTTGCGCTCCTCCCAGGGCTTGACCAGCATGCCGCCGAAGCCGCTCGTCGGGAACGTGAGCTGGAAGCTGTGGTCGAACTCCGGAGTCTCGAGGAAGGCCTTGTTGACGGCCTCGGTGTACGGCGTGAGCTGCTCGAGCGTGGCGTTGGGCGGCACGTCGATGGCGCCGAAGATCACGCCCTGATCCTCGCTCGGCGCGAGCTCGACCGGCGAGAGCATGTAGAGCGGCACGATGAGGAGCGAGAGCACGATCCAGACGGTGTAGACGAGGCCGCGCATCGACAGCGTTGCGTCGAGCGCGCGCGCATAGGCGCGGCGAACCGCGCTGAACCCACGGTCGACGAGGCGCACCATCGCGTTCTGGCCGTGATCGGCACGCAGCAGCCGGGACGACATCATCGGCGACAGCGTCACGGCGACGACACCGGAGATGAACACGGCGCCGGCCAGCGTGAAGGCGAACTCGCGGAACAGCGCGCCGGTGAGACCGCCCTGGAGGCCAATCGGCGTGTAGACGGCGGCCAGCGTGATGGTCATGGAGATGATCGGGGCGAGCAGCTCGCGTGCGCCGAGGAGCGCGGCCTGTAACGGCGTCTGTCCCTCGGAGATGTGACGCTCCACGTTCTCGACCACGACGATGGCGTCGTCGACGACGAGGCCGACCGCGAGCACGATGGCGAGCAACGTGAGCAGGTTCAGCGTGAAGCCGAAGGCCTGCATGAGGAACACGGCGCCGATGAGCGACACGGGGATGGCGACGAGCGGCACGAGGACGGTGCGCAGCGAGCCGAGGAACAGGAAGATGACGACGATGACGATGAGGACCGTCTCGACGAGCGTGTGCTCGACGTCGTGGATCGCGTTGTTGATGTAGCCGGTCGAGTCGAATGCGACGCCGGCCTCCATCCCGGTGGGGAGCTCCTTGCGGATGAGCGCCATCTCGGCCCGGACCCTGGCGATGACGTCGAGCGAGTTGGCGTTGGGGAGCACCCACACGCCCATGAACGTGGCCTTCTTGCCCGAGAGCCGGACGTCCTGATCGTAGGAATCGGCGCCGAGGACGACGTCCGCGACGTCCTCGAGCCGGACGAGCGTGCCACCCTGCTCGCGCAGCACGAGCTTCTTGAACTGATCGAGCGAGTTGAGATCGGTCGACGCGGTGAGGTTGAGCTGAACGAGCTGCCCCTTGGTCTGACCGATGGCGGAGAGGTAGTTGTTCGCGGCGAGCGCGGCGCGAACCTGGCCGGGCGTCACGTTGAGGGACGCCATGCGGTCGGGCTTGAGCCAAGCGCGGATGGCAAACGTGCGACCGCCGAGGATGTCGGCACGCTGCACGCCCGCGATCGCGGACAGCCGCGGCTGCACGACCCGGATGAGATAGTCGGTGACCTGGTTGTCCTCGAGCAGCTTCGAGTCGAAGGCGAGGTACATCGCCGCTGTCACCGAGTCGGATGGCTCGACGTTGATGGCCGGGATCTCCGCTTCGGGCGGCAGATCGGCGCGCACCTGGTTCACGCGGGCGCTGATGTCGGCGAGCGCGTTGGCGGCGTTGAAGTTGAGCTTGAGCCGGACGTTGATCGTCGAGAGCCCCTGCACGCTCTGCGACTCGATGTAGTCGATGCCGTCGGCCGCCGCGATCGCGCGCTCGAGCGGCGTGGTGATGAAGCCACGCACGAGATCCGCGCTGGCTCCGACGTACGCCGTGCGCACCACGACGCTCGCGCTCTCGAGCTTGGGGTACTGCCGGACGTTGAGCGTGCGCATCGCCTGCAGTCCGGCGATGATGATGACGAGGTTGACGACGACCGCCAGCACCGGCCGGCGGATGAAGATATCCGTGAGCCGCATCAGCGGTTCTCGACGTGCGGCGCCTGTTCCGGCGTGGGCTTGATGTCGTTGTTCACGACGACGCTGCTCCCGTTGCGCAGCTTGAACGCGCCGGCGGTGACGACCTGCTTGCCTGCCGTGATGCCATCGGTGATGGCGATGAAGTCACCGCGCGCCTGCCCGGTCCGGACGAACTGCTGTCGGGCCGAGAGCACCGGCTTGCCATCGTCGGACATGACCGCGTGACCGTCCTCGTCCTTCTTCGGCTCGACGACGAAGATGGAGTCACCGTACGACGCGTGCACCAGCGCCGTGTCTGGCACGATGACGACCTTCGCCTTGTCGCCGAGCTGGATGAGGACGTTCACGAACATGCCCGCGCGGAGCGTGTCGGCCTTGTTGGGGATGCTCGCGCGCAGCTTGAGCGAGCGAGTCGCCGAGTCGACGGTGGGATCGATGGCGCCGACGACACCGTCGAGCGCGACGCCCTTGACGTCGGTGAGCGAGACCTGCACCGGCGTCCCGACCCTGACCGCGGCAAGCTGCTGCTGCGGCACCGAGAAGTCGACGTACACCGACCCCACCGACTCAAGCACGGTGATCGTGGTGCCGGGATTGAGGTATTGCCCGAGGTTGACCTGACGGATGCCGAGCCGGCCGCTGAAAGGCGCACGCACCGTCTTGCGATCGATCTGTGCGGCGATCGCACCGAAGTCCGCCTTGGACGTCTTGACCTGTGCCTCGTCTGCGTCGAGCTGCGACTTGGCGACCGCCTCGCTGAGGAGGAGCTTGCGCGTGCGGCCCATGCCCACCTCGGCCAGATCACGACGCGCCGCGGCCGATGCGAGCTGCGCGCGCTCGACGCTCGTATCGAGCTCGACGAGCACCTGACCCGCGCGGACCATCTGACCGGACTCGAAGTGGATGGAGGTGACCACGCCGGCCGACTCGTTGGACACCGCGACGCCGCGAACGGCCGTCACGCTGCCGACCGCGGCCATGGTGCTGTCCCACTGATCTTCGATGGCGAGCGAGGTGCCGATGACCTCGGGCGGCGGACCTGACTTCTGCATCTTCGCGCCGAACGAGATGAGCTTCGAGATCTGCTTGAACTTCACACCGACGAGGAGCCCGACCACAACGAGCAACCCGACTACGACCACGACAACGCGACGCATGTTCGACCTCGGCGGCTATAACGTCCGCGGGCGCAAAGTAGATGTCGTCGTAAAAATTACAAGGGGTCAGGAGCGACGATTGCGACTCGTTACTTCTCCCAGTCGCGCCTCACCTCTTCGGTGCCGTGGTTGCGCACCTCGACGGTGACCTTCTCCTTCTTGCGGAGGCCCTCGTTCACCAGCTCGACGACGTGGATACCTGCGGTGATGGAGTAATTGTCCACCGGCGTCTGGCGGATCTTCGCACCGTCGACATATACGATCGCCCAGGGACGCACGTGCACGGAGAGCGTGCCGCTCCCGGTGGCAACCGGGCTCGGCGGCACCGACGTCCTCTCGTGGCGCGGCTCCTTCTTCGCATGCCCGTGATCTTCCTTCTGCGGCGTAGGCGCCAGCGAGCGCGGCCGCGGGTTGTCGTCGGTCTTCGGGATCGGCGGCGGCGCGTCGATCGGATCGTCCGGCGCCTGCGCCCCGGTGCCGTGCGGTGCGGTCGTGGAGTCGAGCTTCGCGCGGAACGGCCGCTCGCCCTCGCCGACGAAGACGTCCGCCTCCTTGTCGATGTATCCGTCGAGCCGGAAGCCGACATGCATCGTCGCGCCGACCTCTCCCTCGATGAGCGTCGGTGTCGGGTGCGGCTGCACCTTGCCTTCGACGAGGACCGTCGCGCCTTCAGGATCGCTCGACAGTCGGAGGTGGCCCATCGGCCTCTTCGCCGGCGGCCCCGCGATGACACCCGCGAGCCACGCGGTCAGGACCCCCACGCCGACCGCGAGCAGCGGTCCACCCACCCAGCGACCGTTGCCCGGTCGCCGCGCCCGCGGCGGGTCGTCGACGGCCTGCGGCATCGACATCACCGTCTGCAGCGCAGCCCGTCGCTGGGGCGGCTGCAGCATGCTCGGATCGAACGTCATCGTGCGGTCGTGCGGCGCGGAGAGCGGCACCGGTGCCTGCGGAAGCGCTGCCGTCCGCCTGTCGGCCGGCCCCCCAGGGCCCGGCGACGCATGCGGGTCCGGACGCGAGCCACCCGGGAGCGTCGTCGCGATCTGCGTTGCCACCTGCTCGGGCAGTGGTCTCTTCGGGCTCGACATGAGTACCGGGTTGGCGCCGGCCCTTCGATGGTACCGCGCTTCCTTGACGCATGCTAGGAGCGGGCGATACGCTCCGTCGGTGACCATGCGTCTTGCCGTTGCGATCTGCTCTCTGGGCCTGGCTGGCTGTGGTGCGCTGGGCGCGGCGACCAGCGGCGTCTCGACCGGCGTCTCCGGAGTGCAAGGCGCAGCCGGCACCGGACAGCAGGTCAAGGGCCTCGGCGATCAGGCCGTCGGGCTCTTCAAGAAAAAGGAGGGCGATCAGAACGGCGATGACGACGACCGTCTCCGCGCCAAGGAGTCGGCCATCAACGTGCCGCTCTCGGACAGCCTCTATCCGAAGAAGGGCGACAAGTACGATTGGCGCAAGTTCCAGCTCCTCTTCGGCAAGGCTGGCGTCGCGACGTTCGAGCTCTTCTGGGACGACGAGAAGGCCAACATCGAGATGGACGTGTACGACGCGTTCGGCGTGAACATCGGCAAGTCACCTCCCCGCCTCGACGGGCAAAGCAGTCGCCGCATCCTGGTTCCAATCACCAAGGCGGGGACCTACTACATGCGCATCATGGGCAAGAAGGACAGCGACAAGTCGATCTACACGGTCGACGTGAAGTGGAACGGTCCGGCGCCCGTCGCCGAGGTTCCCCCCACGCCGAAGGATCCGGGGACTCCGACAGGTCCGGTGACTCCGACGGGTCCGGTCACCCCCGAGCTACCGCCGTCGCTGCTCACGGATCCGAACAAGCTGCTCGGCAACATCATCAGCGCGTACCGCGATGGCGGTGGCTGGGTGCTCTACATCGATCGCGGTTCGGCGCAGAAGGTCCACGCCGGGCAGACCGGCGTCATCCTCGAAGGCGGTGACGGCGAGAAGCTCCTCGAGGGCGGCAACGTCTCCATCAGCCAGGTCGTCGACGGCAACAAGTCGATCGCGCGCTGCAACACGAACCGCCCGATCGGCAAGAACAAGCGCGTCGTGATCAACCTGCGATAAGGTGCCCGTCGACCGATGATACGTCCCACGCAAAAGCACCTCATCCTCGTCACGCTGAGCGGGCTTGCGGGCAGTCTCCTGCTCGCCGGCTGCCCCGCGCATTATCCGAAGGACTACGACGCAGACAAGAAGTCCGGCGAGGACGCCAAGCGCTCCGGCGCCAACGTGCTGCGCGTGAACAAGTCGCGCACCGACGAGGTCAGCTTCGCGAACCAGGACAAGACCGACTGGTTCGTGACGACGCTCAAGGGCGAGCCCGGCGTGCTGAACGCGGAGGTCCACTGGGACAACGCGAAGAGCGATCTCATGGTCGACGTCTTCGACGAGTTCGGAAAGCAACTCTCCGCGAGTCCGACGCGCTCGCCCGGCTCGACGCAGAAGCAGCTGCTGACGTCGATCGATCACGTCGGCATCTACTACATCCGGGTCACCGCGCCCAAGCCCACCGATGGCAGCGTCTACACGCTCGAGGCCAAGTGGGACGAGCCCGCCGAGATCGTGCAACCCATCGCCCCGATCCAGCCGCCCATCGCCCCGATCCCGAGGCCCAAGCATCCACACGAGGAGCACGAGCCGAAGGAGAGGCCGGTCGCCGCGTCGGAGACCATCCAGGGCCACATCGTGAACGCGTATCGCGAGGCCGGGCAGCTCGTCATCCACCTCGACAAGGGATCGGCCGCGGGCGTGAAAGCCGGCATGAGCGGCACGGTGCTCATGGGTCCGTCGGGCGAGGATCCGTTGCCCGGCGGCACGTTCAAAGTCGTGCAGGTCCTCGACGAGCACAAGAGCGTCGCGCGCTGCTCACCGCTCTCCATCGGCAAGAACACGCGCGTGGCCATCACAGTCAAATGAGCGTCACGTGAGCGATCCACTCGTCGGCAAGGTGCTCGCGGAGCGCTTCGAGATCCTCGAGCGCGTCGGTGACGGCGGGACCGGCGTCGTCTACAAGGCGAAGCAGCTCTCGGTCGATCGCATCATCGCAGTCAAGGTCCTCGGCGCGCACGTCTCCACCGATCCACAGTGGATGAAGCGCTTCCAGAACGAGGCGCGCGCGGCGAGCCGGCTCGAGCACCCCAACACCGTCCGCATCCTCGACTTCGGGCAGACGCGCGAGGGGCTCCTCTTCATCGCGATGGAGTTCCTCAACGGGCGCTCGCTCCGCACGGAGATCGAGCGCGCAGGTCGCGTGCAGGCCGGACGCACGATGCAGATCATCGCGCAGGTCTGCTCGTCGCTGGCCGAGGCACACAGCCAGGGCATCATCCACCGCGACATCAAGCCCGACAACGTCATGCTCATCGACATGAAGGGCGGCGGCGATATGGTGAAGGTGCTCGACTTCTCCGTCGCCAAGCTCGACACGCCGGACGCGCAGCTCACGCGCGCGGGCGTCGTGTTCGGCACGCCCCAGTACATGAGCCCCGAGCAGGGGCGCGGCATCCCGCTGTCGCCGCAGTCGGATCTCTACGCGGTCGGTGTCGTCGCGTACGAGATGCTCATGGGCCACCCCCCCTTCTCGGCGAGCATCCCCACCGACATCGTCATGATGCACCTGCGCAACCCGCCGCCGCCGCTGTCCGGCGTGCCGCCGCAGGTCGCCGAGCTCGTGATGCGCGCGCTCGACAAGGATCCGAAGCGTCGTCACGCGAGCGCCGGGGAGATGGAGCAGCACTGTCAGCGGTTGCTCGCGGAGATGAGCGGACACTTCCAGGCCATGGGCGGTCGCGTGGCGACGCCCCCGCCGCAGGCCGCGATGAACATCCCCGAGCCAGCGCGTCCCTCTGGCTTGCACCCGCGCACGCAGGCGCTGCCCGAGGGTGGGATGCCGGGCTATCCGCAGCCTCACGGCAAGTCGCCACAGGGTGGGATGCCGCACGGCACGATGGTGCTCACGGACGCGGGCGGCCTTCCGCCGGGGACCCAGGGTCTGCCGTCGAACGTCGGCAACTGGCAGCCCGAGCCGAGCAAGCCGAAGTTCCTCGAGGACACGACGCGTCCGGCCGTCGAGCTCGCACAGCTGCAGGTGAGCCCGCTGTTCTGGGTGGCGTGGGCAATCCTCGGGCTCGCGGGTGGCCTCGCCGCGCACTTCTGGATCGCCCACCGCGCGCTGAGCTGACATGGCCGACGACGATCTCGAGGGAGCGCTCGCGCAGCAGATGGCCGCGATGGTCTTCGCGGCGACGGAGGCGCAGGCCATCGCGCCGCCCATCGAGCTGCCTGCAGAGCCGCGCGAACCGCTCGAGCTCATCGCCGATCCGAAGCTCATCGCGCTGGTGCACGGCCGCTTCCGCCCGCAGATCGCGCGCACACCCCACCTGCGCACGTTCGCGGGCGAGCTGCCCTACCACCTCGACCCCGTCGACTGGCGCACCGGCTTCCTCGAGGTGCACGAGGGGGGCGCGCCGATGGACATCCGCGAGGGGATGCGCGAGGTCGTGCCGCAGGCCCTGCTCCGCGATCTGTTCCGCCCCGAGTACTCGAAGGAGCCGGTCTCACTCGACTATGTCGAGCTTCCGCTGGACCCCGGCGCCAGGCGCGCGTTCGCCGAGCTGCGCGGCCAGCAGAAGCTCGAGCCGATCCCACACATCCCGCGCTCCATCGACGCCCTGCAGACGCGCATCGACGAGCGGCGCGCCTTCATCGACGGCAAGTGGAAGCCCACGCTCGACGACTCGGAGCCAAGGCGCGACGTGTTCGTGGTGATCGAGCCGTATCTCAGCAGCTAGGCCCAGCGCCATCGGCAATCAAATACGGACTGACAGCGACGGAGGCGTGTAGCGCGGCCAACCGAGCAGGCACGGTGCAGCTGCGAACCGCGAACCGCCGTCCCGGCGGCTCACGGGCTTCATGCCAGGCGGGTCACGCGGTCCGCTTCCGCCAGAACGCGCTGCCGAGATCACCGAGGGGGCGGCCTCGTCGTGATCCGCCTGAAGACCTCGTCGGAGCCGTCCGTGAGAACGATCTGCAGTGGACAATTGCAATATCAGACAAGAAATTGCGATCTATTACTCAATAAGATGTAACTTCTTATAACAATACACCCCAAACCCCAGGTACGCAGCGCCGAGGGCGAGGACAACCAGCGGCGGTAAATATGTATAGTAAAATCCCTTAATATTTACATCATTCGGATCTTTGCTCGAATAGAGTACTTCTATTTTCTGACCTATTCGATAGTGCGTATAGTCATACCTTGAAACGTCGTAAATAACGTCCTTTCCTTCCAGGGTCGTAAACTTGAGGACAGGACTGTATGTAATACTGGTGGTTCTGCCTGTAGATGTTTTTATTTCAATTACGGTAGCGGTTGCCTCGACAGCTTTTCGCTCGAGGAGCATCGTCCCAAACAAGAAAACCGCTCCGAACAGTGTTGATAAAGTTCCAATAATCAGCAAACCTACGACGAGGATCAATTTCGTTCGTTTATTCATCGTCTGCTTCCATTGGATGAGAGATTCGGCCTGGCGATCCAGATCGGGCACGTCGGCTGCTCGTGGCGACGCTCACGAAGCGTACGTCCGGCCCTC
>JBDTCO010000278.1:0-41600 GCA_039923495.1 Polyangia bacterium
ATGGGACAGCTCTTGTCCGCAAAGACGAGATCGAGCTCGCTGCGGGCCTGTTCCAGCTCGTTCTGCTGCTTGTACACCTCCGCGAGGCGAAAGTGTCCAACACAGAACTTGGGCTGCTCGAATACCGACTTGCGGAGCTGGGCGGCGGCGCGGACGAGATCACCCTTCGACATGTACGCGAGGCCGAGGTTGCCCTCGGCTGCGTACGCCTCGCGATAGGCGATGTTGGAGAGCGCGGCCTCTGCCTCGGTGATGGACTCGTCGAAGCGCCCGAAGTGCTGCGCGACGACGGCGAGGTTGTTGTGCGCCTCGGAGAAGTCCGGGCGGATGCGAACCGCGGAGCGAAACTCCTTCTCGGCCTTCACGAAGTCGGCGTCGGCGCCCTGCTTCTCGAGGGTGAGCGCGTCCCCCGTAAGGCACTGCGAGCGCGAGAACAGCTCCTCGCCCTCGACGGCCTTGCGCAGGTAGACGAGCCCGAGGAGGTTGTGCGCGTCCGCGTTGTCGGCGTTGAGGTCCACCGCCTTGGTGAGCTCCTCCATCGCCGGCGCCAGCATGTTCTTCTGGAAGAGGTCGGCACCAAGGAGATAGCGGCGCTCCGACGCGTTCACATCGTGCTGCACGTGCGCGGGACCGCATCCCCCCAGCGCGACAGAGGCGAGTGGCACGAGCAGCGCCAGCGGCGCGAGCAGAGATCTGCTCTTCCTGGGTAGTGATATCGACAAGTTAGGCGCGCACCCTAGCATCGATCGGAAAACGCTGTCAACGCGTTGCGAGGCGCGAGCTGGAATGATCCCCAGCGGTCCTGCGCCTGCCTAGTAGGCGGACGGTGACAAGTCCATCGCGCGGCGTGTGGATGCTCAGCCGGGTCAATCGACATGGCCAGCGCGGTGGTGGCACGGCACGCGCATGCGGTAAGCGTTTGAAACCAGTAACCAGATTCGCGAGCACTCGTGGCCTCGTCCTTGCGCCTACGAATCCGCATGACACGAGCACTCGCTCTTCTTCCTCTCCTCGGCACCCTTGCGCTCGGCTGCGGAGGGTCGAGCACGAGCCACTGCTCCACCGGAATGTCGGTTGCCTGCAGCTGCGCCACCGGCGCCACCGGGGCTCAGGTCTGCCTGACCGACGGCACGTTCGGAGCCTGTTCGTGCTCGGTTTCGATGGACCTCGGCAGCGGGGACGCTGCGATGACGCAGGGAGCCGACCTCTCGGAAGCGACGGATCTTGCGGTGGCACCAGCGAACAAGCGGGTCTTCATCACAGCGACATCGTACGGGCCCAACTTCGCTGCGACGGCGGGCACGAGTGACGGGCTCGCGGGTGCCGACGGCATCTGCGCGATCGCGGCGTCCGCGGCCTCGCTCGGCGGCAAGTGGAAAGCCTGGCTCTCCAACAGCGTCACGAGCGCCATCGACCGCATCAATGAAGTCGGTCCATGGTACCGCCTCGACGGGCAGGAGGCGTTCACGGGTAAGGCGAACCTCGCGTCAGTGCCACTCGTGACGCTGTCCATCACCGAGCAGGGTACGGCCTCGACTGCCGCAGCGGTGTGGACCGGCACCCAAAATGGCGGCACCGCATCCACGAGCTGCGAATGGGGCAACGATCCGAACCATCTCAACGTGCTCCTGACCAGCGGCATCGGGTCTGGGACGTCGACGTCGGACTGGACGGCCGCCGGCACGCGCAAATGCGATGGCAGCGTGACGTTGCCGCTCTACTGCTTCGAGCAGTGATCGGCGCGGGCTGCGATCCGTCTCGCATCGAGAGCGCTCACACACCGCGAAGCTCGGGCGGCCACACGTACTTGTGGATCTGCAGGTTGAGGCGAACACGAAGGTTGTCGCGCAGCAGCCACTCGGTGAGCGCGCGCGGTTCGACCTGGCCGAAGCCCGGCGACAGCAGCACCTGGCAGCGCGCCTCGAGCTCGTGCTCGCGGATGACCTCGCGGGCCCAGATGTAGTCATCCTCGGAGGTGCACACGAACTTGACGGAGTCGCGCTTGCCGAGGTGCGAAAGGTTTGCCCAGCGGTTCTTCAGCGACTCGCCCGAGCCCGGCGTCTTGATGTCGACGATGAGCACCGTACCGGCCGGCATCTTCGTGACGTCACGGTGTCCGCCGGTCTCGACCATCACCTCGAAACCTCTTTCGAGGAGATCGCTCGCAAGCAGTGGCAGCTCCGGCTGGAGCAGCGGCTCGCCGCCCGTGAGGAGCACGAGGTTCACGCGGCGCGCGACGACGTCCGCGACGATGTTCTCGCGCGAAACCTCCTGCCCACCGGTGAACGCGTACTCGGTGTCGCAGTAGCTGCATCTCAGGTCGCAAGCGGCGAACCGGACGAGCGTGCACGGCAGGCCTGCGTACTGGGTCTCGCCCTGGATGCTGGTGTAAATCTCGTAGAGCTTCACGGGCGTCGGTATATAAGGGACGCCGCCGCGAAAGCCAAGGCGACAGCGAGGCTCATGGACACGTACGACTGCACGGCGAAGGATGGGACGAAGCTCGTGGTCTACCACTGGCCATGCCCGGCAGCGCGCGCGCAGGTGCTCGTGCTCCACGGGTACGGCGAGCACGCGCAGCGCTACGATGAGCTCGCGCAGACCTTCGTCGCGGCTGGCTACGACGTGGTCGCGCCCGACCTTCGCGGGCACGGAAGATCGGGTGGCGTGCGCCACTTCGTGCAGGACTTCTCCTCGTACTTCGACGACTTCGACATCGTTGCGGCGAAAGCGGATGAGCTCTGTCCTCGGCTCCCCCGCTTCCTGCTCGGTCACTCCTTCGGTGGCCTCCTCGCGCTCGCGGAGGTCATCGATCGCATGCCCAAGCTCGTGGGGCTCGTGCTGTCGTCCCCGTTCCTGCGCGTGAAGCTCTCCGTCCCCGCCTGGAAGCTGCTCGCGGCGAAGGTAGCCGCCAAGCTCTATCCGCAGCTCACGCTACCGTCGGGCCTGAGCGGCGCCGCGGTCGCTCGCGATCCCGAGATCGCCGCGCGCTACGACGCCGACCCGCTGAACGGCAAGGGCGCGACCGCCGGCTGGTTCGTGGAGTCGCAGAAGATGCAGCAGCACGTGTTCGACGAGGCGGCGCGCGTGACCTTACCCGTGCTCCTCCTGCACGGCGAGGCCGACGTGGTCGCCGATCCTGCTCGCTCGGCGGAGATCTTTCCGCGCCTCGGCAGCGAGGACAAGACGCTCGCCCTCGTCACGGGCGCATTCCACGAGATCTTCAACGAGCCGCCCGTCGATCGCCGCCGCATCATGGCGCGGGTCGTCTCCTGGCTCGACGCGCACCGCCCGTAACGTAGTTGCTCGGACCCGAAAGGGTTCTATGCTTGAGCGATGGGTCGCCTCGTCGCCATGGTCTGCAACGATCCGGATCGTGTGGCCTGCGCGCTCGCGCCCGTTCGGGATGCGCTGCAGGCCGGCGCACCGCCCGCGTGGGGGGTCGGCTCGTATCAGGGTGGCGACGTGCTTCTCCAGCGTCGCCCGACTGCCAGCGACACGCATGTCGACTTCTTCGACGTCGCACGCGACATGCGGACCGACACGTTCATCGCGCACGCGCGCATCCCCACCGTCGGGGACAACCGCAACGAGAACACCCACCCCTTCCGCTACCGCTCGTGGCTGTTCGCGCACCACGGCACCCTGCCGGGCTTCGGCGTCGATGCGGGGACCGTCGAGCTGTCGCGGCCGTCGCCCGCCCAGGTGGCGCTCACCGAGGCGCTGCGCTCCGAGGTCCCCGACTTCCTGCTCCGCAACCTGCATGGTCAGACGGACTCCGAGCTCCTCTTCCACCTCTTCCTCACGCGCCTGCACGAGACCCAGCACCTCGACATCCCCGAGACGCGGCTCGTCGACGCACAGGCCGCGCTGCATCGCACCATCCGTCGCCTCGATGACGTGCTGCGCGAGCGTGGCCTCCTCAAGGAAGGGCCTAGCCCCTTTGGTGCGCTGACCGTCGCCAACGGGCGCTTCTTGCTCGCGGCGGTGCGCGGCGCGTCGCTGCAGGTCCGCTACACCGAGGGCGTGCGTGACTGCATCGTGTGTCGCGAGGCCGGCCGCGCGGTCGGGCACGAACACCTCCGCGCGGTCCTTTTGGTCAGCGACCTGCCAGCCAGTACACCGGGCTTCTCCTCGATAGGCGAGGGCACGGTGCTCGCCATCGCGCGCGATCTCGGCGTCACGGAGTCAACGCTGCGCTGAGCGTCGCGCGAGCGCCGCCCGGAAGTGGCCGGCGAGGCGCCGCTGCGTCACTTCTTGTCGGGTCCGAAGACGGTGATCGGCAGGTCCTCTTCCGCGTGGTGCGCGTGCTTCTTCGGAGGCGCGGTCATGTCGGGCGCAGGCAGTGCCGCCGCGAGATCGGGCGGCGTGCGATCGGGCTCCTGCGCGAGGTCGCGCGCCACGGAGAGATCCGGCACGGCAACGATCACGGGCGTGGCCCCGAAACGCGCGAGCGCGAACAGCGCCGCGCCGATGAGCAGCACGAACGCGCCGAGCCACAGCGCGGAGCGATCGGGCGGTCGCACGGGCTTCGGGTGGATGCCCGTGAGTAACGCGGCGTCGAGCCGCATGGGCGCGGTCGACTGAGGCGGAAGCATGAAGGGCGGCGGCGTGCGCGCAGCCGGAGGGGGCGGCGGCGTGCTCGCAGGCGCGGGTGGCGGGCGGACCTCGCTCGTCTCGACGCGTGAACGGCTCGCCGCCGAGGCCGCGATCGGACGGTGCGGTGGCGGCCAGACGCCCTCGACGGCACCGATCGCGTCGAGCGCGGCGATGACGTCATCGGTGTCGGCGGGCCGGTCGTCGGGCTTCTTCGCGAGGCACGCGAGGATGAGCGCCTCGAGCGCCTCCGGCACCAGCGGGTTCACGGAGCGCGGCGGTGGTGGCACGTCGCGCAGGTGTCGCAGGACCACCTGCATCCCGTTCGGCGCGTCGAACGGCACGACGCCGGTCGAGAGCCGGTACAACACGACGCCGAGCGCATACAGGTCGGTGCGCGCGTCGATGGCCTCACCCGAGGCCTGCTCCGGCGCCATGTAGTGCGGCGTGCCGAAGACCTGCTGCGCGCGCGTGAGCTGTGAGTTGTCGTCGCTCGGATGGATGAGCTTTGCGATCCCGAAGTCGAGGATCTTCACCAGATCCGCGACTCGACCGCGATCGGTGACGAGCAGGTTCGCGGGCTTGAGGTCGCGATGCACGATGCCATTCGCGTGCGCCTCGCCGAGCCCCGACGCGATCTGGCGGGCCAGATGTACGACGCGGCCAACCGGCAATGCGCCCTGCGCCTCGACGATCGTCTCGAGCGAGATGCCGTCGACGTGCTCCATGACGAGGTACGGCGTCCCCTCCTCCGTCTCGCCGACCATGTGCACCGTGACGATGTTCGGGTGCGCAATTTTCGCGATGGCGCGCGCCTCGCGCAAGAATCGCTTCACGATGTCCGCGTCGCGCGCGAGCTCGTGGTGGAGGATCTTCACGGCGACGATGCGGTCCATCGAGCGCTGATATGCGCGCCACACGGTGCCCGTTGCGCCGCGGCCCGCGAGCTCGCGGAGCTCGAACTGCCCGTACAGCACGCGGCCGACGTTGCGCGCGATGCTGGTGTCCGTCGCGGCGACGGTCGGCGCGCCGTCCACCGGACAGAAGCGCACACCGTCGTCGTAGGTGCGATTACAGCGCGGACACGTGTACACGGTTGGCTCCGTGTGTAGCACGGCCGTTGCGGCGCATCACCTTGCGGCGTAGCTCGCTTCGAGGTCGGAAAGACGCTCGAGCCCGCGACGCAGCACGCCGAGCAGCTCGCCCGCGTACAACGCCTCGTAGGAGAAGTTCCCGTCGATGACCAGCGCCTTCGCGGTCTGCGACACGGTCTTCGCGCCGGGGTTGAGCAACGTCTGTCCGTCGGGGCTGACGAGGATCGTGTGCACGAAGAACGTGCGGCTCCACCTGTCGACGACGTTGCGTTGCGCATCGAGCTTCGCGGTGACGAGGATGTCGGCCAGGAACGGCCACGCGGGCAGCGCCGTGGTGCGCACGTTGATCCACACCGGCGTGTACGCGGCGTTCGCGAGCTCGATGACGCGCGCGTCGCGCAGCCCGTCCGAGCGCAGGTAGTCGGCACCGAGGCAGGTCGCCCCATCCTTCTCGCCCGCCGCCAGGACCACCATCAGCGGCTTGTGCGTGACCGCCGCCTCGGCCTGTGCGCGCTCGTAGTCGGCCCGCCAGCCGATCGCGAGGTGCTCGGTGGTGTGCATCGGGATGTGGCCCAGGCAGCCGGAGGCGACGAGGACGAGCAGGAGAAAGGGGTGGGTGCGCACGATGCTTGCGCGACTGCAACCCCTGAGCCGGATCCAGGGGTACGTGATCACGACGCGATGCACGCCCACCGTGACGTCACGTTCACGGCGCTGTGAACGAGTGATCAGCCGACGAGGCTGCGGCGGCGCGTCCACAGGAAGACGGCCTGGACGATCGACGCGGTGGGCACGGCGATGAGCGCGCCGATGATGCCACCGGTCTCTTCACCGACGAGGAGCGCGAACACGACGATGACCGGGTGCATCTTCGCGGCGCTCCCGATGATGCGCGGGTTGAAGAGGTTGGCCTCGAGGAAGTGGATGCCGACGATCCACAGCAGCACGCCGACGCCCGTGGACATGGAGACGCCTTCTTGCCCCGATGCGAGCGCGATCGCGACGATCGGCACGGACGACAGGATCGATCCGAACACGGGGATGAAGCTCATCAGTGCCGCGACGATGCCGAGCAGCAGCGCGTACTTCACGCGGAACAGCACGAGGCCCACGGTGGTGAGGAGCCCGTTCACGGCGCAGATGAGGAGCTGACCGCGCACGACGCCGGAGAGGCCGCGATCGATCTCCGTGACGAGCTCGTCGAACTCCGCGCGGCGGTTCACCGTGACCAGCGAGCGGAAGAACGCCAGCACGCGTTCCGCGTCGATGAGCAGGTACGCCGCGACCATGAACGTGAGGACGAACCACGCGAAGGCGCGCACGACGCCACGCAGGAAGCGCTGCCCGACGGAGACGACGCTGCGCATCTCGCTCTCCGTCGAGCGTGTCATCTGCGCGAGCAGATCGGAGACGCGGCCCTTCGGCTCGTCGTTGTCGTCGCGCGGTGCGATGATGTAGCGGCCCTTGCCGACGGGATCGATCTCCAGCTCCAGCTCGTCGAGGTCGATCTCGAACTGCCCCGGACGCTTCTGCGTCACGAGGATGCGGCGCGACTTCGGCGGCGCTTCGAGGCGGGCCGAGTCGAAGCGCTGCTCGAGCCACGCGTCGGCCTGCGGCACGTACTCCGTACGGACCTTCTGCATGAAGCGCGGCGCCTCACGGAACAGGCGCGCGAAGTCCGTCGAGACGCGCGGCAGCAGCGTGAGCAGGAAGATGGCGATGGCCGCAGCGATCGTCACGTAGACGAAGAGCACCCCTATCCAGCGCGGTACGCGGCTTCGACCGACGCGCACCTCCGAGATGGCACGCACCGGCGGCGCGAGCAGGTATGCGACGAGCACGCCGAGCACGAACGGCATGACCACCGTGCGAAACGCCACGAGCACCGCGAGGATGAACACCGGCAGCGCGTACGTGAACACCTTGCGACGCATGCTCGGCGCGGCAGGCGTCGAGAGCGTGACCATCAATTCAGTGGTCTGGACTGCAGGCGCGCTCGCGTCAGGTGGCTGGGTCATCGCGGACGCTCGCCCTCTTATACCGCCAACCGCCGCGCGGGCCTATTGCGGAGCTACTCCTTTGCGAGACCCTTCAGCTTGTTGCGGAACACGTCGCCGATGGTGGCCGACGGCGTCGGGTTGCCCGCATAGCCCTGCGCCTCGGCGAGCTCGGCCGAGCGGCTGGCCTGCTTCATCGAGAGGCCGATCTTTCGCTCGGCCTGATCAATGGAGATGATCTCGACCTGGACATCCATGCCTGCCTTGAGAATTTCGCGCGGATCCTCGACGCGGGCATCGGAGATCTCGGAGACGTGGATGAGGCCCTCGATGCCCTTGTCGAGCTCGACGAAGGCGCCGAAGTCGAGGACCTTCGACACCTTGGCCGCGACGACCTTGCCGACGGGAAAGTCGGTGGCCAGACGGTCCCACGGGTCGCCGTGGAGCTGCTTGATGCCGAGCGAGATCTTCGGCTTGTCGCCCTCGGTGGTGTCGATGCTGAGGACGACCGCCTCGACGTCGTCGCCCTTGTTGAACATCTCCGACGGATGCTTCACGCGCACCGTCCAGCTCATGTCGGAGACGTGCACGAGGCCGTCGATGCCGTCCTCGATCTCCACGAACACGCCGAAGTCGGCGAGGTTGCGCACCTTGCCGCGGACAACGGTGCCGGGCGGATACTTGCCCGTGAGCTCCTCGAACGGATTCTCGTCGAGCTGCTTCATGCCGAGCGAGATACGGTTCTGCTTCGGGTCGATCTCGAGGACGACCGCCTCGACCGCGTCACCGATCGCCACCATCTTGGACGGGTGCTTCACGCGACGGGTCCACGACATCTCGGAGATGTGGACGAGGCCCTCGATGCCTTGCTCGAGCTCGATGAACGCTCCGTAGTCCTTCAGGCTGACGACCTTGCCCTTGACGACGGTGCCCGGCGTGTAGCGCTCGGCCGCACTACCCCACGGATCGTCGCTGATCTGCTTGAGGCCGAGGCTGACGCGCTCGGTCTCGGTGTTGAACTTGAGGACCTTCACGCGGACCTGATCGCCGACCTGGAACATCTCCGACGGGTGGTTCACGCGACCCCAGCTCATGTCGGTGATGTGCAGCAGACCGTCGATGCCGCCGAGGTCGATGAACGCCCCGTACTCGGTGAGGTTCTTGACGATGCCGTCGACGAGCTGGCCTTCCTTGAGCTTGTCGAGCGTGAGGCCCTTCATCTCGGCGCGCTCCTTCTCGAGCAGCACGCGACGCGAGAGCACGATGTTGCCGCGCTTCTCGTTGAACTTGATGACCTTGAACGTGAAGCTCTTGCCGAGGAACGCGTCGAGGTTGCGCACGGGGCGCAGATCGACCTGCGAGCCCGGCAAAAAGGCTTTCACGCCGCCGCGGATCGTGACGGAGAGGCCACCCTTCACGCGCTGCGCGATGATGCCCTCGATGAGCTCGTCGCGCTTGCACGTCTCGGAGATCTCGTGCCAGACCTTGAGGCGGTCGGCCTTCTCCTTCGACAGGACGCACAGCCCGTTCTCGTTCTCGCGAGCCTCGAGGTAGACCTCGACCTCGTCGCCTTCCTTGATGGTGATCGAGCCGTCACCGGTGGGCGAGAGAAACTCCTCGACCGGGACCTGCCCTTCGGACTTGTAGCCGATGTCGACGACCACGAAGTCCTTGCCGATCGAGATGACGCGTCCGCGAACGACGACGCCTTCCTTGATCGAGTCCGTCTTCAGGCTCTCCTCGAACATGGCAGCGAAGTCGTCCTCGCCACTGGTCTGAGAAAAGTTGGTGTTCACATCGGCCATGCGTTGTCGTTGCTCCCTTGTCTTTACCGTCGCTGGCCACCGCTGGGTGGACGCGTCTGGGCAAAGCAGGAGCGCAAGGTAGACGTGGGTCCCGGGAGCGTCAAGCGCATAACCGGCAAAGACTTGCCTTCGAAAGTTACAGGCCGAGTCGCTGTCGCGCGCGCTGCTCCATCTGCGCGATGACCTCTTCCAGCGGCAGGTCGCTCGTGTCGACCAGCTCCGCATCGTCGGCGCGGCGCAGCGGTGCGACCTCGCGCTCCTCGTCGCGGCGGTCGCGCTCGATCATCTCGGTCAGCGTGGCGCCGAGCTCCACCTTGGCGCCGCGCGCGATGAGCTCGTCGTAGCGCCGCCGCGCTCGGATCTCGGGACGTGCGGTGAGGAAGAACTTCATGGGCGCGTGCGGCAGCACCACCGTGCCGATGTCGCGACCCTCGACCACGACCCGGCCGAGCTGGGCGAGCCGGCGCTGGATACCCAGCAAGGCCGCGCGCACCTCCGGGAACGCACTCACCGACGAGGCGGTGAGCGAGACCGCGGGCGTGCGGATGTCGGTGCTCACGTCGGTGCCGGCGTGCAGCACGCGCGTACCGTCGAACGCGATTGGGAGCTGCTCCGCGAGATGGCCGAGCGCCGCTCCATCGGTCAGCGAGAGCCCGTCACGCGTGGCCGACCAGGCGAGGGTGCGATAGATGGCGCCCGTATCGAGTAGCGAGAAGCCGAGCCGCTCCGCCAGCGCGCGCGCAACGGTCGACTTGCCGGCCCCTGCCGGACCGTCGATGGCGACCACGGTTGCGACGACTCTGCTGGCTTGCGGCATGGGGCAGCGAACCTACGTTCGCGCGCGCCGTCGTGTCAAACGTGCCGTGTGCTAAAGTCGCCGACGGCATGACGGAGACGGTCCCTCTGCGGACACGCGAGCGCTTCCTGCAGGTCGCGCTCCTCGGCGGAGGGCTGACGCTGCTGTCCGGCGTGACCCTGCTCGGGCCGCGCGCGGAACGCGGCAACGCCGTTGCTGGCACGTTCCTGGTGCTGCTGCCGCTCGTGCCGCTGCTCTGGGCACTCGTCAACCTGGACGCACGGCGACGCGCGGCATCGGTCGGGCTGCTTCTGCTCGTGCCGGCGGCGCTCGTGTTCGGGCTCGTCGAGGCGCCGTCTCGCATCGATCCCATCGTCTTCTGTGTGCGCGCGGCGACGCTCGTCGGCTACCTCGTGCAGAGCTCGCGCCTCCTCGCCTCGCCCGTTGGTCCGACTCCGGCGGTGGTCGTCAACGCGCTGCCGGCGCTGCGCGAGCGCCTGCTGCGACGCAACCGCTTCTATGGAGTGTTCGTGGTGCTGACGGTGATCGCGTTCGTGGTGCCGCTGCAGCGCGCGCTCACCGCCGGCGGGGCTGCCCTGCCGTCCTTCGCCGCTGCGGGCCTGCTCGCGGTGCTGGCGTCCCGCGCGTTCCTCGTCGATCCACTCGATCGCCACCTGCAGCGCGACCCTGCCCTCGAGGAGGCGCTCGCGAGGCTGCGTCGTCACGCGAGTCGCGGTCTGCCAAATCGCGCCTTCTACCTCGTGGCCCTCGTGGCGCTCGTCACGATGGGGCTCCTCGTCCTGCGCGCGCGACTGGGCTGGACGTGAGAAAGCACTTCTTCGAGATCCTCGCAGTGCTGCTGCTCCTCGGCGGCCTCGTCTTCTTCGGCGAGTGCGTGCATCAGCTCGGGCAGCGCGACTACGTCGGCTCGCTGCTGCTCGCGGTCATCGGCATCGCGATCCTGAACGTCGGCGCGGAGCTGGCGCGCCTTGCCCTCATCGAGCGTGAGCGATGAGGCGATGGTGTATCGTGCTTGGCCTGGCAGGGTGTCGGCAGGCTTCGCCGGTAGCGACCGTGGTCGATCCGGCCGTGCTCGTCGCGACCGTCACGGCCGACGACGCTGTCGTCGCGACCGTCGATGGTCGACCCATCCATGCGTCCGACGTGAAGCTGCAGGCAGAGTCTGCGGACACCGATGCGCGCACCGCGCTCGCCGCGCTCGTCGATGCCGAGGTGCTCGCCGGCCAGGCCCTGCGCGACGGCTTCTACACGAGCTTCGATGTGGTCGAGGCCAGGCGCGAGCAGGAGGCGCGTCGCTTCATCGTCACGCGGTTCGAGCCGGAGACCGCTGCCGTCCCGGACCAGGCGATGCGCCGCGTGTACGATCGCGAGAAGCTGTTCTTCGATCATCCCGAGTTCGTCGAGGTGTGGAACCTCGTCGCGCTCTCCGGCAAGGCCGCGCCGCCCGCGGACAAGGCGAAGGCCCACGCGCAGATCGTGGAGCTCGTCGCGCGCGCGCAGGATTGCGCCACCGACGCGGACTTCCAGGCGCTCGCCAGCTCCGCGCCCGGTGAGATCCCCGTGAAGGCCGAGGAGCTCACGTTCCCGCGCGTGGGCGTCGTCGAGGACTCGTTCGCCGCGGCTGCGTTCCTGCTCACGAAGCCCGGACAGACCAGCCCGCCCGTCGAGACGAGCTACGGCTGGCACCTCATCCGCCTCGTTCGCCACGAGGCCGAGCGGCACACGTCATTCGAGGCCGCGAAGCCGGAGCTCCGCGCGAGCGCGCTCGTGGAGTACCGACAGTCGAAGCTCGCCTCGCTCACACAGGATCTGATGGAGAAGCACGGTGTCGTCGTCCATCCCGAGCGCCTCGAGAAGCAGGCTCCGTGAGCGGCGAGGTCGTCTCCGCGTTCCAAGGTCGCTCGCGCCTGGACACCGCGTTCACCGAGGCGCTGCGCCAGGTCGTCGCGCGGGTCCCGGGCGCGCGCGGCGCGGTGTTCCTCGATGGTGAAGGCGAGGCCGTCGACGAGTTTGCCGAGGTCTCCACCACCGAGATCCGCATCCTCGGCGCACACCTCGGGATCCTCATCGCGATCATCAAGGAGCACGCCGGCAAGCTCGGCGACCCACAGGAGCTCGTCATCGAGACCGAGCGCGCGATCCTGCTCGTCCTCGTGCTCGACGATCGCTACATGGTCGCGCTCGAGGCCGGCCCGACGGCGCAGCTCGGCGTGATGCGCAGAGAACTCGGTCGCGCCGCCGACGCGCTCCGCCGGGAGATGTGATGAAGCGCCTCCTCCCGCTCGCGTTGCTGCTCGCGACGACTGCGCACGCGGCGCCGCACGACTATCGCCTCGACTCATCTGGCTGGAACGGCCTCTCGAAGCTCGGCGACGAGGCTGAGGCGGTCGGATGCAAGGTGGCCGCTGCCGACGAGCTCGACTGGTCGCGCCTCGGCCCACGCGACGTCGTGTTCATGATCTATCCGCAGAGCCCCGTCGAGCCTGTTCCGATGGCCGAGTATCTGGAGCGCGGCGGCAAGCTGCTGCTCGCCGACGACTTCGGCTCGGCCGAGGAGGCCTTCGCGACGCTGGAGTTGCGCCGTATCCCCGCGCGGCTCGATGGCGTCCCGCGCCAGACGGGTCACCCTGAGCTGCCGATCGCCCACGCGCGACTGCTCACCGTGCTCGGTCGCTCCACGGAGGCGATCGTCGCCAACCACCCCGCCGCGTTCGCGACGCAGCTGCCGGCGACGTACACGTTCTCGCCGGGCCAGGCGCTGGTCGTCGAGGGCCAGGTCGGCAAGGGGCGCTTCGTCGCGCTCGCCGATCCGAGCGTGCTCATCAACAACATGATGGAGCTCGAGGGGAACCGCCTCTTCGTGCGCGCGCTCATCGCCGAGCTCTGTCGGCCTGGCGCCGACGGCGATCGGGTCCACGTCTTCACTGGCGTGTTCGAGGGGCACAGCGCGCCGCGACCGAGCGTGCCGTCGAATGGCGGCCCCCTTCAGCGCCTGAACGACGCACTGGGTGGCCTCAATCAGTCCATGGACCAGGTCGGTGACGCGCTCACGTGGCCGCTGTCCGTCGTCCTCTGCATCGCGGCCGCCGTCGTCGCGTGGGCGGGTCTCGCGCGTCGTCGCACCGACCGCCACGTCGACGGAGGCTTCACGCGCGCCGAGCGCAGCGAGACGACGAGCCCCACCTCGCTCGTCGCAGCGATGCTCCCCACCGGCGATCACGGACTCGCCCTGCTCCTCCTGCGCGCCGAGGTCATGCGACGTCTCGGTGCCGCGCTCGGGCCCATCTCCGTCGGTGGCCAGCGACGCGCGCTCGTCCAGCGAGTCGAGGAGCGGTTCGGCGCGTCGCTCGCGCGGCACGTCGACGACTTCTTCGACAGCGGCCCGGCGGAGCTCACGGCGTCGCGCCGCCCGGTCTCGGCGAGCACGTTCGCGTCCGCGCTCGAGCACGCGCGACCGGTGCTTGCGCGCCTCCCGCTTTCCGAGGACAACCAGGTGCGCCATGCCTCCGTCTGACATGAACACGCTCATCGATGACGCCACGCTCGTCGAGGCTGCGCGCCTCTGTGCGGAGGTGCGGGCAGTCGTCGGGGCGGCCTACCTCGGTCCGAGCACGCCCATCGACCTCATCCTCACCAGCCTCGTCGCACGCGGACACGTCCTCATCGAGGGCATCCCCGGCGTCGCGAAGACCACGCTCGCGAAGAGCTTCGCGCACGCCCTCGGCTGCGCCTTTCGTCGCATCCAGTTCACGCCCGACCTCCTGCCGTCTGACATCTCCGGCACGTACGTGCTCGATCCGCAGAAGGGCCAGTTCGTGTTGCGCGAGGGACCCATCTTCGCGCAGGTGATCCTCGCCGACGAGATCAACCGCGCCCCGCCGAAGACCCAGTCCGCGCTCCTCGAGGCCATGCAGGAGGCGCAGGTCACCATCGAAGGCGAGACGCGTCCGCTTCCACAGCCGTTCCTCGTGCTCGCCACCCAGAACCCCATCGATCACGAGGGCACGTACCCGCTGCCCGAGGCACAGATCGACCGCTTCACGATGCGCGTGCGCATGACCTATCCCGGTGCCGCTGCCGAGAAGAAGATGCTGCGTCGCTACGCCAGCGGTGCGAGCGCGCCAGCGCTCGTCCGCGTGCTCGAGCCCGGCCTGGTCCTGCGCCTGCAGGCGCTCGCGCGCGGTGTCCATGTCGACGACGAGATCATCGAGTACGTCGTCGCGCTCGGCGAGCACACGCGCATAAGCCGTCGCCTCGCGCTCGGCGCCTCCCCGCGCGCCGGCCTGCAGCTCCTCGAGGCGTCGAAGGCTCGCGCGCTGCTCGACGGTCGCGGCTACGTGCTGCCCGACGACGTGAAGGCGCTCGCAGAGCACGTGTTGTGTCACCGCCTCCTGCCCGCGGCCGACGTCGACAGCGACGGCGCGGGGGAAGCCGCGGTGCGTGACGCGCTGGCCGACGTGCCGTTCCGCCTGGTCAGAGCACAGAGGTAGACGCATGCCCGCGCAGCGTCGCCGAGGTCGTCCACCGTCGCTGTCGCGACAGGGCGTGCTCGTGGCGGCGTCCTCGATGCTGCTCGCTTCGGCCGGCGCGGCCTTCGATCGGCCCGAGCTGCTCGGCCTCGGCATCGTCACGGCCGGGGTGCTGTTCGCCGTCGTCATCGCGCAGTACCCGGCGGCGATCTTCATCTGGCGCAGGCACGTCGAGCTCACGTGGCGCGTGGCGCGGCCGGCGGGTGATCCGACGCTGCACGCGGGCAAGGCGCTCGAGCTCACGGTGCAGCTCCGCAACTGGGCACCGCGCAACCTCGGGATGGCGACATTGGAGCCGATCGTGTCACCCGCCCTCGAGGTGGGCCCGGTGCAGCTCGCGGCCACCGCGGGTCGCGAGGTGCAGACGATGCTCGTGCTCACGCCGCGCAGCGTCGGCCTCGCGATGCTTCACGGCGCATCGCTTCGCCTCACCGATGCATTCGGGCTCACGCACATCGAGGCGTACTTCCCGAGCCCCATCGCGCTCCCGATCTTGCCTCGCACCGGCTCGGCGCTCGGCCCCGGTGCGTCACCGCGCGCCGTCGGTCCCGAGCGTGCGCAGCGGGCGTCGGCACGCCTGGTCGGGCAGGGCGGCGACCTCCGCGAGCTGCGCGATCACCGGCCGGGTGATCCGTGGAAGCAGATCGCGTGGAAGGCGACCGCGCGGCGTGGCCGGATCATGGTGCGTGAGGTCGAGCGCGAGACCCAGACCACGCATCTCTACGTCCTCGACGTCTCGTCACGCATGCGTCTCGGGCCGCGTGGCCAGACGCCGCTCGACCTCGGCATCGAGCTCACGAGCCGCCTGGCCCGCGGCGCGCTGGAGGCCGGAGATCGCGCGGGGGTAGCGCTCGTCGATGCGCACCTGGTGGGCATCGTGGCGCCCTCCGATCACTCGACTCAGCGCCGCAAGATCATCGATGCGCTCGCGCAGTGCACCGCCGTTCACGACGAGGACCGCACGGACCTGTCCGACTCCGAGCTGTGCGGTACCGTGGCGCGCTACCTGCTGCTCCAGGAGGGTGAGGAGACGCGCGTGCCGGCGCCGCCCGTCGACGATCCGCGCTGGTCGCGCCTCACGGCGGGACCGAGCGGCGAGCTCTACGATGTGCCGAAGCTGGTGCGCGCCGTCGAGATCTCCCGCCACAAGCACCGCCACCTCGCGAACCTCGGTGTGCTGCCGCTTCCGCAAGCGGTCGATCCGCAGATGGCGCAGCTCCGTCGCTTCTGTCGCGAGCGCGCGATCCCGCTGCCGGTGCGCTCGGATGCGGGTCGCGGTGCACGAGGGCTCCACTCCGTGCTGGCGGGCCTCCGCAAGCAGCCGCCGCAGCGCATCGTCGTGATCTCGATGCTCGATGGTCTGCCCGGCGTCGATGACGAGCTCGGTCGTCCGCTCGAGGTCGTGCTCCGCGGCGAGATCGCGGGTCTGCAGCGGCGCGGGGTGCGCTCGACGTGGGTCCTGCCGCTCGTGGCACAGGTCGCGCTGTCGCCGCAGGTCGCCGAGGTGCTCGAGCTGGAGCTCGATCGCGAGCTCCAGCAGGCGCGCCTGCTCGCCAGTCGCCTCGGCCTCGGCGTGCAACCGTGCCGCGACGTCTCGCGCTTTCGGCTCGACCTCCGGGTGCCCCGTCGCAAGGAAGCTGCATGAGAGCCGTCGTCGCGGGCTTCGAGCCCTTCGGTGGTCGTCGTCGCAACCGCTCCGAGCGCGCGGTTCGCAGGCTCGCCGGCATGCCCGACGTGGAGGTGGCGACGCTGCCCGTCTCGTTCGCGCGTCTAGCTTGTGCGCTCGAGGGGCTGTTCGCCGACGATCCCGAGCTGGTGCTGCTCTGCGGCGAGTCGCGGCGCGCCGACGAGATCCTCGTCGAGCGCTTCGCGCTGAACGTCGCCGACTCGCGCATCCCCGACAACGACGGCGTCCTCGCCCGAGGGGCGCGCCTCGATCACGGCGGACCGCTCGCTCGCGAGGTGCAGTTCGATCCGACGCGCGTCGTCGAGGCGCTGCGCGCCGACGGACTCCGTGCCGCCGTCTCGTCCCACGCCGGCACGTTCCTTTGCAATGCCGCGCTCTACCAGGCGCTCGCCCATCCGCGCGCGCTCGTGGCGTTCATCCACCTGCCCGCGCAGCGTCGACACCTCGGCGCCGGCGCTGCGGCGCGCGGGCTTCGCATCGCACTGCAGGTGATGGCAGATCTGCGTCGGCATTCCTGATCTTGACCGCATTTGTTCGATGCCCTATACGAAGCGGGAACTGGAGCCCTGACGACCGATGGCAACGCACATCACCGAAGAGTGCATCAACTGTGGCGCCTGTGAGCCCGAGTGCCCGAACGAGGCCATCTCGGAGGGCGACGATATCTACGTGATCGATCCGACCCTCTGCACCGAGTGCGTCGGCTTCCATGACTACGAGGCCTGCCAGGCCGTTTGTCCCGTCGAGTGCTGCGTGCCCGATCCGGCGAACCACGAGACCGAGGAGACGCTCCTCGCTCGCGCCAAGAAGCTCCACCCGGACAAGCAGTTCCCGGCGCTCGACGTCCTGCCCGCGAACCTCTCGCGCTTTCGCAAATAGGCGCACGTTCCCGTCCCTCGTCGGGCGACGCCTGACGCCCCTCCCCACCGCGCGCGGACAGCTCAGTCGTCGTCGTTCGCTTCGGCCGAAGGCTTCTCGGGCTTGGGCGCCTTGGCGGGGACAGGGTCGACCTGCACGAACTTGTCGCCGTCGAACTTGTAGGTGACCGGCCGACCGGGGTGCTTGCCGACGCACTGCTTGTCGATCGGGTTGTCCTGGTCGTCGAGGTCGGACTCGAGCGCGCTGAGCGGCTTCGCAACGAGGCGGCCTTCCTTCGTCATCGACAGGGTCGTCGAGGCGACCTCGTGGCATCGCCTCGTGCGGTCGCGCTCCCGGAGCGTGGTGAGCTGCATGGCGACGTGCACGCCGTCATCGACGGACACGATGAAGGTGTCGACCTGCCGGTGCTTCTTCTCACCGGGCGCGAGGAACTCGAAGTCCACGCGGACGCTGTGGCTGCCGTCTGGGAGCTCGAACGCCTGCAGGTCGACGCTGCGAAAGTTCTTGTCGCTCGGACCGTCGTCGTCGCCACCCCCTTCGTACAGCACCACGCTCTGCGGCTTTTTCTTCTTCGCCGTGTCGGTGAGCGCGAAGCGGAGCTTCATGCCACCATCGGCAGTACGCGTGCGATAGACGGTGACGGCACCCTGGCCGCCGAGATCGAGCGTCGCGGCCTCCTGCTCGGCCGCGTGTGCGGTCGTGCTGGCGAAGAGTCCCGTGGAGGCGAACGCGAGCGCAACGAGGAGACGACGCATCTCCGACGAATAGCGCGTCGGCTCGCACCGAGCAACTCCGCGTCAGTGCAGGTCCCGTGAGCCGTCCTGTCGTCGCGCGCGCTACCACCTGAGAGGGAACGTGTCGTCTCTCTTCGCGGCGTGCACGCTCTCGACAAGCTGGGGGCGTCGGCGAGAGCTGAATTCTCCCGGCGTGTCGGAGAGTCGAGGCAGGTCGCGGTTATTCGAGGGGCCGATTCGGCCAAGCGCCCGATATCGCGTGCGGGGCGTCTGGCACCCGACGTGCTGACACGAACGACATGACCCTCCGACTTTGTTTCTTCGCTCTCGCCCTCGTCGCCTGTAGCGCTGACGGTCTCGAGACGCCCGGCCCATCGAGCACCCACTCGACGCCGGCCACGTGCGACACCCTGTCGACGGAAAGCGACTGCAGGGCTCGCCCGGACTGCACCGCCAACGTGTGCGGCATCTGCGGCGGCACGGAGTACGTCGGCTGCACTGGACCGGGCGAGCTCGCAAAGTGCGACGCTCCCCCCGCAGGCTGCCCTGCCCTCTGCCCGTCGCAGGACAACGCCGAGAGCTGCGATGCACTCGGCTGCACGGCGGCCTATAGCGGCAACCTCACGTTCGTGAAGTGCCTGAACGACGGAGGGAGCTGCACCCCGCCCGCGAACGTCGAGTGCTTTTGGGGTGTAAGTTGCCCCGAGGGCTACGCGGCGCTCTACGAGGGGGCGTGCGCCGAAGTGTGCATCGCCGTCGGTGAGTGCAGCTAGGCCACCTGGAAGGCGCGGCGCTTCTCCGCCTCACCACCGGTGCGCTTGTCGCCGAGGCTCGATAGGTTGACGGAGACGAGCTTCGAGATGCCGGGCTCCTCCATGGTCACGCCATAGAGCGTGTCGGCGATCTGCATCGTCCGCTTGTTGTGCGTGATGACGATGAACTGCGAGCGATCGGTGAGCTCGCGGACGAGGTCGTTGAAGCGGCCGACGTTGGCCTCGTCGAGCGGCGCGTCGACCTCGTCGAGGAGGCAGAACGGCGACGGCTTGATGAGGAAGATGGAGAAGATGAGCGCGACGGCGGTCATGGCCTTCTCGCCGCCCGAGAGCAGCTCGACGGTCGCGTTCTTCTTGCCCGGCGGCTGCGCGATGATCTCGATCCCGGACTCGAGGATGTTGTCCTCGTCGGTGAGGATGAGGCGCGCCTGGCCACCCTTGAAGCAGCGCGGGAAGACCTGCTGGAAGCGCTCGTTGACGAGATCGAAGACCTCGCGGAAGCGCTCCTTCGACGTCTTGTTGATGCGCGCGATGGCCTCCTCGAGCTGCTGCAGCGCGGTCTCGAGGTCGGTCTTCTGCGACGTGAGGAACGTGAAGCGCGCGTCGAGCTCGTTGTACTCCTCGATGGCGTGGAGGTTGATCTCGCCCATGCGCTCGATGAGCCCACGCAGCTCCTTCACGCGCGACTCCTCACCCGACGAGAAGAGCGGCCGCAGATGGTGCGACGTGAGCTCCGTGACGATGTCGAGCCGATAGCGCTCGGCGATGACCTCCTCGAGCTGACGACGCGCGGACGAGATCTCGTGGCGCTTCATCTCGAGGCGTGACACCTCGCCGAAGAGACGGTCGCGCTCCTTGCTCTCGGTGCGCTGCTCGCCCTCCTCGCGCTGCACGAGGATGCGACGCTCCTCGTACGCTGCGCGCCCGACGGACACCTGGTCGGCGAGCCCGGAACGAGTCTCGACCTCGGCGACGATCCGCAGCCGGCGCTCCTCGATGCCGCGCACGAGCTCCTCCTGACGCTCGCCGGCGCGCGCGACGCTCTCGCCGAGCCGCACGCGACGGTGCTCGCGCTCGGCGCGATCCTGACCGAGACGCGTGTGTGCGCGCTCGAGCTGCCCACGCTTCTCGTCGGCCTGCGCGACCTCGACGCAGAACGCCGTGTGCGACTCGGCCGCGCGCTCGAGGGCCTCCATGGCGACGAGCAGCTCGCGCCCGAGCGCGGAGGTGTCGTCCTCGAGCGTCATCAGCCGATCGCGCGCATTGCGGAGCTCGAGCTGACCTTCCTCGACCTCGTGCGCCGCAGCCTCGGCCTCCGAGGTGAGCTCGGTGCGCTCGCGCCCGATGGTGTTGAGGCGCTCGGTGTGACGCTCGAGCTCGTGACGGTGGCGCTCCTGGTCCTTGTCCATCGAAAGGAGCTGCATCTCGCTCTGGTGCGCGTTCCGTCCCAGCTCGGCGACCGTCTCGCGCAGCCCCTGGGCCTCGCGGCGCATCGCATCCAGCGTGTCCTTGCAGAGCGTGTGCTGCTCCGTGAGCGCGGCGACCGCGTCGGTGAGCTCGCGGATCTCGCGCTTCTGCTGGAGGACGCCTGCACCGTCGACAGCCGCGCCGCCGGACAGCGCGCCGAAGCGATCGACGACCTCGCCCTCGAGCGTGACGAGCTCGGGCTTGTCGCCCTGAATTCCGCGCCACAGGTCGAGCGCGGAGATGAGGTCGTCGACGACGTAGACGTCGCCGAACATGCGCTCGCCGAGCTCCTTGTAGTCCGCGCCGAACGTGATGAGGTCGCACAGACGACCGCGCACGCCCTCGTGTCCGATGAGCTCGGCGCGCGGCTGACGGCCCATGTCGTCGCCCTTGAACCTGTTCACGGGCACGAACGTGGTGCGTCCCTCGCCCGTCTTGCGAAGGTGCGTGATGCCGTCGACCCCGACCTCCTGGCTCTCGCACAGGATGGCTCCGAGGCGCTCGCCCATCACGGCCTCGACGACGGCCTCGAGCTCGGGCGGCGCCTGCACCGCATCGGCCATGAGGCCGCGGATGCCCCAGCGCGTGCCCTGCTCCTTCATGATGGCCGCGGTGCCGCGATCGAAGCCCTCGTACTTCGCCGAGAGCTGCTCGAGCGACGTGAGCCGCGAGCGCTTCTGGTGGAGCTGGCTCGAGAGGCTGTCGACCTCGGCCGCGCGACCCTTGTCGAGGGACGTGAGCTCCTCGTGCCGAGCGTGCGCGCGCTCCTTCTCCTCGACGAGGCCGAGCTTGAGCTGGCGCAGGTCGGCGAGCTCGGTCTCCTTGCGACGCAGCTCGCCCTTCAGCTCCTCGCTGCGCGTGACGACGCGGCCTTCTTCGTCGGCGTGGCGACCGGCGCGCAGCTGCAGGTCGTCGCGACGACGCCCGGCGGCCGTGAGCTCCGACTCCTGCCGGGCGATGTCCGACTTCTCCTGCGACTCCCGACGGCGCGAGTCGTCGAGCTTGCTGTCGAGCGCCGTCTTGACCTGACGCGCCTCCGTGAGCACGGCCTCGCGACCTGCGAGGATCGCGCGCTGCTCTCCGACGGTACGTTCGAGCAGCTCTCGCTCCTCGGAGAGACGAGCGAGCTCCATGCGATCGAGCTCGAGCTTCTCGCCGAGCTCGTCGATCTCGGTACGCTCGGCGTCTTCACGCGCGGACAGGTCGTCGCGCTCGCGACGAGCGTGATCGTTCTCGGCCTCGGCGAGACGGATGCGGTTGTCGAGCGCGTAGAGCTCCTCCTGCAAGCGCGCGATGCGCTCCTCTTCGGACGCGAGCTCGATGCGCAGCGCCTCGATGCGGGTCTGCCGCAGCTCGAGCGCGTGCTCGGCCTGGTCCCGCTTCTCGACGGTGTCGGCCAGTCCGAGCGCCGCGACCTGATCCTCGGCGAGGAAGCCGAGGAAGCGCTGCGCCGCCGACCACAGCTCGAGGTCACGCAGCTCGGCGCGATACTCGCGATAGCGCTCGGCCTTCTGAGCCTGACGTCGCAGCGACGCGAGCTGCTTCTCGATCTCGGCGACGACGTCCGAGACGCGCAGCAGGTTCTGGCGCGTGCCGTCCATCTTCTTCTCGGCGGCCTTCTTCTTCACCTTGTACTTGGTGATGCCGGCGGCCTCCTCGATGAGGAAGCGGCGATCCTCGGGCTTCGACGACACGATCATTCCGACGCGACCCTGCTCGATGATCGAGTAGGCCTTGGTGCCGATACCCGTCCCCATGAAGAAGTCGCTGATGTCGCGCAGGCGGCACGGCGTCTTGTTGAGGTAGTACTCGGACGTGCCGTCGCGGTAGAGCTTGCGGGTGACGCTGATCTCCGAGTACGCCATGTACTCGATGGGGACGTTGCCGTCGTTGTCGAAGACCAGCGTGACCTCGCACATGCCGCTGGGGCCGCGCGAGTCGGAGCCGGAGAAGATGACGTCGTCCATCGCCTTGCCGCGGAGGTGCTTGGCGGACTGCTCGCCCATGCACCAGCGGATGGCGTCGACGATGTTGGACTTGCCGCAGCCGTTGGGCCCGACCACGCCCGTGATGGGTTCGTGAAACGACAGAACGGAACGGTCGCAGAACGACTTGAACCCCATCACCTCGAGCCGCTTGATGCGCATGCGTTACGTCCCCCGTCCGAAAGCCTGGTACCTGCTCATGATTCCGGCCAAAGCCGCGTAGCTGCCCCTGTATCGTAGGGCAACGTAGTGTCACACCGGAAGGGTCACCCTACCAGGGTGAGATCTCACCTGTAAAGACGGATTGATGAGCCGCGCAAAATGCAAGTTTTTATGGGTAAATCAGTCGGTGTTGTGGGGCTTCGTCGCGCTGATCCTCTCGTTGGCAGGCGGCCTTGCCTCGGCTGACCCGACCCTCGAGGTGCGTGGTCGCATGCGCCTCGAGCTCGACCAGGTCGAGCGTCACGAGCGCACCCTGTCCGTGGCCGGCCGCCTGATGGACGAGGCGCAGAGCGAGCCGATGAGCGGCTGGACCGTCGCGCTCCGCGTCTCGGCGATCGACGATCGAGGGCAGGAGGCGTTTGTCTTCGGCGCGGCGATGCCCACGGACGAAGACGGCACGTTCGCCTTCCGCGTCAACTCCATCGGGCCGAACCGCTATGTGCTCCATCTCTCCGCGCCCGGTGACACCGTGTATGCGGCACCCGCACCCATCGATCGCGAGATCGACCTCGGCCGTCGCTCGATCGAGCTGCATCTGCTCGTGCCGCCCGAGCAGCCCGCGCGTGCGAGCACCCTCCCGGTCGGTCTCGAGGCCGTGGCACTCGATCGCAGCACCGCGTCGAACGCGGGCGACGCTCCATATGAAGATGGAGTCGCGGTGGACCTCGACGTCGACGGCGTGGCCACGGCGACCATCGTGCTCTCCGGTGGCCGCGCCACGACGCAGCTCACCCTGCCCCGCGCAACTGCCGGTAAGGAGGTGGTCGTGCGCGCGCGGTTCGCCGGAGATGCGACGCGCGGTCCCGCGGAGGCAACCCAGCGTGTGCGGCTCGTCGAGGACGCCGCGCTCACACTCACCACGGACGCGACGCGCGTGGTCGCAGGGTCCGAGCTCGTGGTCCACGGGCGCCTCACGTTCGGCGATCGCGGCGTCGGTGGGCTGCCGGTGACGATCCACGTCCTCACCGACGATGGCGACACCACGGCGCGCACGGTCGACACCGATCCAACGGGGGCGTACGAGGCGCTTGTGCGCACGCCTGACCGTCTGCGCGTGGCGTTCCAGGCGCAGTTCGAGGTGGCGGAGGCGAAGGCGCGTTCGCTGCCCTCGGCGCGGTCCGAGGTGCTGATCGTCGAGCTGACCCGCGGCTTCTCGCTCGTCGACCTCGGCTCGCGTCCGGCCGGCGCGGCGCTCGCCATCGCGGGGCTGTTGCTCGGTGCGCTCGCGCTGCTCCGTCTCGGCGCGTGGCTCGCACCGCGTCGCGCGAAGGTCGCGGCGCTCGCCAAGGCAGTCGCGGAGGCGCCGCCGCGTGCAACGCTGCGCACCACGACGGATCATCGCGTCGCGGGTCGTGTCCTAGATGGTGAGCGCGCCGTCGCCCTCGTCGGTGCGAAGGTACGCCTCGTCGGTGCGGCCGACAGCCTCACGACCGACACGCGGGGCGCCTTCGATCTCGGCACGCTCCTCGCGGGGCGCTACGAGCTCGAGATCGTGCACTCCGGCTACGCGCGGCTCGTGCTCCCGCTCGTCGTGCCCCATCGTGGTGAGCACTCACTGCTCGAGGCACGGCTCGTTCCGCTGCGCGCGGAGATCCTGAGGGTGTACGGTGCCGCGCTCGCTCCCTACGTTCCGCGCGACGCGAAGCTCGGTCAGCGCACGCCGCGCGAGCTCGCGCAGGTCGCGCGTTTCGCGCCGGCGCAGACGGTCGCGGCGCTGCGCCGGCTCGTCGAGGAGAGCTGCTACGGGCTCGCGGGACCCGATGCAGCGACGCTCGCGCGCATCGAGGCGCTCTCGGCCGAGCTTCCGCCACCACCGTCCTCGTGACGAGGTCAGTCGAGGCTTGCCCATCGCTCGAGCCGGCCCTTATCATCCGCCGCCATGACCGATCTTCTCCACTCACCACTCGTCCTCGCGGCCCTCGCCGTTGCGGTGGTGCTGGTGGTCGTCGTGGTGCTGCTCGGCAGGCGCAAGCCCGCGTTGCCGCCCCGGCCTGCCGTCGAGGAATCTCCAGGCTCTGCGGTCGCGCTCGCACCGAGCGCCTCCGGCGTTGCACAGAGCGCGCTCGGCGCGGGTCTGCAAAGGACACGCTCGACCGGCTTCATCGCGCGCCTCGGCAGCCTCGTCAGTCGCAAGACCATCGACGATCAGCTCCTCGTCGAGCTGGAGGAGGTGCTGTTCACCGCCGACATCGGCGCGCGCACGGCCGAGCGTCTCCTCGGGCGTGTGAAGGAGCGGCTCGCGCGCAAGGAGCTCGCCAACGGCGCCGCGGTGCTGCAGGCCCTCAAGGAAGAGGCGCGGGCAATCTTCGTCGCTGCGGCCGAGAAGTCCACACCGCTCGATCTCGCGCGCGTAGGCGAGCGTGGCAAGCCGTTCGTGCTCCTCACCATCGGCGTCAATGGCGCGGGAAAGACCACCACCATCGGCAAGCTCGGCGCGAAGTGGCGCGACGCCGGCAAGCGCGTCCTGTTCGCGGCCGGAGACACGTTCCGCGCCGCTGCTGCCGAGCAGCTCGCCGTGTGGGCCGAGCGTGCAGGCGCCGATCTCGTGCGCGGCAAGGAAGGCGCCGATCCGTCGGCCGTCATCTTTGATGGTATCCGCCGCGGCCTCGCGGACGGCCACGACGTCGTCATCGCCGACACCGCCGGTCGTCTGCAGACCAAGACCGAGCTCATGCAGGAGCTCCAGAAGGTTCGGCGCGTCATCCAGAAGGCGATGCCCGACGCGCCGCACGAGACGCTGCTCGTCCTCGATGCGACAAATGGCCAGAACGCGATCTCGCAGGCAACCCTTTTCAAGGAGGCCGTGCAGGTCACGGGTATCGTGCTCACGAAGCTCGACGGCACGGCCAAAGGCGGCGTCATCCTCGGCATCTGCGAGGAGCTCGGGGTGCCCGTCCGCTTCGTCGGTATCGGCGAGCAGGTCGATGACCTCCGCGCCTTCGATCCGGACGAGTTCGTGAACGCGCTCTTCGACGAAGCGATCCAAGAAGCATCCAGAACGGATGCGGCATGACGCGCGAGCCCAACCATGTGGTAGCGTGCGGCTCGCCGAGCGGGTGGTGTAGATCACACACCGCAGGCAATGAAGACAATAGACACACAGCGACGGGAGATCTGGCTTTTTTCTTGATCGCCGAAAAAACCACATGTTATATTCTGCGGACTTTTGGAATAGGGCTGTAATTACTTGAAATATAACGTCTTTTTGGCGGTAGGTTCGGCCTCCATTCGGTGGCTCGGTGCTGGTAGTCGCGCGTCAGACGCGAGGTGCGTATGAAACGATCGGATGTGCGGGCGACCTTCATCGCCCTGTGCGTGGGTGCGGGCCTCGTCGTGGGCCCACTCACCCTGCACGCTCAGGAGCCAACCCCGCCTGGTGAAGAAACCACCTCGCCTCCACCGGCGGACACGTCGTCGCCTCCGCCTGACGTCAGTGGCCCGCCCACCGACGTGAGCGGGCCCCCGACGGACACCGGCACCGTGAAGGCCACCGAGGAGAAGCCCGCTGACAGCAAGGGCGAGCTCGGTTCTCTTCAATGGAAGGACATCCTCGTCGTTCCGCGCCGGCCGATCCTCAAGTACCACCGCGTCGAGCTCATCCCGACGTACAACGTCAGCGTCGCGAACACGCTCGTGCGCACCCACGGGTTCGGCGGCATCGTGAACTACTTCCTCTCCGAGACGCTGGCTCTCGGAATCGAGGCGAACTACCTCCAGCCGCAGCTGCTCGACCACTACACGATCCGCGGCATCCAGGATCGCGTCCTGCCGTCGATCAACCGCTACTACTGGAACGCGTCCCTCGACTTCTCGTACGTGCCCGTCTACGGCAAGTTTGCGCTGTTCAATCGCTACATCCTGCAGTGGGAGGCGTACATCGAGGCCGGCATCGGCGGGATGGAGTCCCAGTGGATCTCGCGTAACCCTGCCGACAAGAACGCCACCAACTTCCTGGTGCAGGGGCATATCGGTGTCGGCACGCGGCTCTTCCTCACGAAGTGGCTCGTGATCCACGCCTACCTCAAGGACTACCTCTTCGCGGACAAGTACGAGCCCGCCGACCGTGCGCTGCAGCCGGATCCGACGGCGGTTCCTCCGACCAACACGTTCTCGAGCCGCTTCGTCCAGAACGTCGTCTTCGGGGTTGGCGTCGGCATGTTCCTGCCGACGAGCTTCGACTACAAGTACACCCGCTAGGCGCCAGAGGATGACGATGCGAAACCACAAACTTCGTTCCCTGACCCTGGCAGTCGCACTGCTCGGCTCGGCCGGTATGGCCAGCGCCGAGCGCCGCAACCCGCTCGACGGTCAGCCTGCCATTCGATACCGCAAAGAGATGCGTCGGCTGCGTTTCGAGATCACGCCGTCGTTCACCACCGACACGAACCAGCAGTACAAGCACGCGTTCGGCGTCGGGGGCACGGTCGTGTTCCACTTCCTCGACTACGTCGGCGTCGGCTTCGAGGGCGAGTATCTGTTCAACACGAACACTGCGCTCGAGACGCAGGTCCGCAAGGCCGTCGGTACGGAAGCAAACCTTCGCTATCCGGGCGGCTACAAGACGCCCGGTCCCAACCCGACGCTCGCGCAGCACGATCAGCGCGTGCTCGGCATCAACGCGACGATGTCGGCGTTCGTCCAGGTCACGCCCTTTGCCGGCAAGTTCTCCCTCTTCTCGGCGGCCTTTGCCCGGTACGACCTCTACGCCAAGGGCGGCCTCGGGCTCGTCAACTACGTCCAGTCGTCCAAGCCCACGGCCGATCAGAGCCAGAACGCGAAGACCTGCACGGGTACGGTCTGCGATCCAAACATCCAGAACACGAGCATCTACACCGGCCTCAAGGTCGGCGGCATGATCGGCGTCGGTGTGCACCTGTACTTCACCGACTGGCTCGGCCTGCAGCTCGAGCTGCGCGACTACATCGTCAAGGCGGACCGTGGCGGCGGCGATGTGAACGGCGATCGCCGCCTCACGAACTCCGACGCGACGACGCAGAACAACATCTTCTTCACGGCTGGCCTCACGTTCGTCCTGCCTCCGAAGGCGCGCATCACCCGCTAGCTCGAAACGCTCCGCGAGACGCAAAACGCCCGGTGGCTCACGCTACCGGGCGTTTTTTTATGCGGGTAGACTGGCTACTGGCAGGCCTCGCCGACGAGCGGACCGTCGACGACGACCTTCACGCAGCTCGCGACCGACTGGGTCCCGTCCGGCGTCGTGTACTGCACCTTGATGGTGTCGCCGACCGCGGCCATGAACGCGGCCGTGGTGAACGAGCCGTCCGACGCGGCGGTGGTGATGACGCCGTCGCCGTTGTCGCGGTCGGTGATGAAGAACTGCGCGCTGTCGTGATAGGTGGATGGCTTGCCCGTCATCACGAGCTGCCCCGAGACGGGCATCTGCAGGCTCAGCGAGGCGACGTCGACCGTCGGTGGCGGCACTGGCACCGATGGTGTCGAGCAGCCGAACGCGAGGAGCGTGCCGAGGACGAGCCCCTTCAAGTGTCGCGACGTGCTCATGGATTCACCGGAGAAAGCATGACACAGGCCATGGAGGGCGCAGCTGTCGTCGTGTACTTGCCGGGTGCTGGCCGCCATCGAGGTTGACGCCTCGCCAACGTGGTTGTCATCGACGTGCCTGGATCCCGTAGCGCGTCATCTTCTTCTGCAGCCCGAAGCGCGAGAGGCCGAGCAGCCGCGCGGCCTGGCTCTGGTTTCCCGCCGATCGCGAGAGCGCCTCCTCGACGAGTCCGCGCTCCAGCTTCTCCACGCGGCCGTGCAGGTCGAGCGGCTCGGGCCCATCCGTGTCGGACCCCTCGAGGCCCGACTGGACCTGCGGCGACAGGTCCGCCAGATCGATGGTGCCGTCGCAGAGTGACGCCGCGCGAGCGAGCTCGTTCTCGAGCTGGCGCACGTTGCCCGGCCAGCGAAAGCGACCGAGCCTGTCGAGCGCGCGACGCGTGATCCCGCGCCCGTCCGTGCGTCGCGACAGGAAGTGCTCGACGAGCAGCGGAATGTCGGCGGCCCGTTCGCGCAGTGGCGGCAGCCCGACGCGCACGACGTTCAGGCGATAGAACAGGTCCTCCCGGAAGCGCCCCTGCTCGACCATGCGCGCGAGGTCCTGGTTCGACGCCACGAGCACGCGCACGTCGACCTTGAGGACCTTCTCGCCTCCGACGCGACGGAACTCGCCCTCCTGGAGCACGCGCAGGAGGCGCACCTGCATGGCCGGCGACATCTCGCCGACCTCGTCGAGGAACAGGGTCCCCCCATCTGCGATCTCGAAGAGGCCGCGCCGCTCACCCTGCGCGCCCGTGAAGGCGCCGCGGACGTGGCCGAAGAGCGCGGCCTCGAGCAAGGTCTCGGGGATGGCTGCGCAAGACTCCGACACGAATGCGGCCTTCCGCCGCGGCCCGTTGTGGTGGATCGCTCGGGCGACGAGCTCCTTGCCGGTGCCCGACTCGCCGTAGATGACGACGGGCAGCGCGGTCTCCGTCACGCGGTCGAGCAGCCGGAACAGCTCGACCATGCGTGGCGTGTTGCCGATGAGGCCCGTGTAGTCGTGCCTCACTCCGAGCGTGCGCCGCGCCTCGAGGACCTCGCGGTGCAGGCCCTCCAGCTCGACGGCTTGCGTCGCGAGCTTCTCCTCGAGCGCTGCGTTGAGCGCACGCACGCGCTCCTCTTTCTCCCGGTTGTCGGCGAGCAGGCGCGCGTTCTCGACTGCGATCGCGGCCTGCTCGGCGAGGTCGACCACGAGCGCCACGTCCTCGGGCTTGAACAAGCCGACGCGGGCCCGGTGATCGACATACACGCAGCCGATGAGCCGGCCCTTCACCGACAGGGGTACGGCGAGCACCGACCGCAGGTGCAGATCGACGATGGACAGCGCCGCCTCGAAGCGGCGATCGTCGGTGGCGTCGACCGTGACGATGGGCTCCCCCTCGGCCGCCGCGCGCTCCGCGATGCTCCGCGAGAACGCCGCGACCCCTTCGCGCACCTGTGCATCGACGTTCCGCTCCAGCCGGACCTCGAGCTGGCCGGCGTCGTTGCGCAGCAGCAGGAACCCACGCTCGGCGCGCGAGAGCTCGATGACGGTGTCGAGGATGAGCTCGAGCAGCCTGTCGAGCTGTAGCTCCGAGTTGAGGCGCTTGTTGATCTCGAGGAGCCGGCGAAGCTTGCCGTCGACGGGCGCTGCGGTGCGCGTCACGTCGAGCAGCGCCACGAGACGCCGCACGTCCGGATCGTCGGCGAGCGCGGCGCGGCGGAGCTCGGGGGTGCGCATCAGGATCTCCTCGTGGAGCGTGGTGGCGAGCGCGAGCCGGTGGCGCACCTCGTCGGGGGCATCGCGACGGGCGGCGTCGCGGAGCAGCAGGATCTCGGCGCGCAGCGCGCGCTCGCGGGCGTGCTGCCCACGCGCGCTGCGGGACTCCTCGTCCAGCGCGTCGCGCAGCTTGTCGGGCAGCGGCGCAGTCTCGAGCGCGAGCAGCGAGCGGGCCTGGGCGAGACGCACGTGGCGCTCGGCCGCCGGTGTCGCGAGGGGGAGTTGACCGAGCGCGTCGAGGGTGGCGTGCGCGTCGGCTGCGCGGCCCAGATCGGCCAGCGTCTCGGCACGGTTGGCGAGCACGTACGGACGCTCGCCGTCGTCGACGTCGTCGTCGAGCGCGACGTAGCGTGCGAGCGCTGCTTCATCGTCGCCCCGCTGCCGGTCGATGTCGGCGAGCAGCAGCTGCGACCACACGCGCGCAGCCCCCGCGCTCGCGTGCGCCGCCTGCTCCGCCGCCTCGAGATCGCCGAGCGAGCGCTGCAAGTTCCCGAGGTTGAAGCGCGCGAGCGAGGCCTCGTCGGCACGTCCGAGCCGCGCAAGGACGTCGACGGCACGCTCCAGCATCGGCAACGCGCGCGCGTGCTCGCCGAGCTCGCGCAGCACGCCGCCGAGGTTCTGCGCGTACACGGCCGCGCCGTGCGGATCCCCGTCCAGGTCCGCCTGCACGAGTGCGCGTTCGTAGAATTCGGCGGCGAGCTCGAGCGCGCCGTCCGCCTGCGCGACCATCCCGAGCAGACCATCGACACGCGCGCGCCTCCGCGGTGTCGCACCTTGCATGAGCACCGCGAGTGCCTCGAAGGCCTGCCGCGCGCTGATGAGCTCACCCTGGCGCAGCGCCTGGAGGCCCAGCAACTCCTGGCGCTCGGCACGGGCCCACGCGTCATCGGGGATACTCGCGGGTTCTGTGTCCAGCTCGAACGGCTCGCCCGCGTCGAGGTGAAGACGCGCACGTACGATGTGGAGGATGCGCGCGATCTCGTCGGTCCCTGGATCGTTCGCGAGCGCCAGGGCTTCGTCGCGACGGCCGAGCGCGCGCAGCGCACGAGCCAGGGTGGGCAAGCGCGCACGATCGCCACCAATATGGACGATGGCATCCTGATGGCGACCCGCGTCGAACAGCACTCGACCGAGGCGCCACGGCTCGCAGCGGGCAGCGAGCGCCAGCGCGCGTACGAGAGGCGCACGGATGCTTCCGTCGAGGATCGCGTCCACGGCTTGCCGCGCGCGATGGTCCGCGCTCGCGTGCTGGCTGCGGTGCGCGATCCATGCCGCGTCGAGCAGATCGTCGGTGGAGAGCAGCTCGTCGAGCCACGCGCGATCCGAGGTCAGCGCAAAGGCAGCCTCGCCGACCGCATCGCTCTCGAGTGTGACGCGCTCGCCGTGCCGGACGACGAGGCCGGCGAGGTCGAGGTCGAGCGCGAGCCGGGCCGGCAGCAGCCAGGGCCGATCGACGAGCCACAGCGTCGCGAGCGCACGCCGGCTTTCCAGCGACTGTGCGGCCGCCCGGACAGCCCCAAGGCCATGAAGATCGATGGCGCGGAGCGACTCCGGCGAGAGTGGCCCGGTCGAGCCGGCCTGGCGGACGAGCGCGAGCACATCGCGCGGCCGTCCCCGCCCCAGCTGCGCGACCGCCGTGATGACGTCCGCGCGAGTCGCACCAACGAGGCGCTCGGTGATGGTCGCGACCTCCGCAAGCGTCAGCGGCGCGACCTCGATTGTCGTGATGTCCGTTTCTACATCGAGCTCGAGCACGATGCGGAGGTCGTGCGGAGCGCGCAGCACGAGCGCGTCACGCACGCTCTTCAGCGTCGCTTCGTCTGGGCGCTCGAGGTGCAGCAGCGTCGGCCTGCTGGAGGCCGCCTCGACGACGCGCGCGGCGAGCCCCTCGTTTGGAGTCTCGTCGATGCCGAGAGCATGCGCGGCCTGCTGCAGCGTCGGGGACAGCAACCGCGGCGTCGCCGTGAGCCGGGCCGCAGAGAGCGCTTCGATGACCCGACGCCGGTGTAGCTCCGCGACGAGGCGCGTGCGCCCGCTCCCCGCAGGGCCGACGAGCGCGACGACGGGCGGTGCGCGCTCGAGCGCGTCGAGGACGCGCAGGCGTCCATCCGCGCTCGCCACGAAGCCGACGTCTCCCGGGAGCGCGTGCGCGTGGACGACGCGCGGGACGAGCCCGGCGCGGGCGAGCTCGTCCGCGACGAGGACCGCCCTGCTCGGTCGCTCGGCCGCCGTCGGAGCCATCAACGCCTCGATGAGCTCGACGAGCGCGCGCGGACCCTGCAGCGGCGGACGCGGCGATCCCATCATAGCGACGAGCTGTTGCATCGTCCCCGCCGCGTACGGCGCGTGTCCGGCGAGTAGCTCGTGTCCGGTCACGCCGAGCGCGAAGAGGTCCACGGCCGGCTCGCTCACACCGATGAGTGCCTCCGGCGACAGGTACGCGAGCGTGCCGCGCACGCGACCGGGCACAGCGCTGCGGCTGCGGGCGAGCCCGAGGTCGATGAGCCTGTAGCGCCCCGCGTCGTCGCGCAGCAGGTGGGACGGCTTCACGTCGTGGTGCACGAGCCCGCTGTCGTGTAGCGCAGCCAGCGCCAGCGATGCATCGGCGAGTACCTTGGCTACCTCGTTGGCACGGTCAGGCGCGGCGTCGCACGCGCTCTTTGCGTCGTCGCCCGTGATCCTCTCCATGGCGACGAACAGCGCGTCCTCTGGCAGCGCTTCGCCAGGGCCAGTCTCACCAATAGAAAGGACGGTCGGGAGAAAGACGCAGCGTAGTGCAGCGAGGTGCTCGAACTCCGCGACCAGGCGCAGTCGCGCGACGTGGTCGCCTCTCACGCACTTCAGCACGACCGCGGTGCCGTCGAGATCGTGCGCGGCGTACACTTCTGCCTCGGCACCGAGGCCGAGCCTGGCACCGACGGCGTAGCGGCCACCCGTCAACTTCGTTGCCATGCCTCTCAGCTTGGCCGCGTGTCGTCGCTACGTCAATTCATAGCTCGAGGCCGGAGGAATCGACGACCGTGCGGTTGCGACCCGCGACCTTGGCGCGCCACAGCGCGGCGTCGGCCCGGGCTTCGAGTCGCATGGTGTCGGCACCGGGGCCGCCGCGGGTGCTCGCGACACCGCACGAGACGGTGCAGCGGACCTCGATGCGGGCCGCGCTGGCAGTCACGGTGAAGCGATGCGCAGCGACCTCGGCTCGGAGACGTTCTGCGATCCCGAGCGCAGCACCGGACGGCGTCTCGGGGAGCACGATCGCGAAGCCTCCGCGCGAGAAGCTTCCAACGCGATCGATGGCGCGCGCGTTGTCCGTCGTGACGGCGACGAGCTGCGCGACCACCTCGTCGCCGACGGCGCGCCCATGGCGATCGTTGATGGCCCCGAGATCGTCGATATCGACGAGGACGAGCGACAGCGGACGCGTGTAGCGCGCCGCCCGATCGATCTCCTCGTCGAGGCGAACGCGCAGGTAGTGCGCGCCGAGGCCACCGTACTGACGATTGTGCGTGAGCTGCTCGAACGTGCGCGCGACGGGTCGCGGATCCACGTGGCCGCGCCGAGCGATGACGCGCACGAGCTCGACGTCGGCCGGGAGCACCTCGTAGCGCTCGAGCTCGCTCGGGACGATCCACGCCAGCCGCTCGACCTGCCGCGCGCTCGGCGTTCCGGCGAGCTCGACGCGGTACACGACCAGCACGAGCTCGAAGCTCGGATACACGTGGTGGACGACGTCGTAGACGCTGCCGACCCTGCACTCGCAGTCGAGCTCCTCGGCGATCTCGCGCGCGAGGGCCACCGATGGTGCTTCACCCTGCTCCACCTTTCCGCCCGGGAGCTCCCAGAGGCCGCCCATCGGCTGATCGGGGAGGCGCTTGGTCAAGAGCACTCGACCGCGAGCGTCGGTGCAGAGGGCTGCGACCACCAGCTTGCGCGGGAGCGTGCTCACACCGTCAGCGTACACACGATACGTCGCGTACGGCGTTGCAATGGGTCGGGTCGCCTCCTATATTGCGGCGCCAACGCCAAGGAGTAGCGACGCAGATGAAGCTTTACACCTCGAAGATTCCAACCATTGCGGAAGAGCTCATCCGCACGCTCGGCGAGGCCGGCGACATCGAGGTGAACGACATCCCGGAGGCCCAGCTCGACATCGAGGCCATCCTGAAGGAGTACGTCCGCCTCGATCGCGAGTTCTCCGATCAGGCCAAGGACACGCTCGAGAAGCGGCAGCTCGGCTTCGGTCAGTTCGGCAAGGTCAAGCGCGCGCTCGCCGAGGAGAAGGGCTTCGCGCTCGGCGAGGAATCGACCTCGTACCTCGCCAACCAGATGCTCGAGTCGTTCATGCAGTCGCGCTTCATCGACGAGGTCTACGCGGACGACGTCGTGCTCCGCAAGAAGACCAAGGACCTCCTCAAAAAACACATGATGGTCGACGAGGAGCTCGACGCCGAGGTGCGCCAGCGCATCAAGAACCTCGAAGAGGGCTCGTCCGCGTGGGACGTCGAATACAAGCGCTCCATGGACGCGATCAAGGTCAAGCACGGACTGAAGGAATAGCGTTCCGGTGATGGCCGGGGAAACTTGACCCCTCCGACGGGGGCACGTTACCGTAGGCGGTCGTGTCGACCTCGCCTTCCTATCCGTCCCCGGGATCACGCATGCACCCGGGCCCCGCCCGCGACGTCCTGAGCTGAGCGAGCGCCGCGTGCTCACCATCTCACTAGAGGGCAAGGTCGCGGTCGTGACGGGCGCCAGCCGCGGTCTCGGAGCTGCAGCTGCGCGTTCACTCGCGGAAGCCGGCGCCGACGTGGTGCTCATCGCTCGGAAGCTCGAGGAGCTCGAGGCAGTCAAGGCCGAGGTCGAAGAGCTCGGCGCCCGTGCCCTCGTGATCGCGGTCGACGTCACCAACGAGGCCGCCGTCGAAGCCGCAGCCGATCAGGCGGTCGCGGTGTTCGGCCACATCGATGTGCTCGTGAACAACGCGGGGGTCGCGCCCGTTGGTCCGCTGCTCGAGCTCGAGCTCTCGGCGCTTCGCAGTGTGTTCGAGGTCAACGTCTTCGGCGCATTCCTGTGCGCGCGCGCCTTCGGTGCGCACATGGTCGCCCAGCGACGCGGCACCATCATCAACATGGGCTCCATCGCGGCGCTGGCTGGTGAGGCGGAGCTGACGGCGTACTCGGCCAGCAAGGGAGCCATCGTGGCGTTCACGCAGTCGCTCGCCATCGAATGGGCGCGCCACAACGTGACCGTGAACTGCCTCGCACCCGGTCACGTCCGCACGGATCTCAACCGCCGCGCCCTCGACGACCCGAACATCGGTCCCAAGATGATGCAGAAGATCCCGCTCCGCCGCGTCGGCCAGCCCGAGGAGGTCGGCCCGCTGGTGGCCTACCTCGCCTCCGATCTCGCCGCGTACATGACCGGCTCCGTCGTCGTCTTCGACGGTGGGCAGACGGCGCACTAGTGGCCAACATCCTCTGCTTCATGGAGCAGTACGAGGGAGAGCTCACGCCGAGCTCGCTCGAGACGCTCGGTCAGGCGCGCCGCCTCGGCAGCGGGCTCGGTGCCACCGTGTATGCGGCCGTCGCGCTCGATCGGGCGCCTGGCTACGGCGAGGACGACGTCCTCGCGAAGCTCGCTGCCGGTGGCGCCGACAAGGTGCTGCTCCTCGTTGGTGAGAACTTCGGTCAGCCGAGCTCGACGGTGACGTGGGAGACCCACGGGCCCGCCGTCATCTCCGCGTGGGACGTGAGTCAGCCCGCGCTCATGCTCGTGCCCGCGTCCGGGTGCGGTCGCGAGATCGCCGCGCGCGCAGCAGCACGGGTCGGCGCGGCATTCCTGCACGACGCCTTCGTCGAGATGCAGGGCGGCCAGCTCGTGCTGGCCGAAGGTCGTGGGGAACGCGCGCGACGCCTGCCGGCAGCGCTCGAGTTTCCGGTGGTCGCCACGCTCCCGCCCGGTCGGTACTCCGCTGCTGCTGGCGACGAGGAGGCCGAGGTCGAGGTGCTGCAGGTCGGCGCGGTGCAGCGCTTCATCGCGGAGCCGGCGCCCGAGTCCGCACGCGCGCCGGAGCCCACGCTCACGAAGCACGACGGTCACACGCTCGTCGAGCTGCACAGCTCCACGGGCCTCCTCACCGTCGCGCTCGGCAAGACTGCGGCGCAGGCACAGGCCGACTTCGCGATCGAAGGCGACGCGGACGCGCTGCTCTCCGGCCTGTTCGCGAGCCACGAGCGGTCGATGAAGGAAGGGTCGCGATGAGCGAGGCCACCACGAACCCTCGGATCGAGCTGACGCGACCGATGATCGTCGCGCTGCTTGAGGACGCGCGCGATCTCCCGCTCGTCTCCATCGGCGCTCGCCTCGGCGACGTCGTGGCGCTCTCGGTCCGCGACAACGCCTCGCCCGACGCGACGCTGCTCGACGCGCTCACGCGTGGTGCGTCGCGCGCGGTGCAGGTCTCCGATCCGATCTTCGACAGCGTCGATTACCTCGCCGTCGCGCACACGCTCGCCTGCGCCATCCGGCACCTGTGCGAGCGGCTCGGGGCACCGCCCGTCGTCGTGCTGGCGGGCGATCGAGGTCGCGGCGCCGTCGGACCGGCCGTCGCCGAGCGCCTCTCGCTGCCACACCTCGGTGCCGTGTACGGAGTCGAGGTCGCGCGCGATCATCTGCTCGTCGATCGGCAGCTCGGTTCGAGCATCCAGCGCCTGCGCGGTACGCCGCCGGTCGTGCTGGCGTGTGTACTTCCCGCACTGACACCCACGGCGCGCGCGTCCGCGCCGTCGTCGACTGTCGAGCTGCTCGAACTCGAGGCGCTGCACATCACGCAGCAGGAACTCCTGCACCGGCGTCGCTTCCGCCCCGAGCCGGGTGCGGCGGTCGCGTCTGCACCGCGCGTGCTCGCGAGCGTCGATCGCCTCGCCGACCGGCTCGCGCGCGACGGGGTATGGCCGAAGCGAAAGGCCGGCGGCCCCGGCTAGATGGCGCGCAACCGCAGACCGGGTGAGCACATCGCGCCTCCGACGCGCGGTGCCAGCGATCGTCCGATGGCGCTCGCCAGCCTGCTGCGTGCGCGGCGCTTCCGAGCGGCTGGCGGCGCGGACCGCGTCGCTGCCAACCTGCTTGCCGGTGGCGCGCAGCTCGCGCCGGACGCGCCCGCGTGGATCGGTACGGGCTCACCGCCCGTCGACGCACCGTCGCTGAGCCTCGGGCCCTCGCCGGGCGCGCTCGGTCCGTTCAGCTGGGGCTTCCTCAACCATTCCGATCCGCAGCGCGGTGCGATCGTCGCGCTCGATACGCCGCCCGTCGCCCTCCCGCGCGCGGGTCGCCTGGGAGTCGTCGTTCCGAGGCGCGATGCGCTGCCCGACGTCCTGCCGCTTCTCGCCGCGCGCGAGCTCGGCGTGTCATGGATCATCTCCGTCGGCGACGGCGACCCGGCCGACGCCATCGAGTTTCTCTCCGAGGACGCCGCCACCGACGCGCTGGCCATCGTGCTCGGCGACGGCGCGCGGGCGGCCGGCCTCCGCACGACGCTCGGCGCGAAGCCCACCGTCGTGCTCGGCGGTGACGCGATGGCGCGCGCGGTTGCACGTCGCGCCGGGGCTCACGTCGTCGAGCGCATCGGCGAGTGGCTCGCCCTCGCCACGTGGCTCGCCGCCGACGTGCCCGCCGAGGCTCCCGTCGAGGTCTGGGTAAAGGGTGGAGGCGCCTCGTGGGTGCGCGCCGAGATGGAGCGCTACGGCCTGCAGCTCACGACCATCGAGCTCGATGATCGCGATGCCTCGGCGGCGAAGGCCGCGCTCGCCGCATGTACCGGCCCACGCGCGATCGTCCTCGTCGGCGCCGATCTGCAGTCACTCGTACCTGCCGATCCGGCAGTGCGGCTCGTGCTCGCGGATACGCGTCAGCCCGAGCAGGTCTCGCGGCTCTTCAAGGCGCTCGCTGCCGAGCGCGCGCAGCTCGCCGCAGCAGGCGACACGGCGCCACGGATCCCCGTCGATGCACAGCTCGTCGCGCGCGTGCGCGAAGAGTCCGAGGGCACCCTGTCCGATCACGACGCGAAGCGCCTCCTCAAGGCGTGGGGCGTGAAGGTCACGCGCCAGGGGCCGACCGGCACACCAACAGGCGCGGTGAAGCTCGCGCGGCTCATCGGCATGCCGGTCGTGCTGGCGCGTGGCGACGAGGAGCGCGTCGTCGACACCATCCCCGAGATCCGTCGCGTCGCCGCGCTGCTGCTCGAGCTCGAGAGCGACGAGCCACAGTCCGTGATGGTGCGGGAGCGCTTCGCGGATGCGCCGCGCGCCCGCCTCAAGACCCTCGTCGAGCGTGGCGTCGGGCTCACGATGCGGATCGGCGATGCCGTCGCGCTGCTGCCGCTCGAGTCCTCGGAGGCCATTCGCCTCGCGCAGCATTCGGGTGCACGACGCGCGGCCGATCAGCGTGTCGTCGCGGGCGTGCTCACGCTGATCGGTGCGGCTGCGCTGTCGGAGTCGGCCACGCTCGACCTCGAGCTGTTCACTGGCGCCGAGCCCACGGTGCTTCGCGCGTCGGGCTCGCTCAAGAAGCCGTAAACCGCCTCGCGCGGTCTAGTGAACATCGCCGCAGCAGCGGAAGCCGACGTCGGGCGCACCCTTCGGATCAGCCATGTGGACGGCGTGCGAACAGCGACCGTTCGGCGGCGCGAGCATCGCGCTGCCACCACGTTGCGCACCGCTCGAGGTCCACTCCGCGACGTTGCCGCTCATGTCGTATGCGCCCGAGGCCGAGCGGCAGCGCGCCAGCTCACCCGCCGGCAGGATCGCGCCGCGCGTCGACTTGCCGCCCGTGTTGCAGCGCGCGGGGTCGTAGCTCGAGCCGTACGGGAAGCTCGCCAGCTGCGGCCCGCGACACGCCTGCTCCCACTCCGCGTCGCTGCACAGGCGTAGACCGCGGTTCTGACACACGGCGGTCGCGTCGTGAAAGCTGACCTGCGTACGCGGGATCGTGTGGCCGCCCGGGTACTCGTAGAGATCGACGCAGTACGGATGCGCTCCCGACAGCGCCGCCATGCCGAGCGGGCACGGCCCCGACGCGACGACCGGCGGGAGCGCGACGGCGGGCGCGACCTCCGTGACGACCGGTATCTGGACCGGCGTGACGACGGGCTCGACGTGCGGCGCGTGCATCACGAGCACGGTGGGCTGCTGGTCGTGACGCCCGGCCGACTGGATACCGACGAACGCGATCACGGCCCCGACGACGACCGCAACCGCGAGCATCAGCGGCATCCACGCGAACGGCTGTCGTGGCGCCTGAATCGCCTCGAGCAGCGGGATCGGCTCGGCCTCGCCGCTCGGCAGCTCGATCGCGCGGCCCACGTCGAGCTTCTCGTGGGGTCGCGTCGCGTCGTCGTCGCTGGCCTCGCTCTCGGTACGCGAGCGCACCATCGGGATGTCGTGCACGCGCGGCTGCTGCGGCTCCGCGTCGAGGACGAACCGTCCGGCATCCACCTCCGCCTCTACCTCCTGCCCGCGCACGGGCGCGCGCCGACCCACGTCGGTGAGCGCGGGCGAAGAGTCGACCTTCGGGCGCGAGCCCGTCATGCCCTCGCGCGATCCGGCCCTCACCTCCTCGAGATCGTCGAAGGACAGCTCGACCACGCGCGAGCCCTTCCCGTTGCTCACCGTCGCGTCCTGCGTGCGATCGGTGACGAGCACCTCGACGTCGGGGCGCGTCCCGACGTCGCCCTCGCTGGGCAGCGGCGGCAAACGCTCGACTCGCTCGGTATCGTAGCCGGTGGGGACCGCGGGAGTGCGCTCGAGGACGCGTCCGTCGATCGCCGCCTCGAGTTCGCGCACGAACACCTCGACGTCGCGCGGTCGCAGCGCGACCTCCTCCACGAGCCCGCGCTGCAGCACCGCCCTCGCCGGCTCGGGCAACGTCGTGACGTCGAAGAGCCGCAGCGCCAGGCGCGCCACCGAGAACACGTCTGCGCGTGCGTCGAGCTCCGCGCCGGCCCGCAGCTCGGGCGCGAGATCGGGGAGCGCGCGGTGTGCGGACATCGCGGCGAGGAAGCGCTCGCGCGGCAGCGCCGGGCCTGTACCGACGTTCGTGATCTTGAGACCGTCGGGATAGAGGATGATCGTGTCCGCACGCAGGTTGCCGGTCACGACGCCATGCTGATGCGCGTGCGCGATGCCGGCGGCGACGCGACGCAGGATGCTGCGCGCCTCGGCCGCTTCGAGCTGCGTCCCGCCTGCGAGTCGCTGCGAGAGTCGCTCGCCGGGCGCCCACTGCATGACGAGGAACACGCTCGTGTCGTCGACGAGGATGTCGTACAGGCGGATGAGGTTGGGGTGCTGGAGTGACTTCGCGCGCGTCGCCTTCTGCACGAACGCGCGGCGCTCGGCGTCGTCCCCGAGGAGGTGATCGTCGATGATCCGGAGCGCGACCTCGACTCCGATGTGCTCGTCGAAGCCGCGAAACAGGTAGCCCGCCGAGCCGGTCGCGAGCGCGCGAACGTCGTAGCGTCCTGCGAGCTTCGTCCCGACGACGGGCCGCGCCACGTCAGCGTCCCGTCGAGCCGTACCCGCCGGCACCGCGAGCGGTGTCGTCGAGCGCTCCGACCTCGACGAGCGCGGCGCGGCTGACCGGTGCGAGCACGAGCTGCGCGATGCGCTCACCGTGCTGCACGACGAACGGCTCCTGTCCGTGGTTCACGAGCAGGACCTTCACCTCGCCGCGATAATCGCTGTCGATGGTGCCGGGGGCGTTCAGCACGGTGACGCCGTGCTTGTAGGCCAGGCCGGAACGCGGGCGGACCTGCACCTCGTAGCCGACCGGGATCGCGAGCGCGAGGCCCGTCCCGACGAGGTGCCGCGCCCCTGGTGCGATGGAGACCGGTTCCCCGAGGCACGCGGACACGTCGAGCCCGGCGGCCCCCTCGCTCATGTAAGCAGGGAGCCGCGCGCGCTCGTCGAGCCGCACGATGCGGACCTCGGGGTCCAACCTACCGCTGGTTGAGAACGACCTCGGGCGACTGCCCGAGTGCTTCCTTGCGCGAGAGGCGGATCTTGCCCTGGCGATCGACGCTGATGACCTTGACCAGGACCTCGTCGCCCTCCTTCAGCACGTCGTCGACCTTGGCGACGCGCTTGGTGTCGAGCTCCGAGATGTGGATGAGGCCATCGGTGCCCGGCAGGATCTCGACGAACGCTCCGAAGTCGACGATGCGACGGACGGTGCCCATGTAGAACGCGCCGATCTCGGGCTCCGTGGTGAGGCCCTTGATGATCTCGATCGCCTTCTTGAGCGAGGCGTCATCGGCCGACGCGATGTTGACCGTGCCGTTGTCCTCGACGTCGATGGCGACGCCGGTCTGCTCGATGATCGCGCGGATCATCTTGCCACCTGGCCCGATGATGTCGCGGATGCGGTCTGGCTTGACGGTCATCGTGTGGATGCGCGGCGAGTACTTCGAGAGCTCCTCGCGCGGTGCGGCGAGCGCCTCGGCCATCTTTCCGAGGATGTGCAGACGACCTTCCTTGGCCTGATAGAGCGCCTTCTGGAGGATCTCGCGCGAGAGGCCCGTGAGCTTGATGTCCATCTGCAGGGCCGTGATGCCGTGCTTGGTGCCGCAGACCTTGAAGTCCATGTCGCCGAGGTGATCCTCGTCGCCGAGGATGTCGGAGAGGACCGCGACGCCGTCGCCTT
>JBDTCO010000279.1:0-4854 GCA_039923495.1 Polyangia bacterium
CTGGCGTCGTCCATGGTCGTGCTCGCTTTCTACTCCGGCGCGGGCGGATGTGGAGAACTGCGGCGCGTGCGCGCGTAGAATCGAGGCCATGAATCGCCCCGTCCTGTCAGCCGCACGTCTCCTCTGCCTGCTCGGCGTGATGTGGACGCTCGGAAGCGGGGTCGCAGTTGCGGACCCGACTGCGGCCAAGCTCGATGGCGCCACCAGGACCATCGTTGATGCGCTTTCCTCGCTGAAGGGCGTCACGCAGGCGGAGGCGGAGCTCACGCTCGGCAAGCCGCTCGAGCGGACCTTCTGGATGTTCCACGAAAAGCAGGAGCCGCAGCTCGTCTACCAGTCGCTGGCCGGCTGGAAGCTCGGCGTGTACTTCTACGGCGGTCGCGTGATCAAGACCTCGTTCCAGGTCCTGCGGTAGAGCGCACCCCGAAAAGCGCAGGCACAACCGCGGCCCGCCTCGTATAATCGATTCAGCCCACGCGTCATCACAGGAGCCGTCATGAGCCTACCAATCGTCGACAAGGTTTCCGAGAAGCTCAGCCACGTTGGTCTCACGGGCGAGCGCAAGGCCGTCGCCCTCACGATGCTCGGCTTCTTCGCCGGGTTCTTCTTCCTGTTGCGCCTCGCTGCGCGCACCGAGATGCCCGAGTGGCTGCCCGCGTTCACGGCGATGTTCGCGCTCTACATGCTCACGTTCCTCGGCGTCGCGGCCGGCTGGTTCTGGGGTCGCTGGGTCGCGATCGGTGTCGGCACCTGGGGCGCCACGATCGCCATCTGGGGTGTCGTGCAGACCCGCGAGCTCTCCACGCCGCTCGTGTTCCTCGGCATCTCGCACGCGCTCATCGCGTTCCTGCTCATGGGAGACTCCATGGCGGCTGACTTCGAGGGTCGCCAGGGCTGGCGTCAGCGCCTCGGCCTCGATGACGCCGGCGTGCTGAAGCTCCGTCGCACCGTCACGCGCGCCGCGTCGTCGCTGCCGGCCATCGTGCTCTTCGCGCTCGCGCCGCGCCAGGAAGACGGCTCTGCGCTGCTCGCCTGCGCGGTCGTCGGGATTGGCGCGCTCCTCATGGGCCGGACCGTCGCGCTCGTCGCGCTCGCGGGCGCCGCCGTCGGTGCGTTCGTGCTCTCGTTCGGCGCGGCTCCGTTCGTCGCCGGCCCGTTCGTCGCCGTTGGCGGCATCACGTTCCTGCCTGCGGTCACGCCGCACGTCCTCGCGCTCTACGCCTCGGTCGCGCTCGCGCTGTCCGTCGTCCCGTTCGCCGCGCCGATCCGTTCTTACCTCCGCCGTTAGACTTCGGCGGTGAAGGTGCGGACGGCCGGGCCGTTGAGGTAGGCCGCCGCACCGAGCAGGTACGTCGCGACGATCGACGTCCGCATCCACACCACCGCGCTCGAGAGCGCCACGTCCTTCAGCGAGGTCGCGAACGGGCCGGTCAGGTCGGTCACGGCTGCGGCGAGATCCTTTGCGTGCGCGATCTCCACGAGCGTCTGCAACCCGAGGAGCGGCAGGCCCACGAGACACCCGAGCTGCCACGCAGAGCGCGCCCAGGCGCGGCGCCCCCTGGGATCGTCCGCGCTCCAGATGCGCGAGCACCCGAGCAGGATGAGGACGGACACGATGAGGTTGCCGCCCGCGAGCGGGAGCAGCACGCCGCGTCGGGTCCACAGCGCCTCGGCCTTGCGCAGCGCCACGGTCGCGAGCTCGTCGGTGGGCTTGCCCGCCTCTGCCTGCGGTACGAGCTTGTCGGCCTGACGTTTCACCTCGGCGGTGAACGCGTCGTGCGAGCCCGTGAGCGTCACGAAGCTCGACAGCGACGTCACGATTCCGAGCGTGCCGTAGAGGAAGCCGATGACGGCCAGCACGACGAGCAGTCGTGGACGTGCGGGCGTAGGCGCGCTCATCGCCAGACGGTACCGGACCGCCGCGACTCCGCAAAGGCGCAAAGGCGCAAAGCCGAGAAGACGCAAAGACGATTGTCGTCGCTGTTCGCTTGTATCGTCGGTCGGTTTCCTACGATGATGCCGCCCATGATTATTGCCGACAACAAGGTCGTCCTCATCGACTACACGCTCCGTATCGACAGCGGAGAGGTCGTGGACTCATCCGAGGGACAAGAGCCGCTCGCCTATCTGCACGGCGTCGGGCAGATCGTGCCCGGCCTCGAGCGCGCGCTCGCAGGCCTCAAGGTCGGTGACGTGAAGGACGTCGTCGTCGAGCCCGCGGACGGCTACGGCGATCGCGATCCCGATGGCGTCTTCGGGATCCCGAAGACCGCGTTCCCCGATACCGCGCAGCTCGAGGTCGGAGCGTCGTTCGTCGGCGAGGACGAAGAAGGCAACTCGCTCCCGGTCCGCGTGGTTGCGCTCGACGGCGACTCGGTCACGGTCGACGCCAACCACCCGCTTGCAGGTGAGCGCCTCAACTTCCACGTGACGATCAAGGAGATCCGCGACGCCACCGCCGAGGAGCTCGAGCATGGCCATCCGCACGAGGGCGACGGCCACCACCACCACTAGGCCGCTCGTTACGCGGCGGCAGCGCCGGAAGAACAACAGGAAACACGCGACAGGCGACGACGACGCCGCCGCGAAGCGGCTCCCAAGCACCTCGCCTGTTGCCTGTCGCCTGTTGTCTTCGAAGCACAAAAAAGGGCGCCTGGTCTCTCGACCGGGCGCCCTTTTTTGTTGGTGGGGTGTGACTGACTACGCGGCGGCCGAGGCGTTCATCGGCGCGGAGTCCGGCAGCTTCTCGATGCGCATGCCATAGAAGGAGCGGCGCACGAAGTAGAGCGAGATGAAGAAGCAGATGGCGGCAATGGTCTTGCCGGTCATCGGCTCGAGGGTGATGCCGAGCTCGACGGCAAGGAGGCCGAAGAGCGTCGTGAACTTGATGACCGGGTTCATGGCGACGGACGACGTGTCCTTGAAGGGATCGCCGACCGTGTCACCGACGATGCAGGCCGCGTGGAGCGGCGTGCCCTTCTCCTTGAGCTCGACCTCGACGATCTTCTTTGCGTTGTCCCAGGCGCCACCGGCGTTGGCCATGAAGAGCGCCTGGTAGAGGCCGAAGATGGCGATCGAGACGAGGTAGCCGATGAAGAAGAACGCGTCGAGGCAGGCGAACGCGAGCGTCGAGAAGAAGATGACGAAGAAGATGTTGATCATGCCCTTCTGCGCGTACTCCGTGCAGATCTGGACGACCTTCTTCGAGTCCTCGACGGACGCCTTCGTGGCCGACGAGTCGAGCTTGATGTTGGCCTTGATGAACTCGACGGCGCGATAGGCACCCGTCGAGACGGCCTGCATGGTGGCGCCCGAGAACCAGTAGATGACCGCGCCGCCGGTGATGAGGCCGAGCAGGAACGGTGGGTGCAGGATGCTGATCTTGCCGAGCAGCGTGGGATCGAGCCCGTTGGTGAGCGCGAGGACGATGGAGAAGATCATCGTGGTGGCGCCGACGACCGCGGTGCCGATGAGGACCGGCTTCGCGGTCGCCTTGAACGTGTTGCCGGCGCCGTCGTTCTCCTCGAGGAAGTGCTTGGCCTTCTCGAACTGCACGTCGAAGCCGAAGTCGCGCTTGAGCTCTGCCTCGATGCCCGGGAGCTGCTCGATGGTGCTGAGCTCGTAGACGGACTGCGCGTTGTCGGTGACAGGACCGTACGAGTCGACGGCGATGATGACCGGACCCATCGCGAGGAAGCCGAACGCGACGAGGCCGAACGCGAAGATCGGTGCGGTGAGCGGCGTGAGCAGGTCGGTGAGCGCCATCTGCGCGAAGTAGTACGAGGTCCCCATGAGGACGACGATGACGATGCCGAGCCAGTACGCCGACATGTTGCCGGCGGTGAGGCCGGACAGCACGTTGAGCGACGCGCCACCCTCACGCGACGCGATGACGACCTCCTTGACGTGACCCGAGCCGGTCGAGGTGAAGGCCTTGACGACCTCGGGGATGATCGCGCCGGCAAGCGTGCCGCAGGAGATGATGATGGACAGCTGCCACCAGAGGTTCTGGTTGTCGAGCTCGTGGAGCAGCGCGTAGGAGACGCCGAACGTCGCGCCGACCGACACGATGGACGTGAGCCACACGAGGACCGTGAGCGGCATCTCGAAGTTCATCTTGTCGGCGTTGCCGAGCGTCGCCTTCTGGTAGGCCTCGTTGACGAGGTAGGAGATACCGGACGCGACGACCATCGTGATGGAGATGCTGAAGATCCACACGAGGAGGCGAGTCTGGAGCGCGGCCTGCTGCTCGGGGATGGCGAGCAGGATGAACGTGATGAGCGCGACGGCGGTGACGCCGTACGTCTCGAACCCGTCTGCGGACGGACCGACGGAGTCGCCGGCGTTGTCACCGGCGCAGTCGGCGATGACGCCCGGGTTGCGCGCGTCGTCTTCCTTGATGTTGAAGACGATCTTCATGAGGTCGGCGCCGATGTCGGCGATCTTGGTGAAGATGCCGCCCGCGATGCGCAGCGCCGAGGCACCCAGCGACTCGCCGATGGCGAAGCCGATGAAGCACTTGCCCGCGTACTCGCGCGGCACGAAGAGCAGGATGAGCAGCATGATGAAGAGCTCGACGGAGATGAGCACCATGCCGATGGAGATGCCGGCCTTGAGCGGGATCGCATACGTGGGGAAGGGCTTGCCCTTGAGCGACGCAAACGCCATGCGCGAGTTGGCGAACGTGTTCACGCGGATACCGAACCACGCGATGCCGACGGAGCCCGCGATGCCGATGAGCGAGAACCCGAGGATGATGGCGACCTCGAAGAGGCTGAGGTGCTGCAGGAAGTAGAAGTAGACGACAATGATCGCCCCGATGAAGATCTCGAGGAACATGATGAACTTCGCCTG
>JBDTCO010000280.1:0-11696 GCA_039923495.1 Polyangia bacterium
CGGGCGCGACCTTCTTCAACGCGCCGCGCTTGCGCCACAGCTCCTCCTCGATGAGCGCGACGTAGTCCACCTTCTGCTCGTCGAGCTGGCGCATCACGCGGATGGCACGCGCTCGATACACGCCACCTATCTCGGCGAAGTCGGCGTCCGAGACCTTGTGCATCTCGTGGTCGAACTCGAGCTCCTTGAGCGCCTTCAGCAGCAAGCCCTTCTCGCGCTCGAGCTCCTTGCGACGACGGCCCGTCGCCACCGCGAGCTCGACGATGGGCGGCTCGACGAACAGCGACACGGCGGCGCGACCGAGCAACTCGACGCACAGCACGAGCACCGCGCCTGATAGGCCAAGGAAGAACGCGGAGCCCCACGCGTGCTTGGCAACGAGCGCCTCGTACGCGAAGAGACCGAGGAAGACGACCGCGAACGCGGCCCTGGAGGCGAGGCGGATCAAGGGCTCAGCTCAGCTCGTCGAGCTCGTCGTCGAGCCGCGCGGCGAGATCTTCATCCTCGGCGCTGAGCTTTGCTTCTCGCTCCTTCACGACGGCCGCGCGACGCTCGGCGGCACGCACCGTCACGCGGCGCGCGAACACCACGAGCACGCCGACCGCGGACAGGAGCGCGAAGTACGGCAGCCCCCACGCGAGGCGATTGAAGCCCGTGTCGGGCGGCACGCGGAGCACCTGCTGCCCGTACTTCGTGTGCTCCCATTCGATGATCTGCTCGTCGGTCTTGCCTTGATCGATGAGCGCCTGCACCTCACCCCGGTGACTCACGCCCATCCCGCACTCACCCTCGCACTCGTCGAGCGCGTGCGCGCACGTGCCGCAGATACACTTGAGCTGCTGGAAGAGCTTGCGCTCGTGATCGTTGCGGGCGACGTGGAGATCGAGCCCGCCCTGCGCCGCTTCCATCTGCTGCGCCCTGGCGACGCCGCCGAACCCGAGCGTCGCGAGCCCGAACGTCGCGAGGAAGATGAGCCCGACCACGGAGGATCTTCCGGACGATTGTCCGTCGAGCTTCTCCCTCTCCTGCCGGGCCGCGAGCGCGTAGGCGCGATCGGGCATGTAGGCGATGACGGTGCCGATGAGCAGCAGGATCCAGCCGAGCCAGATCCAGTTCACGAGCGGGTTCACGACGACCTTGATGTTGGCGCGCTGGACGGGCGCGCCCTCGTAGCCATTGAGGACGATGTAGAGGTCCTCGGCGAGCGTGCGGTTGATGTCGACCTCGGTGGTCGGCGGCTCGTCCTCGTGGTGGCGATAGGCCCACTTCGCCGGCACCGCGATGCTGTACGGACGGCCGTCGCGCGTGACCGTGAGGTGCGCCGACGTCATCTCCTTCGCCGGGTCGGTCTCGCGGCGCAGGCCATCGAAGCGCACCGTGTAGCGCCCGATCGTGACCGACTTGCCGACCTCGAGCGTGGCGTCGATCTCGTGCTTGTACGCGTCCCCGGCGAAGCCGATGAACATGAGCACCATCGCGAGGTGCACGATGTAGCCGCCGTAGCGACGCTTGCCGCGCGCTACGAGGCCGATGAGCGACGTGAAGAAGTCGAGCTGCGTGTGGGTCTGGCGGACACGTGCGCCGCGGATGAACTCCTGCGTGATGGTCGCGGTAACGAACGCGCAAAGGCCGAAGCAGAACACCGCGGCCGTGACGGGCAGACCGACGGCGTGGCCGCGGATGGTCCACATCTGCCAGCCGCGCAGCGAGGGCACGAGCTGCAGCGCGAGGATGGTCGTGACGAGCGCAGCGCCGGGGATCGCGAACTGCTCCTTCAGGTTCTCGGGCGTGGCGCGGCGCCAGGCGATCAGCGGACCGACGCCGGTGAGGAACAGGAGGATGAGGCCAAGCGGCGTCATCCACTTCGTGAAGAACGGGGGCCCGACGGTGATGCGCTCGTGCGTGATGAACTCGGAGATGGTGGGGAACAGCGTCGCGATGAGGACGAAGAACGCGGCGGAGAGGAGCACCCAGTTATTGACGAGGAACGCGAACTCGCGCGAGACCCACGAGTCGAGCTCGTTGCGGGAGCGCAGGAGAGGCAGGCGGTAGATGACGAGCCCGAACGAGAAGACGAGGATGATGCAGATGAAGACCGAGAAGATGATGGCGAGCTCGGTGTCCTGACCGAACGCGTGCACCGACTGCACGATGCCGGAACGGGTCATGAACGTACCGATCATCGTCAGCGTGAACGTGATGATGACCAGCGACACGTTCCACACCTTCATCATCCCGCGGCGTTCCTGGATCATGATGGAGTGCAGGAAGGCGGTGGCCGTCAGCCACGGCAAGAAGCCGGCGTTCTCGACGGGATCCCAGCCCCAGTAGCCGCCCCAGCCGAGCTCCTCGTAGGCCCACAGCGAGCCGAGGATCAGCCCCTGCGAGAGGAAGTACCAGGACAGGATCATCCAGCGCCTGGTCGAGGCCAGCCACGAGTCGTCGAGGTTGCCGGTGATGAGCGCAGCGAGGCCGAACGCGAACGGCACGGTGGCAGCGACGAAGCCCAGGTACAGCGACGGAGGGTGCGTCGCCATGTACGGGTTCTGCAGCAACGGGTTGAGGCCCTTGCCGATGTGCGGCGCGTCGGTGAGGAACGTATCGAAGGGGTGCTTCTCCCAGATGATGAGGAACAGGAAGAACGCGAGGATGGTGTAGAGCACCGCCGTGACGTATGGCAGCAACTCCTTGTGGCGCTCTCGGTTCACATAGAGCGCGATGGACGAGAACAGCGACAGCAGGAGCGCCCACCACACGATGGAGCCCTCGAGCCCACCCCAGAAGGACGTGATCTTGTAGACCCACGGCATCGAGGCGTCCGAGTGCTGCTGGACGTACTTCACGGTGTAGTCGTTCGAGAGCAGCAGGAAGAACATCACGGCCGACGAGAACGCGACGAGGGCGGTCGATGCGTAGGACGCGATGAGGCCCGAGCGCTCGAGGCGTCGCTCACCGCGGCGAGCGCCCGCGACCGACGCCATGACCGCGTAGATTGACGCGACCATGGCGGCGAGCAGGCCAGCGGCACCGACCGATGCGAGGGGATTGTCGTGGGTCATGAGCTAAAGGCTCTTGTCGCCGCGCGTGCACATCGTCGCGGCCGGACCATCGGGGCGGGTGGAGTACTTCGACGGGCACTTGGCGCTGATCTCGGAGGCGTGGAACTGGTTGCCATCGAGCGTGCCTTTGACGACGACCTCCGCGCGATCCTTGAACGTGTCGGGCACGGTGCCCGAGTAGCGGACCTCGACGGTCTTCTCGCAGTTCACCGCCTGGAACTTGTACTCGATCTGCTGGCGTCCCTGATCCATGCGCTTGGCGATGGAGCCCGGGACGACGAAGCCGTGCATCTGGAGGTGCTTACCTGACCACTGGCCAGGGTTCTGCGTGAGCTCGTCGACGTGCTTGTAATACTCGAACGCCTCGCCAGAGCTCGAGTAGAAGAGGTAGCCGATACCTGCGAAGACGATCACCAGCGTCGCGAGCGCCGGGAGCAGGCTCTTCGTGCGCTGAGATCGGTGGATGGGGGGTGCTGCGTCCATGAAACCTCCGCAAAGCCGACCTCGTCGAGGGCGGCGTCGCTCACCGACTGTACTGCGGGGGACCAGGATCGTCGAGTGGGCATTGTGGGGGGATGTGACGCCCTGCCTCAGCCACCGATGACGATCATGTGCCTTCTCGGGCCGCCTGCGAGTCGTACGCCCACCGATGCGGGGTCGAACGTGTGACCCTCCCCCTTTTTGCCCACGGCGCTGGTCACGGCTGCTCGCACGGCGTCCGGGCCGCGCCCGACCGCGGCGCGGAGGTCGAGCACGTCGTCCAGTGCGGGCGCGTCGTCGATGCCGAGGCACGTGTGCAGCCTCCCGCGCGCCGAGATGCGGATCCGGTTGCACGTGCTGCAGAACGGCTCGGTGACCGCGGAGATGAAGCCGATGGTACGAGACGTCCCCACGACGCGCATGTGGCGCGCGGGACCGACGCCCGGGCCGGTGCGCTCGCACGGCTCGAGCGTGCCGAGCGCTGCTTCGAGGCGTGCGCGGATCGCTGCGACGGGCAGGAAGCGGTGCGTCGGCGCGACGGCACCGTCCGACATGGGCATGAGCTCGATGTAGCGCGGCTGGAGCTCGTGTGCCCAGGCGAAGCGCGCGAGGGCGACCAGCTCGCCGTCGTTGATGCCGTCGAGCGCGACGACGTTGAGCTTGCCGCCCACGAAGCCTGCGGCCTTCGCCGCGTCGATGCCGGCGAGCACATCGTCCAGGTCGCCGCCGGAGAGCGCGCGAAAGCGGCTGGCGTCGAGCGTGTCGAGGCTGAGGTTGAGCCTGTGCAACCCGGCCTCGCGCAGCGGCACCGCCAGCGACGATAGACGCGTCGCGTTCGTGGTGAGCGAGAGGTCCGCAAGCCCGAGCCGCGCGAGCCGCGCCACGAGCTGCGGCAAGCGTGGACGCAGCGTGGGCTCGCCCCCGGTCAGGCGCACGCGACGGAGGCCGAGCGGCTGCAGCGCCGCGATGAGCGCGACGATCTCGTCGTCGGTCATCCAGTCCGACGGGAGCTCCTCGTGGTGCGACGGCACGCAGTACGTGCACGCGAGGTTGCAGCGCTCGGTCAACGAGAGCCGCACGTACTCGACGGTGCGTGCGTGTGCGTCCTTCAGGGTCACGGGCGCATCACCTGCGCGCTTCCCGGACGAGGTGCCCCGCCTCGGGCAGGATGAGCTTGGTCAGCGCGAGCCGCACCGCGCCCTCGGAGCCCGGGCAGCAGAACAGCAGCGTCTTTCCGATGGTGCCTGCGAGCGCGCGCGACAGCATCGCGGCGGGTCCGAGCTCTGCGTACGACAGGCTGCGAAAGAGCTCACCGAAGCCGGGTAGCGTCCGGTCGAAGAGGCCAACGAGCGCCTCGTATGTGGTGTCGCGAGCCGTGATGCCGGTGCCCCCCGCGGTGATGACGATGTCGGCCGTGTCGTTGCTGGCGAGCGCGCGAACATGGGCTGCGATGCCCGCGGCGTCGTCGGAAAGGATGCGGTAGTCGACGAGCGTATGACCGGCCTCGGCGACGAGCGCACGCGCGGCCTTGCCTGTGCCGTCCGTGTCCTCGGTGCGCGTGTCCGACAGCGTGACGAGCGCGATGCGGACGACGCGCGGCGAGTCCGCCCGATGGCTATGAACGCTCATGACAGGCTCGACGTTGGCCCGACGCGGCGCGCGGTGCAAGTGGCCAGGACGCAGCCGGCCGTGTAAGACGAGCACGTGGATCTGCGCCGCGCCTTCTTCTCACGCAGCATGAAGCTCCTGCGTCATCCCACGGTGGTTCGCTGGCTCGAAGATCCGCGCGCGATGGACACCTTTGTGGTGGTGGCTCACACGCTCGGAACGACGAAGGAGCGCGTGCAGCAAACGGCGGCGGACATGAGGACGTTCGTCCGCCGGCTCGCTCGACGATAGACCCAGCTACCGGTGCCAGCGACCCGGCTCGTAGCGCCAGCGGTTCCCGCGGCGGTACCAGCGGTGCGGCGCGTACACGTAGCCACGGCGCGGACGGACGTAACGACCGGCGATCCATGCCTGGCGTCCACCGCGCCACTCCCAGCGACCGCCGACCCACACGGCGCCGTAGTACGGCGCGACCGGGACGACCTCGACTCTCGGTGGAGGCGGCTCGTTGTCGACCTCCACCACGCTGCCGCCGTCGTCGTAATACTCGCCCGCACACCCGAGGAGAGGGAGCGTGGCCGAAAGCGTCAGCGCCGCGAGTCTCGTGCCCCACTTCGTCCGTGGCCTCTTCATCATCATGGTCAGCCTTTCATGTCACATCGAACCGCTTCGCCCTCGCGAGCAAAAGTCGACGAGGTGCACCAGGTCGCCGCGCCCGCTCCCGCGAAGTGAAACCCTTTACGTCCAGGCGTCGTACTTGGCGAAGGTCATCGTGAACGTCGCGCGACCCTGCGACGCCGAGCGCACCGCGGTGGCGTAGCCGAAGAGCGCCTTGAGTGGGAGCTTCGCCTTGACCGCGCGCTGCACACCGCGCACGCCGACGTCCTCGATCTGCGCGCGCCGACTCGATAGATCGCCGAGCACGTCGCCGAGGAACTCCTCGGGCACGACGACCTCGACGTCCATGATCGGCTCGAGCAGCGCGACCTTGGCGGCCTTGAGCGCGTGGCGCAGCGCGGTCTGCGCGGCGATGCGCCAGCCGACGTCGGTCTTGACGCCGTCGCGCAGCTCGACGGAGAGCAGCGTGGCCTCGAGATCGACGAGCGGGTAGCCGTCGGGCCCGGTGTTGACCGCATCGCGCAGCCCCTCGAGCGCCGCGTCGACGGCCATCGGCTGCTTGGACCGGAGTGGACCGGGCACATCGGCGCCGGGTGGCGGCACGTTGGCGAGCACGTGGATGCCTTCGCCACGCGGCAGCGCGCGCACCTTGACCGTCGCACCACCGAACAGCACCTCGGACTCGTTGTCCGGGTTGGAGCGCTCGATGTGGCCCTCGCCGGTGCCCTCGCCGATGACGGTCTCGCGATAGACGACCTGCGGACGACCAAGGCGCGTCTGCACGCCGTACTCGCGCGCGAGGCGGTCGTGGATGATGTCGAGGTGGAGCTCGCCCATGCCGGAGATGAGCGTCTGTCCCGTCTCGTCGTCGACGCGGACCTTGAACGTCGGGTCCTCGTCCTGGAGCTTCTTGAGCGCGTCCTCGAGCTTCTCCTTGTCGGCCGTGGAGGCAGCCTCGACGGCGGACGAGATGACGGGCTCGTAGGTGTCGATGCGCTCGAGCATGATCGGCGCCTTGACGCTCGACACGGTGTCGCCGGTGCCGAAGTCTTTTAGGCCCATCGCCGCGATGATGTAGCCGGCGCCGATCTTCTCGACGCGCTCGCGACGATCCGCGTGCACGGTGAAGAGGCGGGAGATCTTCTCGGTCTTCTTGAGGCGCGGGTTCAAGACGTCGTCACCGACGGCGATCGTGCCGGAGTACAGGCGCAGGAAGACCGTCTTTCTGCCCTCGACCATCGCGACCTTGAACGCGAGCGCGGCGAGCGGCGCCTTGTCGTCGACAGGCCGCTCTTCGGGCTCTCCCGTGGTGGGGTTGGTACCATGGACGACCGGACGATCGAGCGGCGACGGCAGGTACTCGACGACCGCGTCGAGCAGCGGCTGCACGCCCTTGTTGCGTAGCGCAGTGCCGCACAGGACGGGCACGAGCTTGCTGTCGATGGTGGCGCGACGGAGCGCGGCGCGCAGCGTGGCGGCGTCGAGCTCGGTGCCATTGAGGTACGCCTCGGCGATCTCGTCGTCGACGTCGGCGACCACCTCAATGAGCGCCGTGCGTGCCGCCTCGGCCGCTGCGCGAAGGTCCGCGGAGAGATCCTTGTTTTCTTCCGGGGCTTCATCCTCTTCGCCAGAGAACGTGAGCTGCGTCATGGTGAGCAGATCCACCATGCCGGTGAACTGGTCTTCGGCGCCGACGGGCAGCTGCAGGAACGCGGGGCGCGCACCGAGGCGCGTCTTCACCTGCTCGATGACCGCGAGGTGATCGGCGCCGATGCGGTCCATCTTGTTGATGAACGCGATGCGCGGGACCATGAACTTGTTGGCCTGATGCCAGACGGTCTCGGACTGCGGCTCGACACCATCGACGGCGCTGAACACCACGACCGCACCGTCGAGCACGCGCAGCGAGCGCTCCACCTCGATGGTGAAGTCGACGTGGCCTGGCGTGTCGATGAGATGCAGCTCGTGATCGTTCCACTGGAACGTCGTGGCTGCCGCGGTGATGGTGATTCCGCGCTCGCGCTCCTCGGGCATCCAGTCCATCTGCGTGGCGCCTTCGTGCACCTCGCCGATCTTGTGGATGCGTCCACTGTAGAAGAGGAACCGCTCGGACACGGTCGTCTTCCCGGCGTCGATGTGGGCGACCACACCGAGGTTACGGACGCGCTCTAGCTTGACGGCCTTGGCCATGCGGCCGCGGAGTATATCGTGTAAGGTCTTTTGCACCATGGCTTCGCGAACAACCACGCTCGCTCTGTCTGTTTTTCTCGTCGGCTCACCGTTGCTCTGCGGACCTGCACAGGCGCAGACACCCGCCGCCACCGACGCCGCCGCGCCCGACTACGACCTCGCCGGCAAGCAGTTCGCCGCGGGTCAGGAGTCGTTCGCGGCGAAGCGCTTCCACGTTGCTGCGCTGCACTTCCAGGCGGCGTACGACATCACCAAGGACCCGGTGCTACTCTTCAACGTCGGCGAGTCGTACGAGAACGCCGGCAACGCACAGCGGGCGAGCGACAGCTACCGCGCCTATCTCGCGCAGAAGCCGACCGCGCAGGATCGCGCCGACATCGAGAAGCGCATCGCACGTCTCGACGACAAGAAGGCCGCGCCACTCCCCGACCGCTCCATCGACGGCGATCGGGCAGAGGCCGACAAGATCGTCGCGTCGGGCACCGTGCCTGCCACGGACACGGCGGTCACGGCAACCCCTTCGCCTGCACCATCACCCGACCCCGTCGCGGCGCCCGCCACGCCGCCCGCTCCGCCGGCGGCCGTCGTCGTCGGGGCACAGAAGCCTGCGCAGGTCGGCCTCCTCGAGGAGCATCCCGCCACGCGTCTTCGCGTCGCTGCGTGGAGCGGTGTCGCTGCCACGCTCGCGCTGCTCACCACCGGCGCGATCCTCGGCCTCGCAGCGCAGTCGCGCGGCGACGAGGTGACGCGCCGCCTGTCGTTCGTCGACTCGACGGGCCAGCCACTCACGTACGACGCCGCCGCGAAGGCCGACTTCTCCGACCTCCGCTCGCAGGGCAAGCTCTATAGTGGTCTGTCCATTGGCTTCTACACGGCCTCCGCCGCCATGGCCGTGGTCACCACCACGCTGTTCCTCGTCGACTGGCGCAAAAACAAGAAGCGCGATCGCAAGCTCGCAGCCTCTGCATTCGTGGCCGCGCCCATGGTCGCGCCGCACGCAGGCGGCCTGGTCGCCGGGGGGTCGTTCTGATGCGCGCCAGCTTGTTTCTTCTCTCGCTCCTCGGTGCGTCGCTCGGCGGCTGCTACCAGGTGGACGAGCCGGTGTGCGCGTACGCCTGTGGTGTAGGTTCAGATGGCGGTGGGAAGAGCTGCCCGCGCAACTACGAGTGCCGCGGCGACAACTACTGCCACAAGGTGGGCACCACCGCCGCCTGCGAGTACTCCGACGCCTCCGTGATCGACCAAGCTGTTGTCTCCGCAGACTTCTCGTCCATCGACCAGGACTCTGCGGATCTGTCGCTTTCCGACGCCTCGAGCGACTGACAACGCTGTATGGCGTGATACAATCGTGGCCTCGCGCGGCTCGTCCGCGCAGTCCATGAGCACAGCTATTTTTCCTCGGATGTTCGGTAAGTACGCGCTGCTGCGCCCCTTCGCGCGCGGCGGTATGGGGGAGATCTGCCTCGCGGCCCACGGCGAGCTCGGCGGCCTCGAGAAGCTGTGCCTCGTGAAGAAGGTGCTGCAGATCGACGACCAGCCGTCGCTCGCAGCGCGCCTTCTCGACGAGGCCAAGGTCGCCGTCCGCCTCAACCACGCGAACCTCGTGCAGGTCTTCGACGCCGGCAAGGTCGACGACGAGCTCTACATCGCGATGGAGCTCATCGAGGGCCGCGACCTGCGCGCCGTCTGGAACCGCACGGCGGAGCGACGCTCGCGCATCCCGCTCGACGTCGCGCTGTACGTCGTCCGGGAGATGGCTCGTGGCCTCGAGTACGCGCACAACTACGGCGGCCTCAACCTCGTGCATCGCGACATCGCGCCGCCGAACATCCTCCTTTCCTGGCACGGCGAGGTGAAGATCACCGACTTCGGGCTCGCGCGCTCGACGCTGAAGAGCGAACAGACCGCGCCGGGGATCGTGTACGGCCGCATCGCGTACCTCGCGCCGGAGCAGGCGCGCGGTGAGCAGGCCGACAAGCGCACCGACGTGTACGCCGTCGGTGTCATCCTCTGGGAGCTGCTCACGGGCCGGCCGCTCCACGAGACCACCGACGAGGCCGTGAAGAACCTGGAGATGGCGCGTCACCCGCGCATCGAGAAGCCGTCGAACTTCGCAAGGGGCATCACGCCGTCGCTGGATGCCGTCGTGCTGAAGGCGCTTTCGGCGACTCGTGAAGACCGCTACCAGACGGCAGACGAGCTGCGGCGCGGTCTCGCCGAGGAGCTGGCGCGAATCGCGCCGACGACCGATGCCTCGCGGCTCTCGTCATGGCTGTCCGAGCAGTTCGAGGACGTGGTCAAGAGCGAGGCCATCGAGCACGAGCGCCTCCTGCGCGAGGAGCTCCCGCTGCTGCGCCTGCGATCGTCGGCAATGCACGCCGCCGCCAAGACGCCGGTGGCGCGTGCGCAGTCGCTCGACCTGCGCATCGCGGGTGTCGATCGAGACGAACTCGACGATATCGAGGACCACCCTCGGCCGTCGGGTGTCGCGCCCACACTCGCCGCGGCAGCCATCGCTCCGACGGTACAGCGTCCGCTCCCGGGCATTCGTCCCGGCGACACGCGCGCGGGGGTCGCACCGCTCCGCCCCACACCACAGCAACCTACCGTCTCGTTGGCGGGGCAGAAGTCGCGCGGCTTCGACGAGGACCAGGAGACACGCGTCCAGGCCGCGCGGAACAAACCGGCGAACCGTTCGCACAGCGTCGCTGCTGCGGCACGCGCGGTCGCTCACGGCGAGGACGATACGCTCGCTCCCGACGAGCTCGTGGGCGAGATCATCGACGGTCGCTATCGCATCGAGCGGCTCCTCGGCACCGGCGGTATGGGCGCAGTCTACGAGGCCGAGCACATCGGCATCGGCAAGAAGGTGGCGCTCAAGGTCCTGCACCCGCAGTTCTCGCGACAGGCGGATCTCGTGCAGCGCTTCCGTCGCGAGGCGCTCGCGGCCTCGAAGGTCGGTCACCCCAACATCGTCGACGTCACCGACTCGGGGACGACCGATCATGGCGACGCGTACTTCGTCATGGAGCGGCTCGACGGCACCGATCTCGCCGACGTGCTGCGCCACGAGCGCCGCCTCGCGATCGACCGAACGATCGCGGTGGGTGCGCAGATCTGCCGCGCGCTCCAGGCCGCGCACCAGGCCGGCATCATCCACCGCGACCTCAAACCCGAGAACATCTTCCTCGTCTCGCGCGACGGGCAGCCCGACTTCGTGAAGGTGCTCGACTTCGGCATCGCGAAGTCGGAGGACGTCGCGCAGGTGTCGCGGCGCCTCACCACGCCCGGCATCGCGATGGGCACGCCCGAGTACATGGCGCCCGAGCAAGCAGCGGGCAAGCCCGTCGACGGTCGTGTCGACATCTACTCCGTCGGCGCGATCCTCTACGAGATGCTCGCCGGCGAGCCGCCGCACTCGGGCACGAGCGTCATGGACATCCTGGCCAAGAAGGCCACGCAACCGCCCGAGCCGCTGCACGATCGCAACCCGTCGGTGCCCGAGGCGCTCGAGCACCTGATCATGTCGGCCCTCGAGCGCGATCCCGCGGCGCGTCCGCAGACGATGTCGCAGCTCGAGTACGAGCTGAACAAGTGCCTGAAGGGGCGCGGCTCGGCCGTCGCCGCGGTGCTCGGCATCCGCACCAACGACGACGGTGCGTGGAGTGACGAGGGCTCGCGCACGGGCATGGAGGCCTTCTTCGGGCCGCAGACCGGTCGTCACAGCGTGCCCATCTCGCT
>JBDTCO010000281.1:0-18027 GCA_039923495.1 Polyangia bacterium
GTTGCTGCGATGATGACGCTCATCCTCGGACTGCGCGCCTCGGAAGTCGTGACCCGGACCGTCCGAGATGTTGATGACGATGGCAGCCTCCTGTGGATACCCAGCTCGAAGACCGACGCAGGGAGACGCACCGTTCGGATCCCCACGGCGCTCCGAGATCACATGCTCAGGCTCGTGAAGGGTCGGGACGCCGACGATCTGCTCTTCGGTCGACGTTGGAGAGACTGGCCGAGGAAGTGGGTGCAGCGGATCTGCTCGGAGGCGGGTGTGATGAAGGTGTCCGCCCATGGGATGCGCGGCCTCCACTCCACGCTCGCGGTCGACAGCGGCATCACCGGTCACGCCGTGGCCGCTGCGCTCGGCCACGAGTCCTTCTCCACGACCACCACGAGCTACGCGCGCCCGGAAGCGGTCAGCAACGCACGCCAGCAACGCGTCCTCGCCGTGCTCGACGGAGGCAAGAAGTGACCTCTAGAGCTGGAAACGTTTCGCCGGATTTTCGTTTCCAACGGCACCGGACATGAAAAAGGGCCTAGCCAAGTAGGCCAGACCCTTGTGGAATCGGTGGAGGTTAACGGGATCGAACCGATGACCTCTAGAGTGCGATTCTAGCGCTCTCCCAACTGAGCTAAACCCCCCGACGGGCAAATTCGTAACAAATGCGTCTTTGTCGGGCAAGAGAAATTCAGGCGGCGAGACGGATCGAGCGGAAGACGGCCGTGTCTCTGCAACGCGACGCGCTCATCGGAATGACCTGAGCGCGGACCAGGCAAACGACGTTCGAGCGGTCCATGTCGGTGACCGGGCGCGGCGTGCGCGAAACGCGATACCACAGCGACGCGAGCTTCTCCTGCATGTCCGGGCGGGTACCGATCCACGCGATGGCGAGCGCAATCAGACCGCCGGGAACCGCGATTGCCGCTGCGAGCAGGAGGATCTTCTTGGCCACGCTCTCATACAAAGCAAGTGCTGGGCCAAGCGACTTCTCCCGAGAAACACACGATCCATGCTCCCGGATTGTGGCGAAAACGACACGGGTGCGTCGATCGTGCGTACACGTGCTGCGCGGTCGTATAACCGGCGTTGTGCCGCGAAACCGGACGGTGCGCTGGAAAGCTCGTCAGGCGGCGACGCGGTCGCCTGCCATTCTCGTCAGGCGGCGACGCGGTCGCCTATCTGGGCCTCGGACGCATCGAGGTAGTCGAGGCAGCCTGCCAGCGTCGGGATCGAGAACAGCGTGCGACGGATCTCGGCCGCGCCCGGCAGCCCGCGCAGGTAGCCGCCGAGGTGTCGACGCGTGACCTGCACGCCGAACTTCTCCCCGCGTGACTCGCAGTTCGCACGCAGGTGGGCGCGGGCGAGGTCGAAGCGCTCCGCCGTCGTGGGACCTGCGATGGCGACGCCGGTCTGCAGCAACGCCTTCGCCTCGCGGAACACCCACGGGTGCTCGATCGCCGCGCGCCCGACCATCGCCCCCGCGCAGCCCGTGTCCGCGAGCGACTTCATGAACGCCTCGCCCGTGGAGACGTCACCATTCACGATGACCGGGATCGAGACGACCTCGCGCGCGCGCCTCGCCCACTGCCAGTCCGCCGGACCCGAGTGCCCGACCTTCGCCACACGGCAGTGGACCGTCAGCGCCTGCACACCCACGCCCTCGAGCCGCTTCGCCAGCTCCACGATCGGCATCTCGCTCTCGGGACCCCAGCCGATACGGGTCTTCACCGTCACCGGCAGCTTCACGGACTTCACGACCATCTCGGCCATCGCGACCATCGCCGCGGGGTCACGCAGCCAGCCCGCGCCGGCGCCCTTCTGCGCAACCTTCGGGACCCAGCAACCGCAGTTGATGTCGATGAACGCGGGCCTGGCAGCCTCCGCCACGACCGCGGCCTCGGCGAGCCGCGCCGCGTCCGATCCGTAGATCTGGATCGCGGTGGGATCGTCGCCGTCGTAGAGCGTGATCTTGCGGTGCGCGACACCCGAGCCTCGCAGGAGGCCCTCCGCGTTCACGAACTCCGTCACGCAGATGTCCGCGCCGAGCCGACGGCACAGGCGTCGGAACACCGCGTCCGTCACGTCCTCCATCGGAGCGAGGATGAACGGCTTGTTCGCGAGCAGTTCGGCGAGGCGTGCGTGCTGCGGCGTCACGAGTGGGTGGCTAGCACGACTCCTTCGCAGGAAAAAGGAAGATGATCGACCCGGATGTCGGTCTAGGATCCGGCCGTGGGCACCCCAGCACGCGAGCGCGCCGACAAGCTCGTCGTCGAGGCCGGCCTCGCGGAGAGCCGCCAGAAGGCACAGGCGCTCATCCTCGCCGGCCAGATCGTCGCCGACGATCACGTGGTCAAGAAGTCGGGCGACCTCATCTCCACGACCGCGACGCTCCGCATCAAGGGCGACCCGATGCCGTTCGTCTCGCGCGGGGGCCTAAAGCTCCAGCACGCGCTCGACCACTTCGCGATCGACGTCGGTGGCCTGTCCGGCCTCGACGTGGGCGCCTCGACCGGTGGCTTCACCGACTGCCTTTTGCAGCGTGGCTGCATCCGGGTCTGCGCGGTCGACGTCGGCACCAACCAGCTCGCGTGGAAGCTGCGCCAGGATCCACGCGTCGTCTCCATGGAGCAGGTCAATGCCCGCTCGCTCCAGCCGGCCGACCTGCCTTTTTCACCCGACATATCGGTGTGCGACGTGTCGTTCATCTCGCTCACGCTCGTGATGCCGTCGCTCGTTGCCCCGCTGAGGCAAGGTGCACCGATCGTCGCGCTCGTGAAACCGCAGTTCGAGGTGGGTCGAGAGGGGATCGAAAAGGGCGGCGTGGTGCGTGATCCCCGGCTGCACGTAGCCGCCATCGAGAAGTGTAAAAGCGCTGCTGTGGCGCTTGGTTGCGACGTCCGCGGGGTCGTTGAGTCTCCCATCACCGGACCCGCAGGCAACATCGAGTTCCTGCTTTATTGCGTGCGCGGAGCGAGCTGACACGCCGCTTGCAGAGGCACGGAGCAGCCCTCGAGAGGTCCTCCATGTCGCGCTCGGTGATCGTCTACTCGCTCGTCCTTGGTCTCGGCATCCTCGGCATCTGCGCCGGGCTCTCGAGCCTCGAGCGCAGTGCGCACGCAGCCAATGGCATCCCCGACTGCGAGGATGGCCTCGACAACGATGGCGATGGCCTCGTCGACTTCCCGGCCGACCCCGGCTGCTCGTCGCTCGAGGACCCATCCGAGCTCAACGCCCTCATCGATGCCGGCCCACAGCAATTCGACCTCTCGCTTGCCGACTTGAGCACGGACGTGAGCACGGACATGGGTAACCACGCCCACGTTGCAGATGCCGGCCTCGATGGAGGCAGCACGTCCATGCAGCCCGGCCCCACGACGTCGGCTGGCTCGGGCACCGCTTCGAACGTCCAGCAGCCTGCGGGCTCGGGTGGCTGTGACGTGGGTGACGGGCAGATCCCGACCGCACCGATCGTGATCGTCTTGGCCGTCGCGGGCGGCCTCATGCTGACGCGGCGCTCCGAGGTCTAGGTTATAAGGACCCGATGCGGGTCCTCCTCACCGGCGCCGCCGGCTTCATCGGCTCACACGTGGCAACGCGGCTGCTCTCCCGGGGCGACACGGTGGTGGGGCTCGACTGCTTCGACGAGACGCTGTATCCGGCCGCTCTGCACCAGCGCAACGTCGACGCAATCGTGCCTGGTCCCGCTGCTGGGATGGAGCTCGTGCGTGGCGATCTCACGTCGGAGAACACGCTGGATTCGCTGTTCGCGAGCCACCGGTTCGACGCCGTCGTGCACCTCGGCGCGCTCGCGGGCGTGCGGCCTTCGCTGCACCAGCCGCTGCGCTACGAGCACGTGAACGTGCGCGGCACGCTGCTCGTCCTCGAGACCATGCGACGCCACGAGGTCGGACGTCTCGCATGCGCGTCGTCGTCGTCGGTGTACGGCGCGCGCAACGAGGTGCCGTTCCGCGAGACCGATCCCGCCGTGCATCCCGCCTCGCCGTACGCGGCCACGAAGCGCGCGGGTGAGCTCGTCTGCGACACCTACGCTTCGCTGTACGGCCAGCGCATCGCTTCGTTGCGCTTCTTCACCGTCTACGGCCCCCGCCAGCGCCCCGAGATGGCGATCGCCGCGTTCGCGCGCCACATCCTCGACGGCACGCCGCTGCCGTTCTTCGGCGACGGCACCACCGCGCGCGACTACACGTACATCGACGACATCGTCGACGGGGTCGTCGCCGCGCTCGACTCCACCGCGGAGGGTGGAGCGACCGACGGTCACCTCGTCTACAACCTCGGGGGCTCGCGCGTGACCACGCTCTTGCAGCTCGTCGCGCTGCTCGAGGACGCGCTCGGTAAAAAGGCCGTGCTCGACCGTCGTCCGCTGCAGCCCGGCGACGTCCCCATCACCTACGCCGACTGCACGCGCGCCGAACAGCGCCTCGGCTATCTGAGCCGCGTGCCCATCGAGGAAGGCATCGCGCGCTACTGCGCATGGCTGAGGGGCTGACTACTCCCTGGCTGGCGTTTCGTCGGACTCCTCGGCTTCGTCCTCTGCGGGCTTCGCGCCCTTCGCTACGGGCTTGACCGGCTCGGGCTGAGGCTCGACGACCGCCGGGACGACGTCTGCCGCGAGCGCCCGCGCGGCCTCGAACGCGCGCTCGACCTCCTCACGCGGAGCCGCGACGACCGCGCTGTTCTGGAGCCCATGCAGGTGGAGGTCGAGGCCCACCCACGGGTGCCGCTCGTAGCCCTCTGGCGTCTCGAGGTCGCACACGCGCGCGCCCGATGGAAACGGCTCGTCGCAGCGGGCGTTCGTGGCGATGAACCTGCGGCCGCGATCGTCGGTGAACGTGAAGAGATTACCGGCCGGCGCCTTGAGAAAGCCGGCGAGCTCGATGACGACCGTGCGGTGGGTGAAGTCGATGGACCGCACCCGCAGCGTCGCCTCACCGTGCGCCTCGGCGGCCCTCACGACCCTCGAGCTCGCGCCGTAGGGACCACGACCGCCGCGCCGGGGCTTCTTCTTCTTCGCCTCGGCCGGTCCCGACAGCAACAGCCCCGACAGCAGCAGCGACAGCACGACTGTGAGCTTCCCGGTCACGCGACGCCGACGGTAACGCATGGTCGGGTGCTTGACCACACGTTCAGCGCTGGGTGCCCGTCCACGAGAACTTTCGCACGGTGTTCTCGGCGTCGCTCTCGAGGATGACCGACGAATCGTCCGTGGGATCCGTGCTCACGACGCTCTCCATGTGGCCCTTCATCGTGACCTGCCCGGACAGGGCGATGCGATTTGGCCCCTGCTTCACGTTGTCGTCGGTGACGGGCGCCGCGATGGGGATGTGGATGCCGATCTTGCAGGCGAGGATTGCACCCGACTTGTCGCCGCTGTTGTGCTTGAGCTCGGGGATCGTGAGCATGCCGAACACGCTCGAATCGCTGGCTGTCAGCGTGCCGTGCACGAAGTGGCCGATACCGAGGAAGTCGATGGGATCGGCCTGGATCAGCTCCGCGTCGATGCTGAACGACGCTGGCAAGGCGTCGGCGCCGATGGCGAGTGGCGTCGCAACGATGTCCCACGACCCCGTGATGTCCGACTCGTTGCCGCACGCGCTGATGCCCGACCCACACGCCGAGAGCGGCGCGAGCACGACCACGAGGACGAGGAGACGCATCGGCGCGGAATCTAGCACCGCCGTACGACCGCGCATGTGATTGACGTTCCAGAGCGACCTGACCATGGTCGGGTGCATGAGACGGCTCTGTCCCGTGTTGCTCCTCGCCGCGTGTCATCACACCGCCGCTCCACCGGCCGGTCCGCCGAGCGACGGGGTGTGGCGCGCCGAGCTCGAGAAGTGGAAGCAGGAGAGGCGCGAGTCGGTAGTCGGTCCCGAGGGCTGGCTCACGCTCGTGTCGCTGGGCTGGATCGACCAGGGAGACAACCTCGTCGGCGCAGATGCGACCGCCAAGGTGCGGCTCCCCGCCGATCGCGCACCCGCGAAGCTCGGCACGCTCACGCTCGACGGCGATCACGTGCACGGCCACTTCGGCGCGGGCGTGACGCACGCGGGCGTGACGTTCACCGATGGAGCGCTGCGCGACGACCGCGACGGCCAGGAGCCCACGGTGCTCGAGCATGGCTCGTTGTCGATGCATGTGATCAAGCGCGGTTCCCGCTTCGCCCTGCGCGTGAAGGACCGCGAGCACCCGGGGCGCAAGACGTTCGCGGGGCTCACGTACTACGACGCCGATCCGAAGCTGCACGTCAGGGCCCATCTCGTCGCCGCGCCCGCGGGCAAGACGCTGCCGATCGTCAACGTCCTCGGTCAGACCGAGGCCATGCCCAGCCCCGGCACCTTGCACTTCGAGCTCGCAGACAAGCCCTACACCCTCGACGCGGTCGTCGAGCCCGGCGAAGCGCAGCTGTTCATCCTCTTCCGCGACCAGACCGCTGGGCAAGGTACGTACCCCTCGGGTCGCTTCCTCTACACGACCGCACCCGACGAGGCCGGCAACGTCGACCTCGACTTCAACCGCGCCTACAACCCACCCTGCGCGTTCACCGAGTACGCGACGTGCCCGCTGCCGCCATCGCAGAACCGCCTACCGGTCGCGATCGAGGGTGGAGAGAAGTACATCGCCCATCACTAGATAAGAGCCGCACGTGAGCGCGGCTGCTACGAGCGGTACCGCGGCGCTTCCTTGGGGGTGGGCTCGAGCTCGTTCCACGGGTCCGAGAGGGGCGTCCTCTCGAAGTCGATGGCCGGGCCGTCCTCGAGGTGCTCGAGCACCTTCGTGGGATCCATGCTCGGTCGGAAGTGCAACGTGCCCGCACCGGCGATGTCGACGACGATGGAGCTTCCGTCCCGCGTCAGCGAGGTGTTGCCGAGCTGGTGCCACGAGTACGCATAGCGCACCGCCTTCTTGCCGGCCTTGCGCCGGCCGAACGCGGCACCTGCACCCGCGATGGCGACCATGTAACCGAAGCTCTTCGCGAGGATCCGGCTGTCGGGGAAGAGCGCGCCGCCTGCGACCACGCCCACGAGCACCGACAACATCCACAGCATGATCCCAGGGGCTGTAGAGCGCGATCGGTGGCCCTCGACGACGACGCCCTCCTCTGTTGCCGTGAGCGTGCCCGGACCCGCGACGGGTATCGGAACGCGCTTCACGCCGAGCGCGGGTGGATCGAACTCTCCAACGAATTGCATGTCTGCTCTCCCTTTCGAGGCTGTGCCTCGTGCGGGTTTATCGACGCGCGCTCCGCGAAGTTGCCTCGTCGCGAAAACAAAAACGGCCGAGTCCGAAGACCCGGCCGTTCTCACTACAGTGCTCCGAGAGGCCTAGTCGTAGTACTCGGTGCCGAGGTGGGTGATGAGCTCCTCGCCACGGAGGTGACGCAGCGTGTTCTTGAGCTTCATGAGCTGGATGAAGAGGTCGTGCTCGGGGTACAGGCCCGGCGCCGACATCGGGCTCTTGAAGAAGAACGAGAGCCACTCCTGCGTGCCGCTCATACCCGAGCGCATCGCGAGATCCATGAAGAGCGCGAGATCGAGGACGAGCGGCGCGGCGAGGATCGAGTCCCTGCACAGGAAGTCGATCTTGATCTGCATCTTGTAGCCGAGCCAACCGAAGATATCGATGTTGTCCCAGCCCTCTTTGTTGTCACCCCGGGGCGGGTAGTAGCAGATGCGGACGACGTGGCTCATGTTGCCGTAGAGGTCCGGGTACAGGTGCGGCTGGAGCACCTGCTCGAGGACGCCGAGCTTCGAGACCTCCTTCGACTTGAACGAATCCGGATCGTCGAGGACCTCGCCATCACGGTTGCCGAGGATGTTGGTGGAGAACCAGCCCTCGATGCCGAGGTAGCGAGCCTTGAAGCCCGGGGCGAGGATCGTCTTCATGAGGGTCTGACCCGTCTTGAAGTCCTTGCCGCAGATCGGGACGCCCTTCTGCTTGGCGAGCTCCTGCATGGCCGGGAAGTCGACCGAGAGGTTCGGCGCGCCGTTGGCGTAGGGGACGCCCGAGCGCAGGAGCGCGTAGGCGTAGATGGCCGACGGCGCGATGTTCTCGTCGCTGTTCTTGAGGCCCGCCTCGAACTTGGCGAGCGTCGAGTGCACGTCCGACGCTTCCTTGTAGACCTCGGTGGAGCCGCACCACACGGCGACGAGGCGGTCGCAGCCGTTCGTCGTCTTGAAGCGCTCGATGTCGGCCATGAGCTGCTCGGCCATGTCCATCTTGTTCTTGCCGGTCTTGATGAAGGTGCCGGTGAGCTTCTTGATGTAGGACTGGTCGAACACGCCCGGCATGGGGCGGATCGTCTCGAGGAACGGCCGCGCCTTCTCGAGGTCCTCGTTCGACAGGACACCCGCGTGCTTGGCGGCCTCGTAGGCGTTGTCCTCGAAGATGTCCCACCCGCCGAACACGAGATCATCGAGGCCGGCGATCGGCACGAACTCGTTGATCTTGGGCGTGCGGTTCTCGGTGCGCTTGCCGAGGCGGATGGTGCCCATCTGCGTCATCGTTCCGATGGGCTTGTGGTGACCCTTCCGGATGAGCTCCACGCCAGCCATGAACGTGGTCGCGACCGCGCCCATGCCGGGGAGGAGGACGCCAAGCTTGCCCTTGGCCGGGCGGATATCTGTGCCTTTGGTGATGGGTGCCATCTTTGATTGACCTCGGTTTTTACTGTGTGGATCTCGCTGATGTTTCGAAACGGGCGGAACCTAGCCCCGTCTGACGAACGGAGTCAAGCAACTGCCGCGCCGCATGTGGGTGCGGCACGTCTACTAGTAGATCAAGCTACTTGCACGTCTGCAGGCGTCAGGTCTTCGACAGCGTGTCGAAGAGCGAACATCGCTCTGCACTGGTATTCACCGGGCCGACGCAGCGCGGCGGGCGCGGCCTTCACGCTACTCGATGCGCGTCCAGGTCTTGCCGTCGTACGTGAAGATGTCCTTGGCGCCGATCGACCACAACTCCGAGCGCGTGACATCGAGCGAGCCGAACGTCTTCGGTGCGTCCTTCTTGGGGAGGGCGACCGCGACCAGCTTTGCGCCGTCGTGGACGAACAGGCCCTTGTGCGTGACGGCGTAGAGCTGGCCATCGAAGAGCCGCAGCCCCGTGATGTCGTCGGTGATGCCGGAGGTCAGCTTCTCCCACGTCTCGCCGCGACCCTTGATGAGGAGGCCCTTCTTGCCGGCCGCGTAGGCCTGGCCGTCGACGGCGCAGGTGAGCAGCGTGAGGACGTCTTTTTCGCCCAGGCCGGAGTCGCGCTGGATCCAGCGCGTGCCTTCCCACTGCCACACCTCGCCGCGGTGGCCCACGGCGTAGAGCTCCGTCACGGAGTAGCCGTCGATGGCCTCGAAGCCGATGTCGCTCGTGTGCGCGGCGGACTTCGCGGGTGCAGGCGCGGGTGGGTTCTTCGGGCGCGAGCGCTCGGCCTTCTTCTTCGGCGCGGCCCTCTCGACGGCGGCGACGGGCCTGCCCAGCATCTTGTCGGTCATCGCCGACTCGGGACGCGTGCCGATGTCGTAGGCCTCCCAGCGCGACGGTCCCTTGCGACGGTAGACCTGGCGATCGCTGCCGACCGCGTAGACCTGGCCGCCAACGGCGCGGATACAGCGGAGCGGGCCGCGCGTGGCGGGGCCCTCGTCCCCCTTGACGATGACCTCCTCGCGCTCCTCGCCACCGCCCTTGAGGAAGATCTGGCCGGCCTCACCGAGTGCGATGAGCTGGATCATGTCGCCGGGGATCGCCGCGACGCTGACCGTGGGCCAGGCACGCGTACCGCCGTCGATCCAGACACCATCCTTCAGCGTCAGGAACGACGAGTAAGGCGTGCGCTCTGCGGCCGTCTCGTCATCGTGAGTGACGAAGAACGCGAGCTGCGGCGTCGCCACGGCGCCGCTCAGGAACGTGTAGGTATCGGTCCATACGCGCGGCATGCCGGGCGGACCATACCACCTTGGTCGACTCGTGGCTGGAGGTTCGTCACCGCGCTCGTTTTGCGCCGCACAGATCGCGGCTCGTTGCTCCGGTGGGACGGCCGTGGTAGATCGCCAGGCCGTAAAAAAACACAGGGCCCCTGGGTAGGCGCGTCTCGAGAGTCCGTCACACGGATTTCAAGAGAGGGGGGTTCCGAGGACGAACGCGTCTGGAGATCCACATGTCTGAGACCACGGAAGTCACGCAGCAGAACCTGAACGAGCCCCCGATCACGATGCGCCAGCTCCTCGAGGCCGGTGTCCACTTCGGTCACCAGACGAAGCGCTGGAACCCCAAGATGAAGCCGTTCATCTTCGGCGCCCGAAACGGCATCCACATCATCGACCTGCAGCACACGGTCAAGCTCTTCAACCGCGCGTACAAGTTCCTCCTCGACACCGTTGCTGCTGGCGAGACGGTGCTGTTCGTCGGCACCAAGAAGCAGGCGCAGGAAGTCATCCAGGAAGAGGCCAAGCGCGCTGGCATGTTCCACGTCACCAACCGCTGGCTCGGCGGTACGCTCACCAACTTCAAGACGGTGAAGGGCTCGATCGAGCGCCTTCGCAACATCGAGAAGATGGCCGAGGACGGCACGTTCGACCGCCTCAACAAGAAGGAAGTCCTCACGCTCGAGCGCGAGCGCGCAAAGCTCGAGAAGACGCTCGGCGGCATCAAGGCCATGGGCGGCCTCCCGGGCGCGGTGTTCATCATCGACCCGAAGAAGGAGCACATCGCCGTCGAGGAGGCGCGTCGCCTCGAGATCCCGATCGTCGCCATCACGGACACGAACTGCGATCCGGACCTCATCGACTACGTCATCCCCGGCAACGACGACGCCATCCGCGCGATCAAGCTCTTCACCGAGAAGGTCGCCGACGCCTGCGTCGAGGGCGCTCGCATGGGTCGTGACCGCGCCGTGTCGCGTCGCGATCGTGGCAACGAGGAGGACAAGCCGCAGGAGACGATCCGTGTCGCCTCGGGTGGCGATGGTCCGAAGGTCGAGATCGCGTCGCGTCGTGGCCCGCGTCCGGAGCCCGAGGCAGCGGCCTCGCCCGACGAGCAGAAGAACTAGAGGACTGACGAACCATGGCTGCTGAAATCACTGCAACGATGATCAAGGAGCTCCGCGAGCGTACCGGCGCGGGCATGTCCGACTGCAAGAAGGCGCTCGTCGAGGTCGACGGCGACATGGAGAAGGCCGGCGAGTACCTCCGCAAGAAGGGCCTCGCCGCCGCCGCCAAGAAGGCCGGCCGCATCGCGACCGAGGGAACCGTCACGTCGTACATCCACGGCGGTCGCGTGGGCGTGCTGCTCGAGGTCAACTGCGAGACGGACTTCGTCGGCAAGACGGACGACTTCAAGACGTTCGTGAAGGACGTCGCGATGCACATCGCGGGCGCCTCGCCCGTGCCGATGTTCGTCTCCGACGAGCAGATCGATCCGGCGCTGGAAGTGAAGGAGCGCGAGGTCCGCGCCGAGGCTGCCAAGAACCCGAAGACCAACCCCGGGGACAAGCCGAAGTCGCCCGTGCCCGACGCGATGATCCCGAAGGTCGTCGATGGCCAGATCGCCAAGTGGAAGAAGGACATCTGCCTCATGGACCAGATCTGGGTCCGTGATCCCGAGGGCAAGAAGACGATCGGCATGCTCCTCAACGAGCTCGTCGCCAAGATCGGCGAGAACGTGAAGATCCGCCGCTTCGTGCGCTGGGAGCTCGGTGAGGGCCTCGAGAAGAAGACCGAGGACTTCGCCGCCGAGGTCGCCAAGCAGGCCGGCCTCGCGTAGCTCGTTTCACGACCGCACCAACGAAGCCCGCCGAGATCACCCGGCGGGCTTTTTCATTTGAGCGTGGCCTGCTCGATGCGGAGCGAGTTGTTGCCACCCACGACGTACACCTGGTTTCCGATGAGGAACGCCGCGGCAGCGACGACCGACTGCTGGAGAGTCGTGCCGGAACTTGCGGAGAAAGCCTGATCGAAGTTGATGACGTCCGCGACCAGGGACGGTCCGAGGATATAGAGGAGCTCGCCCACGAGGACGGCTGGGGGATGCAAAGGGCCCTCTGAGATGCTGGAGCTCGCGTTCGCCCAGGTCTTCGCTTTGTTGTAGCCCATGAAGCCAGGGATCGTGACCTCGACGGTCGTGACCGGCGACGAACCGCCGCCGCCGTAGATCGCCATCGTCCCGTTGAAGTACGTCGTTATGAAGTAGGCGCGTGCCGTCACGAGATTGTTCGGCGCGTTGCTGTAGTCGAGCATCGGAGCGAACGACGTGAGCAGCGTGCCGTCGGACGAGAGCTGGGCGCACTGGTAGAGGCTGCTGGTGGAGGTGCCATAGCCGCCCATCGCGCAGACGACATCGTCGATGGCGAGCGCGCGGAGACCTCGCCTGGGGGCGACGAGCACGAGGTTGCTGCTGGAGGTGTCCTGTGCGGCGGTGAAGGCTCCGACGCTGCCGTCGGCGGCGATGTTCGCTTTGTAGATCGTGGCGAGCGGCGAACCGGCGGCGCCGACGCCCCCCAGCACGTAGACGTGGCTCTGCGTCACGAGCAGCGCATGCTCTCCCACGGACACGGGCAGCGTGACGCCCGCGTCGACGAAGTTGCCGATGGTGTCGTCCGCGGCGATCGGCGCGCGATACACCTTGTTGGTGAAGCCGCTCGTGCCGGCACCGCCGAACAGGTACACGGAGTCGCCGATGACGGCGCCCCCGCTCGAGCCGAGCTGGGTGGGGAGCGCGGCCGTCGCGCTCGGGAGGAGGGTGAAGCCGCCGAGCTGCGCCTGCGTGGTGAGCGCGCCGTTGAGGAGCAGGTTGTAGGTCGTGTTGCTGGTGTCGGTGCTCGTGAGCAGATAGATGTGGTCGCGCGCCACGACGGTCCTCGTGTCGGTCTTGCTGGGCGCGGCATCTCCCACGGCCACGGATGCCTGCGTGAACGCGCTCGCGCCCTGGGTGACGTCCACGGTGGCGACGTACGGCCACGCGAACAACGTGCTGCCCCACTGTGTGCCCACGAGGTTCGCGGCGGGTACCGGAAGGGGGGTGGAGCTCGTGGTGAAGAGGCCGATGGCGCCCGTGCCGTCGATTTGCGCGTACTCGACGCTGCCGGTCGCCGTCCCCGTCCCCGGGCCCGTCGCGCCACCGACGACGACGAGCGCGTACGGCGTGACGAAGCTCGCGTGCGCGTGACGCCCGGTCATGAGCCCGGTATTGGGCACCACGCTGAACATCCCGAGGGAACCGTCGGCGGCGATCGTCGCGTGCTCGAGGATCGATACATCGGTCATGCCCGAGCTGCCGCCCACGAGGACGACCTGATCTCCGATGACGTGCGCGGTGCAGAACGAGCGTGCCTGCGAGAACGGGCTGCTCACCTGGGTGAACGCGGAGAGCGTGCCGTCTGCCTGGAACGTGGCCCATTCGTAGGAGTTCAGCGTATCGGTGGAGGCCGATCCCGCGGCCCCGCCGATGATGAAGAGCCGGTTGCCGATGGACACCGAGGCCGCGCCGATGCGCGGCGTCACGAGCGTGCTCGCGAGCGTGTCGGTGTAGCCCGAGGAGCCGTCCGCGTTCACGCGCACGCGGTCGATGGAGCTGAGCGGCATCGACGTGCCGGCGGCCGCGCCGGAGCCGCCGATCGCATAGATCCAGCCACCGTGCTCGACGAGCACCTCGTACTTGCGGGCGTGCGCGAGGGTCGTGCCCTGGCGCGCTGCGTCGGTCTGCGGCGAGGCCGCGCTCACGCTGTGGGGCGCGAGTGCAAAGCTGGCGCGACGAAACATACCGGCGTCGAGCGTCTGGTGACCGCTGTGCACGACCAGCGGTCCCGACGTCGCCGTGTCCGGGACCTTCGCGGTCGCGCGATGATCTCCGGCGACCGTGAGCGCAAGGCTGGCGGCGCCCGGGAAGTCGATGGTCGCATCCTGCGTGAAGGTGCCCTCGAGCACGATGATGCTGTCGGTGTTCGCGAGCCGCGGCGTGACGCCGAGGACCTGACAGGGTGGACCGCAGCTCGTGGGGCATGTCTCGGCAGCGACTCCGCACGTCGGGGTCGAAGGACACGTCGCGACGCAGCCGGCGAAGTCCGGGGCCGCATCGCCGACCGCCGCGTCCGGGCCGCTCATGCCTCCCGGCAGGGTCACGCTCACGCGCTCGCAGCTCCTCGCGAGCGTGAGCGCCGGCAAGGTGCTGGTGGCGAGCACGCTACCGCCGCCCTTCTTGTCCACGGCCGAGAACGTGAAGACGACCATGCTCCCCGTCGGATAGGCGTGATCCTTGAACTCGAGCGTGAGCGTCGCGTGGGCGCCGGCCTTCGACAGATCCGCCTTGGCGTTGATCGGCGCCGCGCCGTCGATGCTCGCGGCGATGTCGAGCTCGTCCGCCCCGAGCGCTGTGCCGCTTCGATCGAGCTCGACGAACACCGTGCCGGGAGCGCAGTGCTTCTCGCCACAACCCGTCCACAGCAGCCCGAGCGCGCCGAGCACCACGAGGACGAAGCGGCTCACTGGAGCACCTCTGCCCCGAGCGACGCATGGGGGTTGCGCGGTCCACCGAGCACGACGCCGACCACGATGGCCGCTGCCACGACGCCCGCTCCACCAACCACCGCCACCCAGAACCACGGCTTCTTCACGAGCGGCTTCGGATGCGCAGGTGCAGGCGCCGCCAACGCGACGTCGACGGCAGGCGTGACCGCGACGGGCGGAGCCACCGGGAGCACGACGACGGCCTTGGCGCGCTCCGCGTTCGCGGCGCGGTCCCGTTTTGCGTGCGCGATCGCTTCCTGTTCGCCGACCATGCGTTCGACGTCGGCGCGGTTCGGAGCCTCGGGCTGTTCGCGCAGGAACGAACGGTAGAAGGTGGCCGCCTCCTCCGGTTCGGACAGCAGCCGGTAGCACTGCGCGATGTTGAAGAGGAACACCGGGTCCGGTCGCAGGCGATACCCTTCCTTGAACTGGACCAGCGCGTCGGCGTACTCCGCGAGGTTGTAGTGCCTGGTCCCTGCGTCGTAGCGCTGGCGCGCTTCGCTCTTGCTGCTCGCGGGGGACGCGTGAGCCGGATGAAAGGCCGCCGGCGCACAGACCGCCAGCGCGCAGACCCACACGAAGGCCACGTTCAGACTCGATCGCATGCGGGAGACTATATCCCGCGCGCACGTCGCTCGGGTACGCTGCTGCCCTTCGCCGGTGTTCGACAAGGAACGGATACATTCGTGAATGACCTGAGCTCCGACGTCACCGCAGGTCCGACGGACCCGCACCTGCGCCTCGGTGGTACCGACTCCACCGGGGGGGAGCGGGAGCGCGCGCGGTACACGACCGAGCTCCTCGAGCGCCTGCTGCCGCAGCAGACGGACGACGATGCCGCCGCACAGCAGCTCCACGATCTGGGGCAGCTCTTCCTTCACCCGCTCGACGAGCCCGACCGCGCGCTGACGCTGCTCAGGACCGCACAGCAGCGCCGTGCATCGGTCCACACTGCACGCGCGTATCGTAAGGCGGCGCTGCGCTCGAACGCGAGCGACGATCTGCTCTCCGCCCTCGAGGCCGAGGCGCGCCTCACACTGAACCCGCCCGCGCGAGCGTCGCTCGAGGTTGCGCGCGGCACGTTGCTGTCGTCGCGCGGCAACACGGCGACAGCACGCCAGGCCTTCGAGGCTGCCATTGCCGTGCAGCCCGCCGAGCTCACCGCGCTCGCTGCATTGCTCGCGCTCGACGAAGCCGAAGGCAGGCTCGCCGAGGCCGCCGCGAGCGCAAAGGCGTATGCCGAGGCCATCAGCGACGAGCACGTGAAGGCGGACGTGCTCGCGCGCTCCGCACGCCTCGCCGAACGCGCAGGCCAGCTCGAGGTCGCGCGCACCACGCTCCGGCAGGTCGACCCGCAGGGGTCGCGCTCGTTGCCGGCCGCGTTCCTTGCAGAGCGTCTCCTGCAAGGGGCGCAGGCGCGCGGCCTCGCGGAGCTGCTCGAGAACCGCATCACCGACGGTTCGCTCCCCGCCGTGGCTGGCTGGCTCGAGGTCGGTCAGCTCGCACGTCATGCGCTCGACGATGGGGCGCTCGCCGAGCGCGCGTACCGTGCTGGGCTGGCCGCGATGCCGGATAATGATCCTGCCCGCGCGGGTGCGCTCGAGGAGCTCGCCGAGCTGCTCGTGGCCCAGGGTCGGCTCGCGCCGGCGGTCGAGCTGGAGGAGGAACGCGTCGCGCTGCAAACACAGACGTTCGAGATCGCGCTGGGCTACAGTCGCATCGGGGTGCTGCGCGAGGAGCTCGGGGATCTGCCGGGTGCTGCAGCCGCGTTCGGCAGGGCCGTCGACATCGCGCCCACGTTCTTGCCCGCCCTCGAAGGTGCGGGGCGCAGCTATGGTCGCCTCGGCGACGCCGAGCGGCTCGTGACGATCCACCTCGCCGAGGCGCAGCAGCCGGGCTCGCCCGCCGATCGTGCGAGCGCGCTGCGACGTGCCGGTGAGCTCCTCGTCGCCGATCCGGAGACGGCGGAAGCAGGCATCGGCCACCTCACCGAGGCGTCGCGCATCGCACCCGAGCACGCCGGCATCATGCGCGCGCTCGAGCGCGCGCTGCGAAGGCGCCGCGACTTCGCAGCGCTGGCTGCGCTGTACGAGCGCGAGCTCGAGCTCACGACGGAACCGCGTCGTCGCGCCGGCCTCCTCTTGCAGATCGGCTCACTCAAGGCCGACCAGCTCGACGACCTGCACGGAGCGATCGTCGCGTACCGCGAAGCGGCCGCGATCCCCGGCGGAGCGCCCGATCACGCGCTCGTCAGCCTCGCGCGCTTGCTCGACGAGACCAACGAGCTCGATGAGCTCGAGCCCGTGCTCGCCGAGCTCACCCAGCTCACGGAAGATCCGGCACAGGTCGCAACATTGTACGAGCGCGCGGCGATGCTGCGCGAACAGCGAGGCGACGTCGAGGGCGCGCTGGCGACATACGAAGCAGCGCTGACGAGCGCACCCGCATCGCACTCGATCCAGGCGTCGGCCGGCCGCGCCTTTGCTCGCGCCGGTCGCTGGGATGCGCTGCTCGCGCTCTACGAGCGCGCCGCCACGGACGGATCGCCTGCCGCGCGTGCGAGCTACGGCTACAAGCGCGGCATGACGCTCGCGCGCCGTGCCGGGCGCATCGACGAGGGCATCGCGCAGCTCGAGCAGGTCCGCGGCGAGCACCCCTGTCACCTCCCATCCCTCACCTTGCTCGCGTCGCTGTACAGTGAGCAGAAGAAGTGGGTCGAGCTGCGTCTCGTGCTCGCCTCGCTGCCGCAGAACCCCGGTCGCGACCTGCGCCGCGCGATGCTCGCAGAGAGTCTCGGACACCTCGACGAGGCGCTCGAGCTGTGGCGTGGCTCGCTCGCGCAGAGCACCGCGTCGACGCGCGCGCAGGAGCGGCTGCTCGCGCGTCTCGGCCAGTGGTCGGCGCTCGCCGATGCGTACGAAAGGCGCGCGTTCTCCTCCGACGTCTCGATGCCCGAGGCCGTCGTGGCTCGCTACCGCGCCGCCGAGCTGCGTGCCGAGCGTACCGCCGAACCCGAGCGCGCCACCGCCTTGCTTCGGGACGCGCTCCTCGCCCAGCCCGACAGCCTCGCGCTGCAGCTCGCGCTCCTGCGCGCCACGCCGATCGGTGATCCGTCGCGTACCGAGCTGCTCGAATCCCTCGTGCGGCGCCTCGAGGATCCGCCGCTACGCGCCGCGCTGCAGATGCAGCTCTGCGCCATCCCTGGCCTCTCCGACGATGGTCGCATCGACGCGCTCTCCCAGTTGCTGGCGCTCGCGCCGCGTGATCCCGTGGCGACCGTACAACTCGAGGCGCTCTACGAGGGGTGTCGGCTGCGCGCGCCGCTCGTGGCGCTGCTGCGGTCGGTACAACGCGACACGAAGGTCGACGACGGGGTCATCGCCGCGGCCAGCGCGCGCCTCGGCCTCTTGCTCGAGGAGCTGGGCTCGTCGCGCGAGGCCATCGACGCGTACGAGCTGGCGGCCGCCGCCAGCCAGACCTCGCTCCTTCCGCTGCTCGCGCTGCCGCGGATGTATCG
>JBDTCO010000282.1:0-8024 GCA_039923495.1 Polyangia bacterium
TCCTCGTGACCAGCGCCGATCACGCCCTTTGCCGCGCAGCCGAACATCGTCGCGCCGGGGAAGCGGACCTCGAGGAGCTCTGGCAGCCGTCGGTAGTCGTTCGGATCGGACGCGCGCAGAAACGGGAACAGCAGGTCGACCTTGCCGCCGAGTTGCTTCCGGATCGTGTCGGCCGCAGCGTCGACGGCGGCGCCCAGGTCCGACGAGCGGTGGAGTGCGGACGCGAACCTCATGGGCAGGTTGTAGTCGGAAACGCGGGACGCGTCGACCGCTGCTGCCACCCCGACCTCGTGTCGCAGGGGGTCACCGCGCAGCCTTTGCTCTCCAGCACAGCGCGGCCGCGAGCAGCGCGAACATCGCGAGCGGCGGGCAGCGCACATCCTCGCGGCCACCGACTGCGCAGCCGCAACCCGACGTCTTCTTGGTCGGTTTCGGGGTTCCGCCGTCGGTCGTGATCAACCCCCCGTCGCCGGACGGAGGGACGGTCGCGATGCCGCAGTCGTGCTTTTCGACCTGTCCGGCGCGCTGGCGCAGCGCGAGGATGTACGCGCCCGCGCCGAAGCCCACCATCGGCGTCGCGCCCGTGTACGACCACAGCGGTCCGTCGCTGGCGAAGGTGTTGAAGAGCTCGGGGATGAGGTCGTAGTTGGCGCGCGCCTGCGCGGTGACCCAGGCGACGATCTCGTCGGCGCGTGCGGCGTCGCCCGTGCGGCGGAACGCGCTGGCGGCGCGCATGTCGATGAAGACCCACTCGTTCGAGTCGTAGCTCGAGGCGTGGTCGTCGTTGCGCTTCCAGCCCGAAGAGCCCGTCTTCAGCGCGAAGTCGAGGCCCGTCAGCGTCGCGGCGTAGAGCGGATCCGTCGCGGGGTAGAGCTCCCAGTTGAACGCCTCGAGCACCGCGCCGTCGTGGTACGTCCCGCCCGCGACGCCTTCCTGCGAGCCGCCGAGGAGCTGCGTCGAGTCGAGCATGTTCACGCGGATCGCCGTGGTGAGCTGCGTCGACTCCAGGCGAAGCATGTCGGCGCGGCTCGCGTCACCGCTGTGCTGCTCGATGGCCGCGACGTCGCAGAGGCCACGCGCCGCGGCGAGCGACGTGAACGCGTAGTGCTTGCGGTTGTCCCAGTGCGACTCCCAGATCGACGTGTCGGGCAGCACGAGGCCGCTCGACTCGAGGTTGCGCTGCAGCGGCTGCACGACGCCCGAGCGGACCTCGTCGAGGAAGGTCTCGCCGGTCGGCAATGTCTCGGAGAGCAGCGTGGTGCCACCGGAGGCGCTCACCTCGGCATCCATCGTCTGGCGGAGCGCCCAGAGAAAGAGGCCCCAACCGTCGAGCTCGATGTTCGGCCCCGCCGAGTTCCAGTCGGTCTCCTCGAGCCCGTTGCCGAAGTAGCGGGTGATGGAGATGCGGTAGCTGCCGTTGGTGTAGCTGTCGTAGCCGTTGGCCGTCGCGGACAGAAGGAAACGAAGCGAGTCCTTGGCCTCGGCGATGTGCCCACTCTGCGCGAGCGCGACGGTCGCGTAGGTGGCGTCGCGCACCCATCCGATGTGCCAGATACCCGGCGGCAGGCTCGCGAGGATCATGCCGTGGTTCTTCAGCGTGGGGCCGTACGGCTCGAGCACCTGCGCCATGCGCAGCGTCGACTCGGCCTGACGATAGATGATCGTCTCGTCGCTGGAGAGGCCGCTCGGGGGCGGCTTGCGCCACGACTCCCACTCGGTCTGCGAGTCCGACAGGATCTGGTCGGGCGGACGCGCGCCGACGAACGTGGCCATCGCGTCACCGACGGCACCGGCGCCGGAGATCGTGGGCGAGAAGCCGATGAGGATCCCGAAGCTCTTCGTCTCGCCGGCCGCGAGTGAGAGCTGTGTCGACTGGAAGATGAGCGTCCTGTCGTCACCGGTGCAGCTGCGCGTGTCCGACGGAAGATCCGATCCGGCGTTCACCGCCGCGTACCCGTCGCCGTTGCAGTCGGCCTTCGCGATGGGTGCGAGCGGCAGGTAGATCATCGCGCCGCCCGCCTCGCCGAGTGAGCCCGTCTCGATGGAGCGCGCGCCGGTCGTGGTGATGGTCTCGCCGTTGGGCGACGGATCGTCACCGCCCGCGCCGAGCCGAAAGTTCGGCAGCGCGAACAGGTCGACGGTGGTGGGCCCGCTGCCCGTGTTCGTCGCGCGCGCGATCATCACGAGCGCGTTCTGCGACAGGCCATACGGCTCGTAGAAGTACGACTCGATCTTCACGTTGCCGACCGACGCGACGCTGCGCACGATGCCGGCCTGATCGACGTAGCCCGCGCTCGTCTGCGCCGCGTCCGGTAGCCACTGCGCCGTCGCGCCGACGCGCGCGCCGAAGTAGACGTCGTACGCGAGGTCCCTGCGGTAGATGCCCTCGCCGTGCGGATCTGCGCCGGGCCCGAGGTACTTGTACGGACGCTCGAGGAACGTCGTGACCTTGTGCGCGCTCGCGTCGAAGACCGAGAAGCCGAAGCCATTCCCCGTCGGCAGCGACGAGAACGAGGGGACCGGCGTCGGCGAGGCGTCGGCGTGCGCCGCGACGAGCAGCGCGGCCGAGCAGAGGACGACGGCGAGCCGCTGGGTACTCATCTCTTCCACGGTCGCGCCTCGCGTCGCCCGACGTCAAGCAGCCGCTCGCGCGGGTGTGAAGCGTTTCATATCGGACGATCGCAGCCGTCACTAGGTTGCGTCGCATGAAGGCCACAGCACTCGCGCTCGCCGCAACGCTCCTGTTCCCCGTCGTCTTGCCCTCGTCGGCTGCGTACGCAGACGACGCACTCCCCGACGAGCGTATCGTGGTCGGGCGCGACGACGATGGCCGCGCCTCCATCGACCATGCGCACTTCTCGCGCTCGGGCGAGGCGCTGTCCGGCCCGCGCCTGTTCGAGGCGCTCGGCCGGGTCGACCTCGCGGATCGCTATCGCGCACGTCGCGCCACGCGTCGCGCGCTCATCGGCACCGGCGTAGGCGTCGCCGCGCTCGGTGCGCTGTGCACGCTGCCCGTCGTCGCGCTCGGCGCCATCGGCATCCACGACGGCGATCGTCACCTGCTCGCAGGCGGCGCGATCGGTCTCGGCGTGAGCCTCGCGCTCGGCATCGCTTTGACGGTCGGCGGCTCGCGCATCCGCTCGGCGCCGGTCGGCGAACGTACGACCCGCCGCCTCATCGACCGCTTCAACCTCACCGTCCAGCCCGCCGCGCCGGCCTTCGGCACAGGCGAGATCTGACCATCAAGGAGATGACCATGAAGAACGTCCTGTTCGCGCTCGCGCTCGGCACGCTGCTCGTCGGCTGTGGGGGATCTAGCCACGCCATCCTGCGCGGTGGCATGTGGCCGTCGTCGTACCAGCCGCCGGTCGGCAGCAACCACTTCCGCGACTCGCACCTCATCATCACCATCGACAGGATCTCGAACGGGGGCATGGCCACGAACTTCTTCGCGCAGGTGACCGTGCGCAACGAGGGCACGACGCCCGCGGTCTTCGATCCCGGTGAGATCGAGATCACGATCCCCGAGACCGGTATGACGTACGAGCACATCACGAAGGACAAGCAGTCCGTCACCGTGCCCATGGGTTACAACCTCATGGGTGCGACGACCGTGAAGCCGGGTCGCACGATCACGGGCAGCCTCTGGTTCATGACGCCGACGTACAAGGCCGTCGCGAAGACGCTCCAGGTCGACTATCGCGACCAGTCGCTCGTGTTCCCGCCGAAGGTCGCCGAGCGCGCGAAGGAGATCGACGAGCCGTAGCAGCGCGTCAGAGGCAGCTGATGCGCTGCATGTAGACCTCGAGCGGCACACCGGACGAGAGGTCCGCGCCTGCCGCTCCCTGCATCCACACGATCGCGAACTGGCCGTCGCCGCCGTAGACCATCTGCGGCTGGCTCGCGCCCTGGCGGACGTCGTGCGAGGCAGTGATGACGCCGCACGTGGGATCGACCGAGTCACCGCAGCTCGAACCATCGAGCGCCGTGCGCACGCCGTCTTGATCGATGTGGACGAACGAGAGATCGGAGCCCGCCGTGCCGCACTCGGCCTGGTACACGACGCCGTAGCCCGTGCCGTCGTAGGCGATGGCGGGCGTGCAGGTCGACCCGCCGAACGAGACGCCGCGAGGCGACAGGGTGCTCGCGCCCGTCGAGGCCTGCCGCTGGTAGATGATGGCCGCCGCGGTCTCGCTGCCCGTCGCGGAGATCACCGCGTAGTCGCTGCCGTTCCACACGATATCGGGGGTCGACTGCGCGTTGGTGCCGCTCGACGTGCCGATCTTGATGTCACTGGAGCTCGCGACGCCCATGTTGTCGATGGTGAGGAAGAACATGTCGCTCGACGTACCCGTCGTGATGTCGCGCCACACGACACCCTGGTGAAAGCCGTCGAAGGCGAGGCGCGGAGACGCGAACCGTCCGTGCTGCGTGAGCTGCTTCTCGAAGATGAGCTCGGTGCCGTTGGTCTGGACGCGCTTCCAGAAGACGTCGTTGCTCGTCGAGCACGGCTGGGTGGTGCAGGGGTAGTTTCGGGTGTCGATGAACGCAACGCCGAGCTGATCTGCGGTCGGGCCGGTGATGTGCTGGTCACCGAACGGACGCTCGAGAAACGGCGTGTGCGCGAGGCCCGACGATGTGATCGCCGTGATGCCGCACGCCGCGTCGCCCGGATCGCAGGGCTTTCCGGCAGAGTCGAGCTTCTGGCCGGTGCTGTCGAGCGTGGAGAGCACGATGTCCGTCGTCGTTCCGGTGGCGCGGGTCCATGCCACGGAGATGCCACCCGTCACCGGTGAGATCGACGGCGGATCGGACGCCGCGATGGCGGTGGCCGACAAAGGGATGTTCGGCCCGAGGTTGTTGCCCGTCTTGTCGGCGAGCGCGACGTCGATGCGGAACGTCCTCGGCGTGCTCGCGATGCCGCTCACCCACGCAACGGTGTAGCCGCCGCCGCTCGTCGCGATGCGGGGGTAGCCGTGCTGGCCCGTGAGGTTCGAGAGCTGCTGCGAGCTCCCCGAGAGCTTGCAGCCGTGCGCCGCGACGGGCTCGGCCATGTCCGCCTTCGGGTCGACGCTGCCGTCGATGGACGCGCCCTTTCTCGAGTTGTTGCAGCCGGAGGGTCCTGCTGCCACGGTGAGCCCCGCGGACAGCGTGAGCAGAGACGACAGGAGCCAGTGGGAGGAGGGGCGGCAGGCCATGGGCCGTCATCATCGCGTAGATGCAAGGCGCCCGGCAAGACGCCTTTGTCGCAAAGGCTGCCTTTGTGGCACGGTGTGACCATGCCGCCGAAGACGCCCGCAGCAAAAAAAAGCCCGTCACGTGGCGGGTCCGGCGTCTCCCTCGAGGGGCCCGCAGCGCTCGATACGCTCGATCGGATCGACTCCACGACGGCGCAGCCCGTGTACCTCGTGTACGGCAAGGAGCGCTACCTCGTGGACCGCGCCCTCGAGCTCCTGCGCGCGCGCGTGCTCGATCCGCGCACACGCGACTTCAACTACGAGCTGTACCAGGCGAAGGAGGCGGGTGCCGATCGCATCGTGAACGCCGCGCGCACGCTGCCGATGATGGCGAAGCGACGGCTCGTCCTCGTGCGCGACTTCGATTCGCTGAAGGCCGACGATCAGGCGAAGCTCATCCCGTACCTCGAGGATCCAGCGCCCGAGAGTGTGCTCGTGCTCGAGGCGGACAAGCTCGACTCGCGCACACGCTTCGGCGCCGCGGTGAAGAAGCACGCCACCTGCATCAAGCTCGAGCCACTGTACGAGCGTCAGTTGATCGGCTTCGTCCGGACGGAGGCGAAGCGTCGCAAGCTCACGCTCGATACCGGCGCGGGCGAGCTGCTGTGCGAGGAGATCGGCGCTGATCTCGGCGCGCTGGCGGATACCGTCGAGCGCCTTGCGCTGTGGTCCGAGTCGCGCGGGGGTGGGCCGGTCAGCGCGCGCGACGTCGAGGCGCAGGTCCCAGGTGGTCGGCAGCGCACGGTGTTCGAGCTCGCGGACGCGGTGGGAAAGGGCGATCGCGGTCGCGCGCTCACGATCCTCGCGTCGATGCTGGAGAGCCGCGAGTCGGGCGTGCGCGTCGTCGCGATGCTCGCGCGTCACGTGCGTCAGCTGTGGAGCGCCGACGGCCTCATGCGCCAGAAGACGCCGAAGTCGGAGCTGGCGTCCGCGCTCGGCGTGCCGCCGTTCTTCGTCGACGGGATCATCGATCAGGCCAGACGCGTGGCGACGTCTCGCGGGAGCGGGGGCGGTGAGGTGGCGTTCCGCGCACTGCACGAGGCGCTGGTGCGCGCGGATCGCGAGCTCAAATCGTCACGGCTCGACGAGGCGCGCATCATGGAGCGCCTCGTGCTGGACCTCACGCCCCAGCAGGTCCGCGCCTAGCAAGCGAACGCAAAAAGACGCATCGCGCCGCGAGGGCACGATGCGTCCGCAATGCGTTTTCAGAGTAGCGGACCCAGCAGGCGTCCGCTGGAGACGCTAGGCCTTGGCGGCCTTCGCCTTGCCAACGGCGAGCGTGAGGCGCGAGATCTTGCGCGACGCCGCCTTCTTGGCGATGACGCCCTTCGACGCGGCCTTGTCGATCTGACGGATGGCCTTGTGGAGCGCCTCGGCAGCGTCGATCTTCGGAGCGGCGCCCTTGGCCGTTTCCTTGGTATCGATGGCGGTGCGGACGCGCTTGACGAACGTGCGCATCGACGAGAGGTGAGCCTGGTTGCGCTCGCGGCGGCGGAGCCGCTGGCGGTTGCGCTTCTGTGCGGACTTGATATTGGCCAAGGTGATGCTCTCCGGTGAAACGTGCTGGTTGAGGTGCGCGATTTAGCGTCACGACCAAGGTGATGTCAAGCGAAACGGGAGCTTGGCGTCGGGACCTTGGCGCTCGCGCCGGTGCAAGAGATTGATTTCGCTGGCCCAGCACATGTGTGTGTTGTCCACACTGCCCTGTGGAGAACCTGTGGGGAACCGTGTGTCGAACGCGCAACCTCGTTGAAACTTCGGGGCCTCTCCGTGCGTGCCTATTTTTTGAGCGCGCGCAACTTTTCTTCCGCCTTTGCCCGCTCCCAGATCTGGTCCATCTCCTCGAGCGTCGACGCCGCGGGCGTGCGTCCATCGGCAGCGAGCTGGGTCTCGATCACCGAGAAGCGCGTCTCGAAGCGGCGCGTTGCTTTGCGCAGTGCGTCCTCCGGCGCGACGCCGAGCTTGGCCGCGAGGCGCGAGGCCGCGAGCAGGAGATCGCCGACCTCGTGCTCGATGTGCGCCGGATCTCCCTCCGCGACCGCCTCCTCGATCTCGACGAGCTCCTCCTTGATCTTCGCGATCACGCCCGCAGCGTCCGGCCAGTCGAAGCCGACCTTCGCGGCCTTCTCGCCGATGCGCTGGGCGCGGAGCAGCGCGGGCAGCGCGAGGGGCACTCCGTCGAGCACGCTCGCCTGCTTCGGCACCTCACCGCGAGCCGCGCGCTCGGCGACCTTCAGCTTGTCCCAGTTGACGAGCACCTCGGCGGCATCCGACACGCGCTCGTCGCCAAACACGTGCGGGTGACGGAAGGTCATCTTGCCGACGATCGCAGCAACGACATCGTCGATCCCGAACGCGCCTTCGCGTGCTCTGAGCGCCGACTGGAACACGATTTGGAACAACAGATCGCCGAGCTCGTCGCGGTGGTGCGCAGCATCGTTCTCGTCGATCGCCTCGAGCACCTCGTACGCTTCCTCGACGAGGAACGGCCGCAGGCTCGCGAGCGTCTGCTCGCGGTCCCACGGGCACCCATCCTCCGCGAGGAGCGTGTCCATGAGCTGCACGAGGTCGGGGAGCGTAGCGCCTCGCTGCTGCGTGCCGGGGGACGAAGGGGTGCGTGGAGTCTGCATCGTAGAAAAGACGTGTTAACTTAAACAGCCCCGCGCCACAAAGGCGCCCGCATCGACTCCATCAGAGGTTGCCCATCTCTCAGCGCGGTCCCGCCAACACCAGCCAGAAGACAGAGCGGCTCGTGCTCGATGATAACCAGGCGTCGATGGTGCTGTT
>JBDTCO010000283.1:0-27696 GCA_039923495.1 Polyangia bacterium
CGTAGCACTTCGCTGAATAACCAGGGTCGCAGTACGTTCTCATCTCCAGAGGTGACGATGACTGCGACCCTCGTTCGTTCAGTGTTCCTCGCGAGTATCACGTGCACGGTCGCGTGCGCGGCGCCGCTGCTTCCGATCCGCACCACGCTGCCCATCGCGAGGCTCGTGACGAGCGCGCGCACCGAACCGCCCACCCAGGGGTTTACGCTGTGGGCCGAGCCCGTGCAGCTCGGCCAGTTCGATGGGGTGGGTACGAACGAGCGGGGCGTGGCGATCCCGGTCGCGGTGCGCGTGCCGCAGGGCGTGCCTACCACCGCGTCGTTCTCGGACCTCGCCGAGGAGCCGGCCGTCGTCGGCTCCGACATCTGGCCGAAGTTCGATCGTCGCACCGTGGCACTGCTACCGTTCGGCGCGTTCTGGATCGAGGTAGGCAACCACAGTGCGCTGCCGGTCACGGTGACCCCGGCGCAGCTCCACTTGCGCATCGACACACGCACCGTGCCGCTCATCGCCGACAACGGGGCGACGTACGGCCGCTGGCGACGCACGTTCGACGCGCTCGCCGGCCACCGCGTGGGATCGCCCGTACTCGACAACGCGATCCGCTCCACACGCGAGGCGCTCCGCACGTTCGACGCGCCCGCCGTGATCCAGCCCGGACACGCGTGGCGTGGCTACGCGGTCTTCGACACGCAGGCCTTCAGCGCCGACGAGTACAACCGGATGCTGAAGGACGCCGGCACGCTCGAGCTCGCGGCGGGGCCCGCGGTCACGACGTTCGCGGTCGAGACGCAGCCCCTCGAGGTCGTGTGCCTGCCGAAGACGCTGAAGCCCGACTTCATCCACTGCGAGGCGCTCGTCCGACCGAAGCCGTGACCGCGCTGAAGAACAGGCTCTTCGTCACGCGATTCGCTTCGAGGAGCGCACCCATCCCCGACACGCCCTGGCTTTCGTCGTTCGGGACCTCTACGCGACCACGGGCAGCGAGCGCGGCGGGCCCGTGATCGACGCCAGCATCCCGCACGCCGCATCGACGTCCTTGCCGCCCGAGTAGCGGCGCACGATCGGCTGACCCAGGATCTGCAGCGCATCGCGAAACGCGAGCCGCTCTGCTTCGTCGGGTGGGTGGAACTGCCCCGTCGCGTCGTTCACCTCGATGAGGTTGAGCTTGATGGGGATGCCGTCGAGCAGTGTCTTCAGCGCTTGCGCATCGTCGACGCCGCAGTTCACGCCCGCGATCGCGACGTACTCGAGCGTCACGCGCTCCTTGCGAACCGTCGAGTAGCGACGGATGGCAGCGACGAGCTGCGGAAGCGGATAGGTCTTCTCGACGGGCATCAGCGTGCGACGCTTCTCCGTCGTCGCCGCGGTCAGCGAGATCGCGAGGCGGAACGGCCAGCCCTCGTCGGTGTAGCGCTCGATGGCGGGGACGATCCCCGCGGTGCTGATCGTGATGGCCTTGCCCGAGATGGCCATGCCCGACGGGTCAGACATGATGCGCGCCGCGCGGATGACCTCGTCGTAGTTGAGGAACGGCTCGCCCATCCCCATGAACACGATGCCGCGCACGGGCCTGTCGGCCTCGCGACGCACGATGCGCACCTGCTCCACGATCTCCCACGCGGCGAGGCTGCGCTGGAGCCCCAGGCGACCCGTCGCGCAGAACGCGCACGCCAGCGGACAGCCGGCCTGCGAGGAGATGCAGAGCGTGTACTTGTCGTCGAAGATCGGGATGCGCACGGCCTCGACGGTGAACCCGTCGGCGAGGCGAAAGAGGTACTTCGTGAACCCGTCGGTGGGCGAGCGACGACGGTCCACGACCTCGAGGGTCGGCAGCGACACGACGCGCGCCGCGCGGGCCTGCTTCTCCTTGGCCAGGTTCGGCACGCAGAACGGCGCTCGATCGTGCTGCACGTGGTGCGCGAACAATCGCCGAGCCTCGAGCCTCGCGATTCCGTGCGGTGCGAGCACCTCGGCCAGCTCGTCAGGGAGCATCCCCTGCAGCGCCGGCAACGCTTCGGTCGGCGCGGGACGCGGCGTCGGGAGCTTACGCGGAGAGAGCGGCTGCATGCCGGTCCAGATAGCACAGGAAGTTGCCGCCGAGGAGCATCTCGAGGCGTCGGTCGGACCAGCCTCGTCGACGCAGCACCTCGCTGAGCCGCGGGAGATCGGCGACATCGCGCATGCCGCGCACGAGCGGCACGAAGCCGTCGAAGTCGGAGCCCAGCGCAACGAACGCATCGCCACCGACGCGGGCCGCGTGCTCGATGTGGCAGGCGAGCGTCTCGAGCGACGCCGAGAACGTGCCACCAAGGTAGTTGGACGCGAAGATGATGCCCACGACCCCGCCGCGATCGGCCATCTGGCGGAGCTGATCGTCGCTGAGGTTGCGGTGGTGAGGGTACACAGCGCTGCAGCCGGAGTGCGACGAGAACACGGGCGCCTTCGACGCGCGCAACAGATCGTCGACGGTGCGCGCGTTGGCGTGGCTCACGTCGACCGCGATGCCATGATGATCGAGCCGCTCGACGAGCTGGTGCCCGAGCGCCGACAGGCCCCCGCCGCGTCGATCGGCCGAAGACGTCCCCGCGCGGTTCGTCTTGTTCCAGCAGGGACCAAAGAAGAGCACGCCGGCATCTCGGAGGCGTTCGACGACGGCGAGATCATCCTCGACGGGTAGCGCCCCCTCGACGCCGAGCCACAGCGCGATACGACCCTCTGCCTTTGCGCGGCGCAGCTCTTCGCTGCCACGGACCTGCACGAGCTCCGGATGCGTCGCGAGGAGCGCCTGGAAACGGTCGAGCTGGGCCCAGAAGCGCTTCTTCGCCATCAGGCCGAAGCCCGCGAACAGCAGGCACCCGAGCCCGTCGACACCGCCCTCCCTGAGCTTCGGCAGGTCGATGTCGAACGCGAGTGGATCGTAGAACCACTGCGCGCCGTGACGCTTGCCGAAATTGCCGCCGCGAAGGACGAGCTTGGTCAGCAGGTCGTTGTGAAGATCGAGGACGAGCGCGCGACGGTGAAGAGCCTGCGTCTCGTCGTGGACCTCGACGCCACCGCCGATCACTACTTGTTCTCGAAGGGATCCATCAGGTCGTGGCGCTCCGACTTCGGTTTCACCGGAGGCTGCACCGGCGGGTCGACCCGAACGCTGGTCTGGCTCGTCGTCTGCGTGTCGTGTGTCGGCTTGTGCACGGGCGAGCTGCCGCCCTTGCGGGGCAGGAGCTCGTAGTCGGCGTTGAGCTGCACGTCGCTGTTCGGCATGACCACAAAGAAGTGGTCGCGATAGCCCTTCTTTCTGGCCGTCAGCGACCTCGACACCGTGGAATGCCGGAGCTGGAACGCACCGTTGAGCTTGCCGAGGAGCTTCTCGCCGTCCCACAGCTCGCCGCCGGGCGGGTTCATGGTGACCGTGACGGTGTGCACAGCGGGGATCACTGGCACCAGCGGCGGCTCGACCGTCTGAGGAACGACGATGGGCGGCGTGATCGGCGCGACGACGGGGGGCAGCGCGTGCGGACGCAGCGCGAGGAACAGGCCCGCCGCTACGATGATGCCGCCACCGACGTACCACGGCGCACGCGATCGACGCGGCGCCTCCTCGCTGCGCTCGGACGTCGGGACCGCCTGAGAACCCGTCCGCTGCGCGTCCGGACCGGGTACGCCGGAAAGCTGCTTCGTGTACGCCGGCGCCTGGCCCGAGACCTCCGAGTTCCAGTGGATCGAGACGTCCGTGCCCGAGCACGCGGTGAGCGCGTCCGCGAGCTCGCGCATCGACTGGTACCGCTCGTCGCGGTTCTTCGAGAGCGCGCGCATGACCACGGCCTCGACATCCGACGGCACCGGGACGTGCGCGCCGAGCGGCTCGGGCGTCTCGAACATGTGCTTCGTGAGGACGCCCATGAACGTCTCGGCGTGGAAGGGCACGTCGCCCGTCAGCATCTCGTAGATGATGCAGCCGAGCGCGTAGATATCGACGCGATGATCAGGACGATCGCCGCGCGCCTGCTCCGGCGACATGTACTCGGGCGTGCCGAAGATCATGCCCGTGCGCGTGAGGCGCTCGTTGGGCTCGTCGAGCGCGCTCATCTTCGCGATGCCGAAGTCGAGGATCTTCACGAAGTCCGGCTGGCCGTTCCTCGTGATGATGAAGATGTTCTCCGGCTTCATGTCGCGATGGATGATGCCCTTGCCGTGCGCAGCGGCGAGCGCGCGACTGATCTGCTGCACGATGGGCAGCACTCGCGCGAACGGCATCGGACCATCGTTGCGGATGGCGGTCGCGAGGTCAGACCCCTCGAGGTGCTCCATCGCGAAGAACACGGAGCCACTCGCGGTCTGACCGAAGTCGCTGATGTCGACGATGTTCTCGTGACCGATGCGCGAGGCGGCCTTGGCCTCCTGCATGAACCGCGCGACGAGGTCCGACTTGCGAGCGAAGTCCTCGCCGAGGATCTTCAGCGCGACCTTCTTCTCGATGAGGATGTGCTCCGCGAGATAGACGACGCCCATGCCGCCCTCGCCGAGCTTGCTCAGCACTCGATAGCGCTCGGAGACGATGGTTCCGATGTACGGATCACCGCTCGGCTCGGGCACGCGGAACTCCATCCCCGTGGGCGACTTGAGGCGCGGGCCACCGACCTGCGTCGGCTCCGAGACCAGCGCGCGCTCGTCGTCGGACCGGTAAGCACGCGTATCCGATGGCATGCGGACATGCACTTCCGTTGCCTCGGGCGCGGGGTCCGTGGACGAGGTCGGCGGCTCGTTGCTGCCGCGTGAAGATTTGGAAGCGCCGTTGCTCAAAGAAAGCTCACCGGACAGTGCGGTGCTCTACGAAAATATCACGAGCACCACGATGCCGCTAGCTCTGTCATACGAGTCTAGCGACGGAAGCTTCCGTCGCTGATTGCAGAACCTCATGACAAACAGGCACGCATGCGCATGCGCCTTCGCATCCCGAAGACCGCGAAGACGGGATCTACTCGGCGAACGGATCGTGCAGATCGGTCTTCTTTTTCGGCTTGTCCGGTGGCTTGGCCGGGGTCGGCTCGACGACCGTGCCTGGACTCGGAGCGGGCACCGGCAGCGTGTAGGGTTCCGGCAGCGTGGGCAGGCCCTTCTTGCCCGACGACCCGGTGGTGCCAGACGTCGGGTGCGCGGGAGCGACCGCCGCCGTCGCGTTGTCTCGCGCGAGCGTCACCACGAGCTGCGCGTCCTCGGTGGCCGTGACGTCTCGCGAGCCGTCCTTGAAGCCCACGTGCTTGAACACGAAGTGCAGCGAGTCGATGCCGCGCGCGTGCGTGGCCGTGGTCGGTGTGACCCCGAGCTTGGCGTCGCCGAGATAGACGTCGGCACCCGTCGGTATGGACGCGAGCGCGAGCGTGATCTCCGGCGACAACGGCGGCTCGACGGGCTTCGGAGTGCCGACGACGGGCTTCGGAGCGCCGACGACGTGCTTTGGCGTGGCGACGACGGGTGTCTCGGACGGCTTCGGCGTCTCGACCGATGAGTCCCCGTGCATCAGAGCAAAGATCCCCACGGCCAGCACCACGACGCCCGTGCCGATGAAGAGCGGCATGCGGCTGCGGTGCATCGGCACGCCCTCATTCGAATCCTCTGCCGAGAAAGGGATCGCAGCGCCCAGCTTCGGTGTGGAGACGAGATGCGGAGCAGTGCGACCACCGAGAGGCATGACCGTCGTCGGCGCGTGCATCTCCGGCTCGATCGCCTGCATGCCGCGCATCATCGCGTCCATGTCGGCGTAGCGATCGTCGCGGTTCTTCTGAAGGGATTTCATGATGACGGCCTCGAGCGGCGGCGGGATCATGAAATCGGGGCGACGCACCGACGGGGGCTGAACCGCCTCGAAGACGTGCTTCGTGAGCGTCTGCATCGAGTTCTCGCCCGCGAACGGGACGCTGCCCGTCAGCGCCTCGTACATCATGCAGGCGAGCGCGTACTGATCGACGCGGTGATCGGTCTCCTGCCCCGATGCCTGCTCGGGCGCCATGTACTCCGGCGTTCCCATGACCATGCCGGCGACGGTGACGCGCTTCGTGGAGCTTGCATCGCGTGCGATGCCGAAGTCGACGATCTTGACGAAGTCGTGGATGCCATCGCGCTCGAGCAAGAAGATGTTCTCGGGCTTCAGATCGCGATGGATGATGCCCTTGCCGTGTGCCGCCGAGAGGCCCCGCGCGACCTGGATCGCGAACGAGACCACGGCAGCGGGCGTCATCGGCCCCTGCTTCGAGATGATCCTCCCCAGCGTGATGCCGTCGAGCAACTCCATCACGAAGTATGCGTGGCCGTCGGGCAGCACGCCGAAGTCGGTGATGTCCACGATGTTGCGCTGATCGATCTTCGACGCGGCCTTCGCCTCGGCGAGGAAGCGATGCGCGGATGACTCGTCGGCGGCGGCCTCCTTGCGCAGCACCTTGATGGCGACGCGCTTGTCGATGATGGCGTGGCGGGCCGAATATACGAGCCCCATGCCGCCTTCGCCGATCACCGCATCGATGAAGTATCGGCCGTCGATGGTCGAGCCCACGAGCGGATCGCGGAGCGCCTTGGCCTCGCCGCGAACGGGAGGCAGCTTGGCGCCATCGCTCGGGCAGAACTCGATCGCGTCCGGGTAGTCCACGAGGCACAGCGCGCAGCGACGCACAGCAGCGAGCCTATCACAGCATCTCGACGGACCGGAGAATCGCGGAGGCCGCATGCTGGACGACATCGATGCGGATGTAACGCTCGGTGTCGCTCACGAGGAACCCGCCTTCCGCGGAGGCCGGGGCGGTCATGAGGTACGCACCCTCGTCGCGGATCTGGTGGGCGAGGAGATAGTCGACCGCGGCGAGCACCTGCGCCTTCGGATCGCGGACCTCCACCTCACCGTCGACGTGAAGGCGCTTCGCGATGCGCCATACCGAGACCATGCTCTCCGTGCGACTCCCCACCGGCGTGTTGTGTGGGGTCACGGCGGCAGACAACCCGAACGCACCCGCGAGCTGGGGCTGTGCCCGGACGAGCGGCTCGTCCGCGCGAAGCTGCTCTTTTCGCATGAAGCGGCCGAACGCGGCGCAGAAACTTGCGTAACGCACGCGATGCGCGGCCGGCAGGTGCTCCCAGCCCGCGTCCACGGCCATGCAGGTCCAGTGATCCTCCCCGACATAGAACTGTCCGGCGAGGTGATCGTACTGCGTGTTCGTGAGGTACCCGAGGGAGCGGTCGAGGGCAGCTTCCACGCGCCCGTCGGGGTGCTTGGCAAGCGTGAGTGCGAGGCCGTAGGCTGCCTCGCCAGAGTAGTAGAGGAGCTGCGTCTCCTCGTCGCGACGCCGCCGCTCGGCATCGAACAGGTGACAGAACTCGCCGTTCGGCTTCTGCATCGAGAGCACGAATGCGACGAGGCCTTGCACGAACGGCTCGTAGCGAGCGTCCGACGTCGCGCGCTCGTACTCCGCGGCAGCGACGAGGGACAGCGCACTCGATCCGAGATCGACGACGGGCGCGTCCGGACTGCCGACGCAGATGCGCTCGCCATCGCAGCCATGCGGCCGCTGACGCACGAGGTAGTCGAGCGCGCGCCGCATACCGGCTTCTCGCGCTGGATCGGGTGTGTGTGCGTCGAGCGCCGCGAGGAACGAGACCGCGCCGGCGTGGCGCGGTAACGAATAGTCCTGGCCGCCCACGCGCTCGTCCTCGACAGTGTAGTACTCGTAATCGAACTGCCCCGCGTCATCGAGGTGCGACAGCAGGTAGCGGCCGCCCGCCTCTGCCGCGGCGAGGAGGTGCTCGCGCGTCAGCTCGGGCCCTGGCGTACGACCACACTCCGCCGACAGCGCCGTACCACCGGGCACGGCCTCGACGACCTCCTCGGCGCGGAAGCGGAACGCCCGCGCCGGTCGGTGCTCGAGCGCCGCCTCGAGCATGCGCAGCGTGCGCCCGGGATCCATGCCCAAAGAGAGGTCGGGCGCGAGCGTGTACGCGTCCCACGCGCCACGACGCAGCAAGTCGTCCACGGTGAAGTAGACCTCGCGCCCTCCCGCCTCTGCGCCGACACCGTCGCGCGCCGGCACCACTCCGAGGGCGAGCAACGGCGCGACCGTCGTCGAGAGCGCGCCCTCCCCCTCCACGCGATCGAGCTTCAGGCGGCCGCGCGCGAGCAGCGCGGCATCGACACCGCGCAGGCCCTCCGCCGCAGCGCGCAGCGCCTCACCGAACGTTGCGCCGTGACCGATGCCGCGCGCGACGGGAGCGCCGTGATCGAACAGCGACACGATCACCGGCAGCCCGCGCTGATCCGTCGACTCGTCGTCGAGTGTCGGAAGCGATGCGTGCGCGAGGCTCGCGCGCACGTACGGCAGCGACTGGGTCGGTGCAGCGAGCGGCGTGGACAGCGGCATCCGGACCCACGCGAACGTCGCCGCGGCCGCGAGGCCGACGACGAGCGTCACCGCGCCGCCGAGTCGCCCGATCATCTCGTCGGCGCGGACCCGCGCAGGTGGAAGCGCAGCTGGAACAGCGGCAAGAGGCCGAAGAGCTCGACGACGAGCGCAGCGACGACGAGCGTGAGCGCGCCGAGTCCTCTACCGATCGCGCCGTACGTGCCGTAGAGGAATGCGGCCGAGCAACCGAGGAGCACGAGGCACACGACCGTGAACGCGAGGAGCACGCCGCAAGCCACGATGCCGAGTCGTCGGCTCGCGCGGCCGCCATCGCCTTGCACGACGAGCGCTGCGCCCGCGGCCCCGAGCAGCGTGATCACGATCGAGAGCGCAACGACGAACGCCGTCGAGCGACTCGGCGCGAGCACGAAGCCCGCGTACGCGTAGAGCGCGGCGAAGCCCACGTCGCAGAGCCCGTACCCACGCGCGCGCATCGCTACCCGAGGCTGGTGCCGACGAGCTGGCGCAGATGGGGGAGCTCGTCACCGATGGCGAAGATCGCGAGCGCTCGAGCCGCGTCCGCCGCGCCCATGCGCTCGAGCATCGTCAGCGCGGGACCTGGTGCACCGCACGCGAGCAGGCCCGCGCGATCCGCGGCTGCCGCGAGGCCCGCGCTGATCGCGAGCAGGTCGAAGCTCGGCGTCGCGCACTCGAGCGCGAACGCGTGCAGCTCGCCGAGCAGCTTCTTCGGCAGGAGCTTGGTGATGCGCGCTGCCTCCGCAGAGATGAGCGTCGCGTCGATGCCCGCAGGCTGGAAGTCGGGCACGAACTGCCGCACCACGCCCGCGACGAGCGCCGCGAGCGCCTGCGGATCGAGCCGCAGCGGCACCGCGAGGCCGAGCTGCGCGAGCTTGAAGTAACGCGCGAAGAGGAAGCGCAGCTCCAGCTCGTGCGCACCGTCGAGGAGGCCCTGCCCGATGCACAGCGAGAGCGGATCCGTGAGTTCGAGGACCGCGGTCGTCGTGAGCGCGGGCGATACGTACACGTCGAGATCACGCAGCCCGAGGTCGGCCGCGATGCGGTTGGCGACGTCACGCACCGCATGACCGCTCTTCGGGAGACGATCGCTGCGCGACAGCCCGAGGTTCCTCACGTCGGCGCGCATGCTCTTCGTGAGCGGCTCGTCGAGCATACGCAGCAGGTAGCGCACGCCGGGCGGCACGCGACCATCGAACAGATAGTCATCGAGCGCGGGATCGGCCAGCGCGGCGCCCGGCGACTGATCGCGCGTGCGCAGGCGCTCGAGCGCGGCCCTCTCGTCGATCTCGATCGCCCCCATCCAGTCGAGCACGCCCGCGGCCATCGCAGCCCGATCGGGCGCGCGGCGCAGCGTGAAGATGCGGAACAGCGCGTGGAACACGCCAGCGTCGCGCGGTCCACCGGAGAGTCCCTGCCGCAGTCGACGCGCGGTCGTGTCCACGAGCACGCGCAGCGACTGCACGTCCGACTGCCGATCGAAGTACCGAGCGAGCGCCTCGACGGCGGGCAGGTACGTCGGGTTCAGCTCGAGCGCGGCGCGATAAAGCATGAGCGCCTGACGCGGCTCCTTGAAGCCCTCTTCCTGCACGCTGGCCGCGCGGTGCAAGAGCGCGACGCGACGGTGGGTGTCCGTCTCGAGGTTCGCCAGTCGCTGCAGCGCACCGAGCACTCCCGGCCAGTCGGAGCCCGCGCCGTACGCCTCGGCGATGAGCACGAGGGCATCCTTGCGATCGGGCTGCAGCTGGAGGACGCGCACGAGGCACGCGATCGCGCGCTTCGAATCCGCGAGGTGGTGCACGTACAGCTCGCCGAGGCGGAACAACAGGTCAGCGAGCGGGTCGCGCTGCTTCTCGAGCTTCGCGCGGCGCAGCAGCAGGTCCGCCGCAGCCTGGTGGTTGCCCTCCAGCTGCTCGAGATCCGCGAGGTACAGCAGCGCCTCGGGATGGTTCGCGTCCTGCCGGAGCGCAGCGGTGAGCTCCTCGCGGGCGCGCGTCGAGTTGGAGAGGTGCAGCCGCTGCAGCTGCGCCATGTCGACGCGGAGCTCGAGCAGCTTGCGACCGTCGATCTCGACGCCGAGCCGTTGTCCGAACAGCTCGCCGAGCTCGGCCCAGGCGGAGTCGGCCTGGAGCAGCTCGCGGAGCCGCGTGAACGCGAGATCGCCGCGGGGATCGGCCTCGAGCGCGGCGCGCAGGATGCGGATGGCGCGTGGACGATCGACGAGCGGTCCCGCGGCGAGCGCCGCCGCGAGGAGGCCCGCTTCCCGTCGAGCGACTGGCTCGCGCTGCACGCGCTGTACCTGCTCTGCGCTGTCGGCTGCCGCGGGGAGATCGTCGCTGCGCAGCGCGAGCTCGAGGCGCAGCAGCAGCCCGGGCAGGTGCGCCTCGGCGCGCGCGTTGGCAGCGACCAGACAATCCTTCGCGTCGTCGTCGCGACCGAGCGCGAGCGAGCTCTCGGCCGCGCGTGTCGAGAAGATCGCAGAGGCACGGTTGTCGGGAGGCACCGCCGTCGCGGCGAGTTCGGCGAGCCGAACCGCGAGCTCGAGGCGACGAGCAGCGTCGCGGCGCTCGACGGCGCGCGCGTACGCCTGGCGCAGCGCCGGACGCGAGCGAGGATCCTGGAACAGCGCCAGGCGCAGGTCGTTGTCGATGGCCGCTTCGAGCTCGTTCGCATCGAGGCCTTCGCCCGCCACGCGGCTACGCAGGCGTGCGCGCTCGAGGGTCACCGCGACCGCGAACTGCGGATCCTGCGCAGCGATCCCCATGCCATCGTACAGGTGGACGAGATCGACGTAGCGACGCTCGCCGATGAGGGAGCGCTCGAGGCGACGCGCCGCGTCCTGATCGTTCTGATCTAGCTCCGCGATCGACTCGTAGCTCATACGCGCGCTGGCGACGTCACCACGTAGGCACTCGTCGATGAACGCCAGGCGCTCGTACGCGGCGACCTTGCTGCGGGTGTCCGGCGCTCCCTTCAGATCGGCGAGCGCCAGGTCGCTCAGCTTGGCCGTGTCGCCGATCCGCTCGAGGGTGCGCTCGAGGATGTCGCGGTAGACGCGCGCGTCGGGCATCGCGTCGGCGGCAGCACGGAGGCGATCGAGCTCGCGATCAGCGTCACCGGCGCGACGGTGTGCGCGCGCCAGATCGTAGAGCAGCATCGCCTGCCGCTCGGGAGACGGCTCCGCAGCGAGCGCGACGTCGTACGCCGCGCGGAGCCCGGGCTCGCGACCGCGCCGACGAGCCAGGCGCAGCCGCTCGACGGCAAGCGCGGGGTCGGACGTCCAGCTCTCCTTCGCGATGAGCTCGACGGCAGCGGTGAGGTCGTCGCGATCGGCGGCGAGCGCCAACGAGGCGTCGAGGAGCGCCATGCGTCGTAGCGCGCGCGGCACGTCGTCGCGCGCAGCGAGCTGCTCCGCGCGCTCGACCAGGAGATCGACGGTGGCACTGCCCGCCGACTTGCGACCTATGGCACTCGCCCACGCGGCCGGGCCTTCCCACTCGGGGCGCAGCGTGACGGCGCGACGTAGATCCTCGAGCGCATCGTCTCCCTGGGCGAGCGTCGCGCGCTCGACCCACACGTGCGCGACTGCGGGCGCCGCCGCTTGCGCCAGCCCCGAGAGCGCCTCGCGCAGCCGCTCGGGTGCCGCGACGCCGTAGCGACGCACCGCATCGAGCTGCTCGTCGAGCCCCCCGCCCGCCTCCAGCGCGACGTCGATCGCGCGCGAAGGCTCACCCGACGCGGCGAAGGCGGCGGCCGCGCGCTGGCGTAGCGATGTCGCCAGGTCCGCGTCGGGCGTGGAATCGGCCGCGATGAGGAGCTGCTCCGCACCTTGCGCCGCCTTGCCGAGGAGCCCGACGATGCGCGCGTGCAGTGCGAGCGCCTCGCCATCGACGGGCGCGATGCGCAGCGCGTCTTCGATGCGCGCGAGCGCTTCTTCCGGTCGATCGAGCTCGACGAGCAGCGACGCTGCGCGGCTCAGCGCCCACGACGCGCGCAGATCGCCGAGCGCGGCGGTGCGGAGCTGTCGGCTCAGCGCCGCCTGCTTGTCGCCGCCCCGCGCCCGCGCCCGTTCGAGTGCGCGCTCGGCCCTGCGACCCGCGGGGAACTCGCGCACGGCTTCGGAGTACGCGGCGATGGCCGCACCGACGTGATCACGCGCTTCCTCGGCCACACCGATCGCGAAGCGGAGCGCGGCGCGTTGCCCCGGATCGGCGAGCTGCGCGAGGCCAAGCTGGAGGCGCACCACGTCAGCGTCCTCTACGCCCGCGTCGATGGGATCGAGGCTCCACCACAGCGCGCTCGTCTCGTCGCCCGCGTTGGCGAGCGCGGCTAAGCGTGTGCGCGCGTCCGGTGCATTCTCCGCGAACGCAGCGCCGACCGCGCGACGCTCGACGGCGCTGCGCAGCGCGGAAGGCGGCAGCGCCTCGGCGAGCTGCTCGAGCGCGGTCGACTCCGCGCGGTTCGTCTGCACCGCCATCCGCCAGGCAAGGAGGGCCGCGTGCAGGTTGCGCGGCTCGATGTCGGGCGATCGCAGCTTCGCGTCGGCCTGCTCTCCGCGCAGGTGACGCGCCGACCACACGTCGAGCGCACCGAGCAGCCGCGAGTCGGTGACGTACCCACGCAGCGCGGCGGCCTGGACCTCGTCACGCGAGAACGCGATGCCGAGCGCCGCGGCACCCGCCGATGGGGCATCGAGGTTGCGCGCTCGCTCGTGCTGACCGCGCGCGTCCGCGACGGCGACCGCGAGTTCGGTCAGCGCGACGCGCTCCGCAGCGCTGGCCAGCGGCAGCTCGCGCCCGAGCAGCTCGTCCGCGCGCTCGAGGTCACTGCGAGACAGCGCGCAGCGTCGCGCGATCGCGAGCGCGCCGGGGTGGGCGGGACGCGTCGCGAGCACCGCGTCCGCGCGCTCCCACGCACCCATCTCGTCGCCGAGGCGCGTGCTCAGCCAGGCGGACTCGAACGCGAGGTCGGCAGCTCGATCGCCTTCCTGCAGCAGGCGCTCCGTATCGAGCAGCCCGCGTAGCTCGCGGCGTTCGTCGTCGAGCAGCACCACCGGCACACCGCTCTCGATGCCGTGGAACGGACCATCCTCGATGGGCCGTGTCGGTCGCAGCGCACGCAGGTCGCGCTGCGACAACGTCGGCTGACGAGTGGTCGCGACCGTACGGAGCGCGATCTTCTCGCCGGCGATCTCCTCGGCCAGCGGCAGCGGCGTGCGATCGGGATCATCGGCCGGCCGATCCTGAACGACGGGTGGCTCGTTCCAGATCGGCTCCTCGTCTCGCTCCGCGACGCGCACGGGCGACTGCTTCGGGATTGAAGGCTCATCGCGACCCGGCACGATGGAGATGTCGTCGTAGAAGTCGTCGTCGTACTCCGCTGGAGGCTCGGGTGGCGACTCCTCCACGCGATCGAGCACGCGCTCGATGATCACGTCATCTGCGTCGTCGTACGGGGCCTCCCTGGCCAGGAGGAGCGCCATCTCCCGCGCGTCGCCGACCCGCGTCGACGCCCCGAACGGCTCGTCGTCGATGGCGAGCTCGTCGGACAGATGCATCGGCTCGTCTTCCGGCGAGGAAGCATCTGCCGTCGTCACGATCGGTTCCTTCGTGTCCGGCGTCGCGGTCTCGTCGAGGCTGAAGCCCCCGGCGAACAGGTCGGGGAGCTCGTCCTCCGGCAGCGCGCGCAGCTCGGGAGACGTCGCCAGGTCCATGGCGAACGGGTCGAGGGGTTCGGGATCCACGTTCACGGGCGGGAGCATGGCGACCGTGAGCTGCGTCTCCTCCGCAGCCGGATCCTGTTCCATCTGGAGGGGCTTGTCGGAGGGCGCCTGACCGAGCGCGTCGTCGATCTGCGCGTCCCACTCGTCGAGCGCGTTGAGCCAGTCGTCGTCGGAGTCGGCCGGCGGCTTCTTGTCGTTGGGCCCGCTCACGTCCGCTTCTCCCTGAGGCGCTTTCGGGCCGCACCGAACGCCGACGATACGACGAAGCTCGCGATGCCGCTCGCTCCCTCGACGCCGAGCTCGGTGCAAGCCGCCGCCAGATCGGCGCCGATGAGCATCGCGATGCGGTTGGCGGACTCGAGCATGCGCGCCCGGAAGCGGCGCGGATCCGTCATCGCGCCGAGACGAGGCGCGAGCGCGAGCAGCGCCTTGCGCTCCTTGCGCGAGAGCACCTTGTCCACTGCCTGCGTGCGCTCGACCACGACCGCCACCGACGGCCGCGCGCCATCGAGCGTGACTGGCCACGGCACCTTTGCCACACCGAGACAGCCGGCGACGAGCCCGACGATCGCAGCGTCGTCGAGGCGATCGAGCACGCCGAGCCCGTGTGCGTAGAGCCACAGCGTCCGCGCGGCGCGGAAGCGACCGACCGGTTGATCGACGATGCGCAGCAGCTCGCGGCCTACAACGACGCGCCCGTGATCCGCGGCGATCGACGCGCCGTCACCGAGCTCGAGCGACAGCTCGTTGACGCCCACGAGTCGAGCGAGCGTCTCGAGCGGCGCGACCTCCGTCTTTTGCTTGCTCGAGGGACGAGCCGTCTTTCCGAATCGCGCGTCGATGGGGTGGAGCCGCGTCGTCGCCTCGCCGAGCGACACGAACAGGTCTCCGAGCACCTCGGCCTGAGGCGCTACGACGAGGTCCTCCGCGATGTCGGCGATCCCACGCCCAGGCAGCGCGGTCGCGCGCGGCGTCGGTGCGCGGCCCTGGAAGATCGCACTCGCTTGCTCGGCGAGCGCGATCAGCTCGTCGTCGCCGATGAGCTGCGCGACGTGCCACAGGTGCTCGATGCCGCGTACGCGACGTGTCGGATCGGTCACCAGCGCGCGCGCCTCGTCGGCGACGAGCTCTAGCAGCGGCATCGCGCGCGGCGACTGCGGAGTCGTGTGCTGCGCGACGACCCGGAGCGCCTCCGCGCTCAGCGGATCGAGCGCCAGTGCGCGCTGTGCGGCCTCCCGAGCGGCTCCGTTGTCGGAGAAGCCCGTCGCGTACAGCTCGGCGACCTCGAGTTCGAGTGGCACGGCCTGCGCGGGCGGGAGCTGTTTCACCAGACGACGACGCACATCGATGGCGCGCTGCCAGTGACGCTCGGCGCGGAGCAACTGCGCGAGCACCATCAGCGTCGGGGCGTCCTCGTCGATCGCGATCGCTTGCTCGAGCGCAGCGATCGCGCGCTGCGGATCACCGCCGTTCGCCTGCTCTGCATCGGCGACGCGCAGCAACAGGTCGCGACGCTGCATCGGATCCACCTCGAGCGCAGCGTGGCGCTCCGCGAGCTCACGCACCTCGACGATGCGCTGCGGATCCTCGGCCAGTAGCTTCACGAGCGCTGCGATCCCGCGCACGGCGCGCTCGTCGATGTCGAGCGCGGCGCGGAGATCCCGTTCGGCGGCGGCGCGATCGCCCGCCGAGGCCGCGAGCTCGCCTCGGTCGAGAAGCGCGACACAGCGCGAGCTCGCCTCGTCGACGTGCGCGAGGCGATGATCGTAGAGCTCGAGCAGCGTCGCGCGCGCGTAGAGCACCTGAGCCTCGTCGCCGGCCTCGACGGCACCGAGCAACAGGCCTCGCGCCTTCGTGAAGGTGGCGCCATCGAGCGGAGAGCGTTCCAGGGCCTCACGATATGCGTAGACCGCTGAGTGCAGATCACCGAGTGCCTCGAACGCCGCGCCAGCCTCCGCGAGGAGCAGCGACGCCTGCTCCGTCTCCGCGAGCAGCTCGCCGAGCGCGAGCGTACGGCGCGCATAGCCACGCCGATCGTTCGCGGCCTTTCGTACGCGACGATCGAGATCGAGGCCGAGCACGCTGCGCGGGCTGGAGTGGAGCAGCTCGTCGAGCGTCTTGCTCGATTCGGCGAGCATCCCCTGCGTGGCCTGGGCCTCGGCGAGCGCGAGCAGCCACGGGTGCCGGCTCGCATCCTCTGCGACCGCGAGCCGCGCTTCGAGACCGGTGATGCCGGACGAGCTCTCGGCGAGCGCGATGGTGGTGGCTGGCTCGACGTGCGAAGCCGCCGCAGACTCGGCTCGAACGCGCGCCGTCTCGGCGTCGGCCTGGGACCACGCGTTCCACGCTGCACGACGGAGCAGCTCACCGCGCAGCGCAGCGGGCGCGATCCCCGCCAGCTCGACGAGCGCCGAGCCCACGCCGCGCATGTCCTCGCGTGCACCCGCGGTGACGAGCAGCTCGATCATCGCCGCGCGCTGCTCGGGCGCGGCCGCATGACCACGCGCTGCAGCGACGGCCGCTTCGTCGAGTTCGCCTGCGGCACGCAGCGCCTCGGCGAGCTCGACGTCGATGGCCGCGCGCGTGCCTGCGAGCTCCGCGTCGACGAGCGGCAGCACGCCACCGAGCGCCGTCGCGAGTGCGGCCGGCTCGGCAGTGCGATATGCGGCACGCAGCGCGCCGACGCGTGCCGACGCCGAGACCTCCGGTGCACCGGACGTCTCGAGGAGCGCTGCGTGATCTGTCTCGGCCTCCTGTGCGCGACCCGTCCGCTCCTTCTCCCACGCGATGCGCGCCCGGTGCAGCGGACGCGCGGCAGGATCGATGAGCTCACTCTCGCGCTCGAGCGCCGACAGCAGCGCCCCCATGTCGCCGACGCGCGCGTGGCAGCGCTGCAGCCCGCGCAACGCCGCAGCGTGCTCCTCGGGATCGGCGCTGCGATCGAGCAGCTCGAGGTAGACGGCGGCCGCTGTTTTTGGATCGTTGCGGTCACGCTCGTGAAGCTCGGCGAGGCGCGACAGCATCGCTACGACGCGCACGGGATCGAGCTCGCCATCGACCTGCCCGCGCAGCGCCGTGGCCAGCGCCTCGATCCGCTCGGCGCTCTCTGACTCGTCTGCCACTACCGCGGGTGCGGCCTTGCGCCGCTCGAACAGCTCCTCCAGCGCGACGGTGGCGCGAACGTCCGCCGGGATGTGGCGCAACGCCTCGCGTAGCGCCGCCTCGCCCCCTGCGATGTCGTCAGCGTGCCAGCCGAGCAGCGCGCCACGCTCGACCTCGAGCGCAGCCTTCTTCTCGGGGACAGCGGTGCGCTTCACGAGCTGTGCGAGTTCTTCGGCTGCACCGACGGGATCGCCGGCTCTACGGAGCAGCGCGACGCGCGTATGACGCAGGCGGAGATCGTCGGGCTCGAGCTCGAGCAACTCGCTCAGCGCTGCCGCGGCGCTGTCCGCTTGATCGAGGCGGTCCGCCAAGATGCCGGCCTTGCGTCGGAGGAGCTGCGCACGCCGCGAGGGTGTCGTCTCCGACTCGAGGCGACGCGTGAGCAGCGCTGCGACGGCCTCCATGGAGCCCGAGCGCATCAGGCGCCACTCGAGCGCGTCGGCATGCTCGTCCCATGCGGCACCGCGCGGCAGCACGGACAGCGCGCGCTCGTACAGCGCGACCGCTTCGTCGACCCGCCCGAGGCGCTCGCTCGTCAGCGTCGCGGCCCGCGCGAGGAACCCTGCGCTCGCGCCGACATCGCCGGCTGCGATGGCGCGCTCCGCATCGGCCTTCGCGGCGGTGACCAGCGCCTCGTCGTCGCCGCGCAGCTCGGCTTCGCGACGTCCGCGAGCACCGAGGACTGCATCTAGCCCCTCGGCTTCCAGCTCGTGGCGCGCGCCGGGCTCCGCTTCGGCTGCAACCTGATCGCCGCCGCGTGCGGCCGTGGAGAGGAGCGCGACGGCCTCGAGCAGCAGCGCGCCTCGCACCGGCGGCGGGGTCTGGCGGGCGAACGCGAGCATGAGCATGCCCGCGCGACCCGCGTCGCCACGCTGGCGCAGCGCATCGGCGAGCTCCACGTCGACCAACGGCTGCGCAGCCGGATCGTGAACCGCGAGCGCGCTCGCGGCCTCGAGCGCCTGAACCCGCGCCGTGATGTCACCGCGCTCCTCCGCGAGCGTCGCAAGTCGGAGCCTCAGCAGCACGCCGCGAGCGATGCGAGTCGACTCATGGTCGCTCGTCGGGGGGCGCGACACCTCGTCGAGGCGAAGGAGCTCGATACGCTGCTCGAGCGCCTGGGCGCGCCACGCCGGCCTCGACAAGCGCAGCGACAGACGCTCGAGCTCGTCGATGGCGGCGGGCGCATCGCTGCCGGCCTCGCGCTCGAGGGCGAGCGCGTCGTCGAGCGCCGCCTTCGCACGATCGGCGCCCTCTTCACCCGCGTCGGCCTCGAGGCGCGCGAGGTCGATGAGCAGCGCGGCACGACGCGCGCTATCCGCCGTGGCCCTCGCCATGCCCGCCACCACACGACGGTGTTGCGCGAGGTCGGCGCGCGTCTCGAGCAGGCGCCGCTCGAGCGCCATGTACGCGCGCAGGCACGTCGGATCGGCCTCGAGCGCCTGCTCGAACGCGGTCTGTGCGCCGGCCGCGTCGCCGAGCCTATCCTCGAGCACCGTGCCGCGATCGACGAGGAGCTCCGCGCGATCCGCGCCGACGCCCGGCGCGATCCGTAGCTCCGCATCGATGAGGCGGAGGACGTTCGGCCACATCCCGCGCCGCTCGAAGATGCGACGCACGGCCCACAGGTTGGGACGCAGCGTCGGATCGGCCTGCAGCGCGCGCGCCCACGCCTTGATGGCGCCCGCTTCGTCGCCACGATCTGCAGCGAGCTGACCGATCTCGTGGGCGTAGAGCCCCTGCCGCTTGCGGCTCTGCGGGCCCAACGCGACGATCTCGGCCTCGAAGAGTTCGGTCCGCGCCTGCGACGTCATGGAGGTCGCGCGCGCCTTCGCGCTCGCGATGGTTTCTTCCAGCGTGACGATGTGCGCAGGCGCATGCACGGCAGCGATTGCCGGCAACGCAGGCGGCGCATGCCCGAGCGGCGCATGCGCGGGCGGCGCAGGCGGACGCGGGAGGCCGGGCAGGCGCGGTGGCGGGGGCGCCTCGACGACCTCCGGCTCGACCTCGAGCTCCTCGACGAGGTCCCCGTGAGCCGACGGAGGCATCATGCCGACCGGTGGCTCGACAGCACCGTCCACGAGCACAGCCTTCAACTCATCGGTGTCGATGGTCTCGAAGCTCGCCTCGCGTTCCCGCTTGGGGTCGTTGGGCTCGTTCACGGGCTTGGCAGGAGGGCGCGGATCTGGTCGACGAGTGTAGCCCTGCGCACCCGTCGGTCAAACAAAATAGCGAGCGCTTGACGGGGGTTAGACACCAGGCTAACAGCGCGCCCATGATGCACGCCATCGCAAGTCACAGTGTTGGTGCAGCGGCCGCAACGCTGGAGACGATCGGCCGCGTCGCTCGCGAGCACGCGGTCGTCACGCTGTCCGAGGAGGCGCGCGCGCGGATCGATCTGGCGCGCGCGGTCGTCGACGAGATCCAGCGCGGTGGTGACGCTGCCCCCGCCGTGTACGGCGTGAACACGGGTTTCGGCTTCCTCGCGGACGTGCGCATCTCGGCGGCCCAGGTGCGCGATCTCCAGCGCAACCTCATCCGCAGCCACGCGGCCGGTGTCGGTGCGCCGCTTTCGGACGCGGTCGTGCGCGGCATGCTGCTGCTCCGCGCCGAGGTGCTCGCGTGCGGCCACTCGGGCGTACGTGCAGAGATCGCGCAGCTGCTCGTCGACATGCTCAACAAGGACGTGCACCCGATCATCCCCGCGAAGGGCTCGGTCGGCGCCTCCGGTGATCTCGCGCCGCTCGCGCACCTCGCGCTCGTCGTCATGGGCGAAGGTGAAGCGCGCGTGGGTCGCGGAGACGACGCGAGGCGCATGCCCGGTGGCGACGCGCTCCGTAGCGTGGGCCTTTCGCCCATCGTGTTCGAGGCGAAGGAAGGCATCTCGCTGGTCAACGGCACTCAGTGCATGACGTCGATTGGCGCGCTCGCGCTGCTCGACGCGGAGTCGTCGTGCCGCCTCGCCGACATCATCGGCGCGCTGTCGCTCGAGGCCCTGCAGGGCACGCCACGCGCGTTCGATCCGCGCATCCACGCGGCCCGCCCTCACGTGGGACAGCGCACCTCTGCCCAGAACCTGGCGCGCCTGCTCGAGGGCTCGAGCATCGTCGCGTCGCACGCCGGCTGCGGCAAGGTGCAGGATCCTTACTCGCTCCGCTGCATGCCGCAGGTTCACGGTGCGAGTCGCGATGCGCTCGGCTACGCGCGCAATGTCCTCGAGATCGAGGCGCGGTCTGCCACCGACAACCCGCTCGTCTTCGCCGACGACGGCACCAACGACATCGTGTCCGGCGGCAACTTCCACGGCCAGCCCGTCGCGCTCGCGCTCGACTTCGCGGGCATCGCCACCGCGGAGCTCGCCAACATCGCCGAGCGTCGAATCGAGCAGCTCGTGAACCCGCACCTGTCGTCAGGTCTCCCCGCATTCCTCGCGCCCGACTCCGGGCTGCACTCGGGCTTCATGATCGCGCAGGTCACCGCCGCCGCGCTCGTCTCCGAGAACAAGATCCTCGCGCACCCGGCGAGCGTCGACTCGATCCCATCCTCGGCGAACCGCGAGGATCACGTGTCGATGGGCGTGCACGCAGCCGACAAGCTCGCACGCATCGTCGACAACGTGCGCAACGTGCAGGCGATCGAGCTCCTGTGCGCGGCGCAGGGCGTCGAGCTGCGCGGTGCCACGAAGCCGAGCCGAGCGCTGCAGGCCGTCATCGCGACGGTCCGCGCGGAGGTCTCGATGATGATGGAGGACCGCCCGCTGTACATCGACATCGCGAAGGTGCGCGCGCTCATCGACTCGGGCGCCATCGAAGCGGCGGCGATGCGCGAGGTGCTCATCGCGTGACGGCTGCGCGCGCGCCAATTGAGTTGCACGTGGACCCGGTGCCCGGTAACGCTCCTTGCCGATGACCACTCGTGAGGTTCGTGCTCCCCGAGGCACCACGCTCCGCTGCAAAGGCTGGCCGCAGGAGGCCGCCCTCCGCATGCTGATGAACAACCTCGATCCCGACGTGGCAGAGCGACCCGCGGATCTGGTGGTGTACGGCGGCACGGGTCGCGCCGCGCGCTCGTGGGAGGCGTTCGACGTCATCGTCCGCGAGCTCGAGCACCTCGAGAACGATGAGACGCTGCTCGTGCAGTCGGGCAAGGCCGTTGGCGTGCTGAAGACACACTCCGATGCGCCGCGCGTGCTCATCGCCAACTCCAACCTCGTGCCGCACTGGGCGACGTGGCCGCACTTCTGGGAGCTCGAGAAGGCGGGCCTCATGATGTACGGACAGATGACCGCGGGCTCGTGGATCTACATCGGCACGCAGGGCATCTTGCAGGGCACGTACGAGACGTTCGCGTCCGCCGCGAAGGTGCACTGGGGCGACAAGGCGACCCTTTCGGGCAAGCTCGTCGTCTCCGGCGGCCTCGGCGGCATGGGCGGCGCGCAGCCGCTCGCGGTCACCATGAACGGTGGCGTGTTCCTCGGCATCGACGTCGATCCCGCGCGCATCCAGCGCCGCATCGAGACGCGCTACCTGGACGAGGTCGCCACCTCGCTCGACGACGCACTGGCTCGCTGCCACGCGGCGATGAAGGAAGGTCGCGCGCTCTCCGTGGGGCTCGAGGGAAACTGCGCGCGCGTGCTGCCCGAGCTCGTACGCCGCGGCGTCGTTCCCGACCTCGTGACCGATCAGACCTCCGCACACGATCCCCTGCACGGGTATCTACCCGAGGGCGTGGAGCTCGGTCAGGCCGAGCAGCTGCGCAAGGCCGACGAGACGGCGTACATCGACCGCGCACGTCGCTCGATGGCGACGCACCTCCAGGCGATGATCGATCTGAAGAAGCTCGGCGCGCACGTCTTCGACTACGGCAACAACCTCCGCGGTCAAGCGCTGCTCGTCGGAGTCGATGGCTTCAAGGACGTGCCCGGCTTCGTGCCTGCGTACATCAGGCCGCTGTTCTGCCAGGGCAAGGGCCCGTTCCGCTGGGCCGCGCTGTCGGGAGATCCGGCCGACATCAAGGCCACCGACGACTGCATCCGCGCGCTGTTCCCCGACGACAAGCACCTGCACACGTGGCTCGATCTCGCCGAGGAGCGTGTCGCGTTCCAGGGGCTGCCGGCGCGCATCTGCTGGCTCGGGTACGGCGAGCGCGACCGAGCCGGCCTCGCGTTCAACGAGCTCGTGCGGACCGGCAAGGTGAAGGCTCCGCTCGTGATCGGCCGGGATCACCTCGACTCGGGCTCCGTGGCCTCACCCAACCGCGAGACCGAGGCGATGAAGGACGGCTCCGACGCGGTCTCCGACTGGGTGTTCCTGAACGCGCTCGTCAACTGCGCGGCCGGCGCGACGTGGGTCAGTGTCCACCATGGCGGCGGCGTCGGCATGGGCTACTCGCAGCACGCGGGCATGGTCGTCGTCGCCGACGGCACGCCCGAGGCCGCGGTGAGGCTGGGGCGTGTGCTGCGCACCGATCCCGCCATGGGCGTGCTCCGGCACGCAGATGCCGGCTACGAGGAAGCCATCGCGTTCTCGGACGCGCACGGTCCGCGCATCCCCCACCGCACGCCATGAACCTCCTCGTCGATCACATCGGTGAGCTGCTCACCTGCACGCCCGAGCTCGGGCGTGTCCACGACGCATGCGTGCTGGTCGTCGAGGGTCGCGTGCGCTACGCAGGCGCGCGCGACCTCTTGCACGCGCGTGACGTACCCACGAGCACGACACGCATCGACGCCGCCGGGCGCCTCGTCACGCCAGGCCTCGTCGAGCCGCACGCGCACCCGATCTGGGCGGGCTCGCGCGCGGGCGAGTTCGCGCTGCGGTCGTCCGGCGCCACGTACCTCGAGATCCAGGCGGCGGGTGGCGGGATCCTATCGACGGTACGCGCGACGCGTGATGCGACCGATGACGACCTCGTCGCGTCGACGCAGCGGCGCCTCTCGCGCTTCCTCGCGCATGGCACCACGTTCGTGGAAGCGAAGACGGGCTATGCGCTGTCCATCGAAGGCGAGCTGCGACTGCTGGAGCTCCTTCATCGCTCGACGCACGCGGTCGGCCTCTCGCCGACGCTGCTCGCGCACGTGCCGCCGCCGATCGATCTCGATGGCATCGATCGCGAAACCTACGTGCGTCGCTTCTGCGAGGAGGCGATCCCGCGAGCAGCCCGCGATGGTCTGGCCGATGCAGTCGACGTGTACTGCGACGAGGGCGCGTTCGATCTCGGCGAGACGCGACGCATCCTGTCCGCCGCAAAGGAGCGTGGCCTGATGCTGCGCGTGCATGCCGAACAGTTCACGCACACCGGCGCAGCAGATCTGGCGGCCGAGCTGGGCGCGCGCTCCGTCGAGCACATGGAGCGCCCGGGCGAAGGCACACCAGCACGCCTCGCCGCCGCCGGCACCGTCGTGAACCTGCTGCCCGGCGCGGCGCTGACGCTACGCCTGCCGTGGCCCGACGCTCGTCGCTTCATCGAGGCCGGCTGCAAGGTCGCGCTCGGCACCGACTGCAACCCCGGCAGCTCGCTCACCGAGTCGCAGCCCCTCATGATGTCGCTCGCGGTCACGCAGCTCGCGATGACCGTCGAGGAAGCATGGCTCGGTGTCACGCGCCACGCGGCGCAGGCGGTCGGTCGCGCCGATCGTGGCCACCTCGGCACCGGCGCGATCGGGGACGTCGTCGTATGGGACACCGACGATCACCGGGAGCTCGTCCAGCACCTCGGCGGTGTTGCGCCGAAGCAGGTCTTCGTCGGTGGTGCTCTGGCGCACGCGGCGTGACGGTGATCATGCGATCGAAGTCTGTGCCCGCGCCGAAGCCGAGCTACGCGCAGCTCGCCGAGGGCTCCGTTACTTCACGACGAAGTTGATGAGCCTCCCCTTCACGAACACGACCTTCGTCGTCTCCTTGCCATCGAGATACGGTCGCGCCGAGCCGAGCGCGCGGGCGAGCGGCTCGATCACGGACTGATCCGCGTCGGGCTCGGCCTCGACCTGCCCGCGCAGCTTGCCCATCACCTGCACCGCGTAGGTGATGCGCTTCTTCTGTGCGACGTCGGCATCGAACGTGGGCCACGCGCTGCGCGCGAGGAGCGTCGTGTGCCCGAGCTTTTGCCACGCCTCCTCGGTGAGGTGCGGCGCCATCGGGGAGAGGATGCGCACGGCCGCCTCGACGGCCTCGCGCACCGCCGGCGACGGCGCAGTCTTGTACGTGGGGTGCGCGTAGACCGCGTTGCACAGCTCCATCACGGCGGCGATCGCCGTGTTGAACTGGAAGCGCTCGCCGCAGATGTCCTCGGTGACCTTCTTGATGGTCGCGTGCGTCTTCTGACGAAGATCGGCGTCGGCAGGATCCTCGGGTCCAGCGGCGTGATCCGCCACAGCGAGCGCGAGGCGCCACAGGCGCTGCAGGAAGCGGAACGCGCCCTCCACGCCGGCGTCCGACCACTCGAGCATGCTCTCGGCCGGCGCCGCGAACAGCGAGAAGAGCCGCACGGTGTCCGCACCGAACTGCTCGATGAGCGGCAGCGGCTCGACGACGTTCTTCAGCGACTTGGACATCTTCTCGGTGCGGCCGACGACGATGGCCTTGCCGCAGTGCTTGCACGTGAGCGACTCGCCCTCGCGCTGCACCTCTTCCGGGTAGACGTAGTCGTGCTCGGGGCAGCGATACGTCTCCTTGCAGACCATGCCCTGCGTGAGCAGGCGCGTGAACGGCTCGCGGATGTCCTTGCCGATCCAGCCCCAGTCCGAGAGCATCTTGGTGAAGAAGCGCGCGTAGATGAGGTGCTTCGTCGCGTGCTCCGCGCCGCCGATGTACTGGTCGACGGGCATCCAGTAGTCGACCTCGTCCTTGTCGAGCCAGTCGGTCGTGCCCGGCGAGGCATAGCGCAGCGGATACCACGACGACTCCATGAAGCCGTCCATCGTGTCGGTCTCGCGCTCCGCCGGTCCGTTGCACACCGGGCACGTGGTGTGCTTCCACGTCGGGTGCGTCGCGAGCGGCGACTTGCCGCCCTGTGCGAGCGTCACGTCGTCGGGCAGCGTCACCGGCAACTCGGAGGCGGGCACCGGCTGATAGCCGTGCTCCTTGCAGCGGACCATTGGGATCGGGCAGCCCCAGTAGCGCTGACGCGACAGCAGCCAGTCGCGGATGCGGTAGTTCACCGTCGGGCCGCCGGCGCTCTTCTCGGTGAGCAGCGCGCCGACGCGCGCCTTGCCATCCACGCTCGGCGTGCCGTCGAGCGCGCCGGAGCGGACCATCGTGCCGGGATCGCCGTAGGCCTCGGTCATGGTCTCGGCATCGAGCGTCTCGCCGGGCTTTTCGATGACGACGACCTTGGGCAGGCCGTACTTCGTCGCGAACTCGAAGTCGCGCTGATCGTGCGCGGGCACGGCCATCACGGCACCGGTGCCGTAGTCCATCAGCACGAAGTTGGCGACGAAGATCGGGACCTTCGCCCCCGTCAGTGGGTGGATGCAGAACGCGCCCGTGGCGACGCCCTCCTTCTCTGCCCCCTCGGCCCCGCGCTGGATCTTGTCCTCCTTGCCGATGCGCTCGATGAATGCCGACATCTCCGCCTCGCGCGGCGTGCCCGCGACGAGCTTCGTCGCGAGCGGGTGCTCCGGCGCGATCGACAGGAACGTGACGCCGTACAGCGTGTCGGGCCGCGTGGTGAAGACCTCGATGCTGCGCGTGTCACCAACGGCATGCTCTAGCGCGAACGAGACCTTTGCGCCGACGGAGCGACCGATCCAGTTCTCCTGCATGCGCAGGACCTTGTCGGGCCACTTGCCCTCGAGCTTGCTCACGTCGGAGAGCAGCTCGTCCGCGTAGTCGGTGATCTTGAGGAACCACTGCTCGAGCTCGCGCTGACGCACGGGGTTCCGGCAGCGCCAGCAGAGCCCGTCCTCCACCTGCTCGTTGGCGAGCACGGTGCCGTCGAAGTCGCACCAGTTCACGAGCGCGCCCTTGCGGTAGGCGAGGCCGCGCTTCCACATCTCGATGAAGATGCGCTGCTCGTGGACGAAGTAGTCCGGCTCGCACGTCGTCACTTCACGCGACCAGTCGTACGAGAGCCCGAGCGCGACGAACTGGCCGCGCATGTGCTCGATGTTCTGCATCGTCCACGTGCGCGGATGCACCTTGGCCTTGATGGCCGCGTTCTCCGCGGGCAGACCGAACGCGTCCCAGCCCATCGGGTAGAGCACCGCGTGGCCCTGCATGCGCCGCACGCGCGCGACGACGTCGCCCATCGTGTAGTTGCGCACGTGACCCATGTGGAGGCGTCCCGAGGGGTACGGGAACATCTCCATCACGAAGTACTTCTTCTTGCCCGCCTCGCGCTTCGCGACGAACACGCCATCGTCGGCCCAGCGCTTCTGCCACGCAGGCTCGATGGCGCGCGGATCGAAGCGGCTGGCCTCGTTCGCCTCTGGGGTCGACTGCGTCGCTGGCGTCGTCGGTGCGGACATGCGCTGTGGTCTATCACGAGGCCACGTCGAGCGACAACGCGAGCCTGCGTGCCGCGTCCGCCTCGCAAGCCGCAGCGCCTAGGGTGCGAGGTCGGGCCGCTTCTTGACGCGCACGACCTCGCCTCGGCCGCGGTCGGCGACGTACACGTAGTCGTCGTCGACGCCGAGGCCTGCCGCCGACGCCAGCCCGCTGTACATCGCCTCGGGCAGCGAGGCCCTGTCCCTCAGCGACGCGCGCATGAGGGCGTAGTGGCCGGGCTCGATCTTCGACGCCCAGTATACGTGCTCGTCGTCGATGGCCAGGTGCTCGGGATCGATCTGGTGACGCGCCAGCACCTCCACATGCCCGCCGCGCTTGGCGACGCGACGGATGGAGCCATCGGCCTCACTCGTGAAGTACACCCAGCCCGCGTGCACCGCCACGCGAACAGGGCGACGCACCCCCTCGACGAGCAGCCGCGCGCGCCGGGTCTTCTTCGAGACCGCCGTGATGGTGCCGTGCGAGTAGCTGGCGACGTAGAGGTTCACGTCGTCGATGGCGAGCGTCTGGTGCTTGCCACCCGCGCAGAAGCGCTCCTCGCGAGGTGCGCCGATGACCCAGCGCAGCGTGGCCGAGCCGTCGAAGACCGTGTGGTACAGCTCCTTGCCATCACCGACGAGCAGCACGGGTCCCGGGCTCGTCACGTCCGCGTGCGACGCACCGCCCGAGATGGACACGCTCCGGAGCTCTGCACTGGTCGCGTAGTACAACGTGTGATCGTCCACGAAGAAGCTGCGTACGTGCTCGCGCTCGTTGCCGACGAGCATCGTGGCCTTGGCGCTCCCGTCCTTCGGCGCGACCCAGAGCTGGCCCGCCCCGTCGTTGAAGTAGACATTCGTGGCATCGACCTCCACCGAGAAGATCGGGCTCGACTCGCCGGCCGGTCGCG